>NZ_JBUDGD010000002.1:0-295860 GCF_055484735.1 Pseudomonas sp. 15C | reverse complement strand
GGCCATCTCCTTCGCGATGAGCAATGTGTCTATTTAAAAGTGTCCACCATGTCTCCGAACATGTGTCTACCATGTGTCCGGTACATACAGGGAGAGGGCGGGGGGTGAGGGTAAGCTTTTGAACTAAACGCAAATCTCAACTTCGCCCAAATGTCCCCCATACGGCCCAAAACTGCGCTCAACCATCCGCCGCGTCCCATCCGCCTGCACCACCAGCGCCGTACTCGCCCGCGTCCCGTAACTCTGGCTGGCAATAAACACGCTCGACAACAGCGCTTCAGTCGCCATCCCCACCCCGGTATCCGGCAACTCGGCTTCGGGCGGCGTCTGCGCATCACTCAGTAATTCCAGCAACCGCTCGGGCTGCGGATCGTCCAGCACCGCGTTCAGTGCCGCTTTGGCCTTGAGCAGCTTCGGCCACGGCGTATCGAGCCCGGCGTTGGACAAGCCATAAACCCCTGGTGCGAGCATCACCGGCTCGGACGCCCGCGCATTGAAATGCCACAGCTCGTGACTATTGCCGAGCAGCAAGTTAAACCCGGCATATTCCCCGGCGCGGCCAACCACATCGCTCAAATAATCATCAATCGACGCATTGCCGCTGAGAAACCGCGCCACCAGTTCCCCGCGCGACTTCAGCGCCGGCGGCTGTTGCGGGTCGCGAATGTTGGTCAGCGCGGCAAAGCGCCCATTGGCGCCAATCCCCAGCCAGGTGCCGCCGGCTTCCAGGTCACGGCCGGCGTGGACCTCTGGCGACTCGGGCCACGACGCCAATGGCAGGCTCGGCCGGGCATAGAACTCGTCTCGGTTGGCCGCGACGATCAGCGGCTGGGCATGGCCCGGGCGCCAGGCAAATACGATCAGACACATAAGGTGGTCCTTGTGTGATTTTTGCTCACTCTACGCATCCGGCCTCCGTGCATCCATCGCCAGTGGAGCCAAAGGGTGTGCATCCGTTACCATGCCGCTCCTGTTTTGCGGATGCGGTCCGGGGAGACGCTCGTGGAATTTCTGCTCTATCTGGCGCTGGGCGCCTGTGCGGGCGTGCTGGCCGGGCTGTTTGGTGTCGGCGGCGGGATCATTATCGTCCCGGTGCTGGTGTTCAGTTTCACCCTGCAGGGTTTCGATCAGTCGATTCTCACCCATCTGGCGGTCGGCACGTCGCTGGCGACGATCATCTTCACCTCGGTCAATGCCGTGCGTGAGCATCACCGCCGGGGTGCGGTGCGCTGGCCGATATTCATGTGGATGACCGTCGGCATTCTGCTCGGCGCCGGTTTCGGTGCGCTGACGGCCGAGGCGATTTCCGGGCCGAACCTGCAGAAGATCATTGGAGTGTTCGCCCTGCTGGTCTCCGTGCAACTGGCGCTGGACGTCAAACCCAAGGCCAGCCGAACGGTGCCGGGTAAATTCGGTCTGACTGCGGCGGGTACGGTGATTGGCTGGGCCTCGGCGATTTTCGGTATTGGTGGCGGCTCGCTGACCGTGCCGTTTCTGACCTGGCGCAGCGTGCCGATGCAGCAGGCCGTGGCGACGTCATCGGCGTGTGGTCTGCCGATCGCTTTGGCCAGTGCGGCAAGTTTCATGATTCTGGGGTGGCACGATCCATTGTTGCCACCGCATAGTCTCGGTTTTGTGTATTTGCCGGCGTTGTTGGGCATTGCCCTGACCAGCATGGTCTTCGCCCGTCTCGGCGCGCGTCTGGCGCACAGGTTGTCGCCGCGCTTGCTGAAACGGCTGTTCGCCGCTTTGCTGTTCAGCGTCGGGTTGAGCTTCCTGCTGTAAAAATCCTGGCTTAATCCTGTGGTGGCAGCGTCGCCCGGGAATTCTGGTTTCACTCTTACGAGGAGTCGCAATGCTGCCTTACCCGCAGATCGACCCGGTGGCCCTGGCCATCGGTCCGCTGAAAATCCACTGGTACGGGCTGATGTACCTGATCGGCATCGGCGGTGCGTGGCTGCTGGCGTCGCGCCGGCTCAACCGTTTCGACCCGACCTGGACCAAGGAAAAACTTTCCGATCTGGTGTTCTGGCTATCGATGGGCGTGATTGTCGGCGGGCGGTTGGGTTATGTGCTGTTCTACGACTTGAGCGCTTATCTGGCCAACCCGACGCTGATTTTCGAAGTCTGGAAGGGCGGCATGTCGTTCCACGGCGGCTTCATCGGCGTAATGCTTGCGGCCCTGTGGTTCGGCAAGCGTAACGGCAAGTCGTTTTTCCAGTTGATGGACTTCGTCGCGCCGATGGTGCCGATCGGTCTGGGTGCCGGGCGTATCGGCAACTTCATCAACGCCGAGCTGTGGGGTAAGGCCACCGACGTGCCATGGGCGATGGTGTTCCCGCCGTTCAGCGACCCGGCGCAACTGCCGCGTCACCCATCGCAGCTGTATCAGTTCGCCCTCGAAGGCGTCGCACTGTTCCTGATTCTGTGGCTGTTCTCGCGCAAACCGCGGCCAACCATGGCGGTGTCGGGGATGTTCGCGCTGTTCTATGGGATCTTCCGTTTCATCGTCGAGTTCGTTCGCGTACCGGATGCCCAGCTGGGCTATCTGGCCTGGAACTGGCTGACCATGGGCCAGGTGCTGTGCGTGCCGATGATCGTCGGCGGGCTGTTCCTGATCTGGCTGGCCTATCGTCGCGCCCCGGCAGCGCCGCTCGCCCCGACGGCTTAAACTACGAACCCCGGCGCGCGACGCCGGGGCTCAAAGGACACAGGTAACTCATGAAGCAATATCTCGAACTGGTCTCGCACGTCATCCAGAACGGCACCAAACAGGCCAACCGCACCGGCATCAACACCATCAGTTTTCCGGGGGCGATGCTGCGTTTCGATCTGCAGGAAGGCTTCCCGGCGATCACCACGCGCAAAATGGCCTTCAAATCGGCGATCGGCGAGATGTGCGGCTTCCTCCGTGGTGTGAACAACGCTGCCGAGTTTCGTGCGCTGGGCTGCAAGGTCTGGGACCAGAATGCCAACGAAAACGCGCAGTGGCTGGCCAACCCGTTCCGTCAGGGCGACGACGACCTCGGTGAGATCTATGGCGTGCAATGGCGCAAGTGGCCGGCGTACAAGCAGATCCCGCTGAGCAACACCGCAGCCATCGAACAAACCCTGAACAACGGCTACAAGCAGATCGCCCAAGGCGAAGAAGACGGCCAGGCCTACGTGGTGCTGTACAAAGCCATCGACCAGGTGCGCCAGTGCGTCGACACGATCATCAAGGATCCGGGCAGCCGTCGCATTCTGTTCCACGGCTGGAACGTCGCTCAGCTCGATGAAATGGCCCTGCCGCCATGCCATCTGCTGTACCAGTTCCACCCGAATGTCGAGACCAAAGAGATTTCTCTGACGCTGTACATCCGTTCGAATGACCTGGGCCTGGGCACGCCGTTCAACCTCACCGAAGGCGCCGCGCTGCTGAGCCTGATCGGTCGCCTGACCGGCTACACGCCGCGCTGGTTCACCTATTTCATCGGTGATGCGCACGTCTACGAGAACCATCTGGACATGCTCAACGAACAGCTCAAGCGCGAGCCGTTCGCCATGCCGAAACTGAAAATCTCCGACCGCGTGCCGGAGTTTGCCAAGACTGGCGTGTACCAGCCGGAGTGGCTGGAGCTGGTCGAGCCGAGCGATTTCTCGCTGGAGGGCTACGAGCACCATGCGCCAATGACCGCGCCGATGGCGGTCTAAGCAACCACGCAATACCACTTGTAGGAGTGAGCCTGCTCGCGATGACGTCAGCACATCCAATAGCGATGTGACTGAACCACCGCTATCGCGAGCAGGCTCACTCCTACATTTCGATTTGCATAGGCTCAATGGCCGTGGCTACGGCCCACGTGGGAGTGTTCGACCTCGGTCGCAACAACCCCGCCACTCACCTCCAGCCGCTGCAAGATCCCGCATTGATCCGCCTCTGGTCCTTCGCCACAGCGTTGGCGCAGGTCGAGCAGTTGCGTCTGCAACGCCATCAACCCATCAATCCGCGCTTTCACATGCTGAATGTGCTCATCGATCAGCGCATTGACGCTTTCGCACTGATCCTGCGGGCTGTCGCGCAGGGCGAGCAGGCTGCGGATTTCTTCGAGGGTCATGTCGAGGGTGCGGCAGTTGCGGATGAAGGTCAGGCGTTCGGCGTGGGCCTGGGTGTAGACGCGGTAGTTGCCGTCGCTGCGGGCCGGTTCCGGCAGCAGGTTTTCGCGTTCGTAGTAGCGGATGGTTTCCACCGCGCAGTCGGTGAGTTTCGCCAGTTCGCCGATCTTCATGACAGCCATCTCCAAAAGGGTGCTTGACCCTATAGTGGCTACAGGGTCTTTACTTGGCAACAGGCACCTTCATGGACGCGACCAATGAGCGATTCCCAGCACACCCACCCTCACACCCACAAGCCGGGCGACGGGCACGATCACAGCCATAAATTGCAGCCTGTGCATCAACATGCGCATGGCGGCGATGCCTGCTGCGGGTCGAAAGCTGCGCCGGCCCCGGTTCATTCGCACGAAGATGCCTGCTGCTCGTCGAAAGCCGCTGCGCCTGCCTTGGTGCAACTGAGCGAAGCGACCAGCGCCGACGCGCGCCTGAGCAGCTTCCGCATCGAGGCGATGGACTGCCCGACCGAGCAGACGCTGATCCAGAACAAGCTGGGCAAACTGGCGGGCATCCAGCAGTTGGAATTCAACCTGATCAACCGCGTGCTCGGCGTCACCCACAACCTGGCGGACACGGCGCCGATCGTGGACGCGATCAAGTCGATTGGCATGCACGCCGAGCCGCTGGAGGCGGGCGTCGAAGCGCCGGCCCCGGCGCCGGTGAAAAAACACTGGTGGCCGCTGGCGCTGTCCGGTGTCGCGGCGCTGGCCGCCGAAGTCATCCACTTCAGCAACGCTGCGCCGACCTGGGTAGTGGCGATCATTGCACTGGTCTCAATCCTCAGCGGTGGCCTCGGCACCTATAAAAAGGGCTGGATCGCCCTGAAGAACCTTAACCTCAACATCAATGCGCTGATGAGCATCGCCGTGACCGGCGCGATCCTCATCGGCCAATGGCCGGAAGCGGCGATGGTGATGTTCCTCTTCACCGTTGCCGAACTGATCGAAGCACGTTCGCTGGACCGGGCGCGCAATGCGATCAGTGGCTTGATGCAGATGACCCCGGAACAAGCGACGGTCTTGCAGGCGGACGGAAGCTGGGCTGAACAAGAGGTGAAAAGCGCCGGACTGGGCGCCCGCGTGCGGGTGAAACCGGGCGAGCGCATCGCGCTGGACGGTGAGGTGGTCAGCGGCAGCTCGACGATTGATCAGGCACCGATCACCGGTGAAAGCCTGCCGGTGGAAAAGACCATTGGCGATAAAGTCTTCGCCGGCACCATCAACCAGGCCGGTTCGCTGGAATACACGGTCAGCGCAGCGGCGAACAACTCGACCCTGGCGCGGATCATCCACGCCGTCGAACAGGCTCAGGGTGCGCGTGCACCGACACAGCGTTTCGTCGACCAGTTCTCGAAAATCTATACCCCGGCGGTGTTCGTGTTTGCCCTGGCTGTGGCGATTATCCCGCCGCTGTTCATGGGCGCCGTGTGGTTCGACTGGATCTATCGCGCCCTGGTGCTGCTGGTCGTCGCGTGCCCGTGTGCGCTGGTGATTTCCACCCCGGTGACCATTGTCAGCGGCCTCGCCGCAGCGGCGCGCAAGGGCATTCTGGTCAAGGGCGGCGTGTACCTGGAGGGCGGTTTCAAGCTCGATTATCTGGCGCTGGATAAAACCGGAACGATCACCCACGGCAAACCGGTGCAGACCGATTACCTGTGCCTGGAAGCAACCGCCGAGAGCACCGCGCCGGCCATCGCCGCCGCCTTGGCCGGGCGCTCCGATCACCCGGTATCGCTGGCCATCGCCAATGCCGCTGTGGATAAAAACTCCGCCGCGCCGATTGTGGATAACTTCGAAGCGCTCGGCGGGCGCGGCGTCAAAGGCCAGATCAATGGACAGACCTACCACTTGGGCAACCATCGTCTGGTTGAAGAGCTGGGCCTGTGCTCGCCGCAACTGGAAGAGAAGCTGTTTGCACTGGAGAAACAGGGCAAGTCCGTGGTGCTGCTGCTCGACAGCTCTGGCCCGCTGGCGCTGTTCGCAGTGGCTGACACGGTCAAGGAAAGCAGCCGGGAGGCGATTCGTCAGTTGCATGAACTCGGGGTGAAAACCCTGATGCTCACCGGTGACAATGCACACACGGCCGAGGCGATTGCCGCGCAGGTCGGCATCGACGAAGCCCGAGGCGATCTGCTGCCGACCGACAAACTGCAAGCCATCGAAGCTCTGTACAAAAAGGGCCACCGGGTCGGCATGGTCGGCGACGGCATCAATGACGCGCCGGCACTGGCCCGCGCCGAGATCGGTTTCGCTATGGCCGCTGCCGGTACTGATACTGCGATCGAAACCGCCGATGTCGCGTTGATGGACGACGATCTGCGCAAGATCCCGGCGTTCATCAGCCTGTCGCGCAACACCGCCAGCATTCTGAAACAAAACATCGCGTTGGCCTTGGTGATCAAGGCTATCTTTCTTGGGGTAACCTTCGCCGGGCTCGCCACCATGTGGATGGCGGTGTTTGCCGACATGGGCGTGAGTCTGTTGGTGGTGTTCAACGGTTTGCGCCTGCTGCGCAAGTAAGTGACGAGGGTGGGTTGTGCTGAGTGCCGAGCTGAAAGCGTTTTACATGGTCGCCCGCCTGGGCAGCATCACGCTGGCGGCGAAGAAACTCGGCCTCAGCCAACCGACCGTGACCACGCAGATCCGCAATCTGGAAAGCCAGTATTCGGTGGAGCTGTTCTACCGCGGCGGCCGCCGTCTCAGCGTCAGCGACGAAGGCGCGCGTTTGCTGCCAATGGTCAAGACGCTGTTGCAGCAAGAGGCCGACATCGAGTTCTTTCTGCGCAACAGCGGTCAGGTGCAAGGCACCTTGCGCATCGCCGCGACGGCACCTTATTACATCCTCGATCTGGTGAAGACCTTTCGCGAACGCTTGCCGCAGGTGGAAGTGTCGGTGGAAATCGGCAACTCGCAGCAGGTCCTCGAAGCGCTGGAGGATTACCGGGTGGACATCGCCGCGTCATCGCAGTTGCTGGATGATGCGCGGCTGATTCGCCGGGTGCTCGGCACTGATCCGCTGGTGCTGGCCGTGCATCGCAACCATCCGCTGGCGACGCAGACGCATGTGGCGTTGGCGGCGCTGGCCGGTCACACCTTGTTGATGCGGGAATCCGGCTCGACCACGCGGCGCCTGACCGAAGAATTGCTGGCCAGCGCCGGCGTGAGTTTCGGGCCGCTGCTGGAGATCGGCAGCCGCGAGTCGATCCGCGAGGCGGTGCTGCGCAACATCGGCATCAGCATCATCGCCCGCCAGGAGGTGCCGCATGATCCGCAGCTGCGTGTGCTGACGATCGAGAATGCGCCGCAGATTCCCGAGTATCTGTATTGCCTCAAAGAGAGGAAGGGCGCGCGGTTGCCGGCGGCGTTTCTCGGCTTGGCCCAAGAGATGTCCCCCGCGTAATGATCGTTCCCACGCTCCGCGTGGGAATGCAGCCCGGGACGCTCTGCGTCCCAAAGGCCGAACGCGGAGCGTCCGTTGAGGCATTCCCACGCGGAGCGTGGGAACGATCGGCAGTGAACCAAAATCCCCGAATGTCACTATCGGCGGTTTTTGCCTCACTGCCACATGACGGACGCATTACAACCCTAGGATTGGCCTCATCCGTTTGATGAGGTCTGCCCATGAACCCTGCCATCGCAACTGCCCTGACCAACCCCGGTGCGCCGATGAAAGTGCGGAGCGTACAGAAGCGCTTCGGCGCGTTCACCGCGCTGGATAACGTCTCGCTCGATGTCGCCGCCGGTGAACTGGTCTGTCTGCTCGGCCCGTCGGGTTGTGGCAAGACCACGCTGCTGCGCTGCATCGCCGGGCTGGAAAAACAGGACAGCGGCGAGTTGTATCTGGGCGATCGCGACGTCTCGCACCTCGCCCCGCAAGCGCGTGACTACGGGATTCTGTTCCAGTCCTACGCGCTGTTCCCCAATCTGACCGTCGAAGCGAACATTGCCTACGGCCTCGCTGGCAGCGGTCGCGATGAAGTGCGTCGCCGTGTCGGGCAGATGCTCGAACTGGTCGGCCTCACCGGCAGCGAGAAAAAGTACCCCGGCCAGTTGTCCGGCGGCCAGCAACAGCGTGTTGCGCTGGCCCGCGCGCTGGCGCCGGCACCGTCACTGCTGTTGCTCGATGAGCCGATGTCGGCCCTCGACGCTCGCGTTCGTGAGCATCTGTGCACCGAGCTGCGCCAGCTGCAGCGCAACCTCGGCATCACCACCCTGATGGTCACGCACAACCAGGACGAAGCCATGCTGATGGCCGACCGCATCGCGGTGATGAACAACGGCCGCGTCGAGCAATACGCCACCCCGCAGGAAATCTACAACCGTCCGGCCACGCCGTTCGTGGCCGAGTTCGTCGGTCAGGGTAACTGGCTGCCGTTCCAGCGCAGCAGCGACAGCCACGCCCAGGTTGGCGGGATGAATCTGCGCCTGGCCGATGGCAGCGTGCAGAGCGCCTCGGGTCGATTGTTCTGCCGCCCGGAAGCGATCAACGTCAACCCGCCGGTGCACGAAGAAAACCTGTTCCCGGCCAAGGTCCGCGAGATCACCTTTCTCGGCAACCGCTGCCGCATGAGCTTCGAACTCGATCAATTGCCCGGCCATGCGCTGCTCGCCGAACTGGCACCGGAAGCGATGCCGCGTCTGGGTGCGCAGCAAATCATGGTCGCCTTGCCGCCGCGCAGCCTGCAGGTGTTTGCCTGATGAGCGCCGGGATTGCCTTGCCCTTGCCGACCAAGCAGGTACGGCAGACTTCCCGTGCCGAAATCGGCGATCGGATCTTTGTGCTCGGCGGCAAGGTCCTCTTGCTGCTGTTGCTTGGCGTCGCGGTCCTGCTGCCATTGCTGGCGATCTTCTGGCGCGGCTTCAGCAGCGAGGCCGGGCAGGGCGGTGGCTGGGTTGCGGCGCAGGAACTGCTGAGCAGCGCGAATTTCCACTGGCTGCTCGGCAACAGCCTGAAGGTTTCCCTGAGCGTCGCGGCCATCGTCGTACCGCTGGCCTACCTGTTTGCCTACGCCCTGCAACGCACGCTGATTCCAGGCAAAGGCATCTGGCGGGGGATCTCGTTGCTGCCGCTGATGGCGCCGTCGATGCTGCCGGGGATCGCGTTGGTCTATCTGTTCGGCAACCAGGGCATGTTGCGCGGGCTGCTCTCGGACAACATCTACGGATTCTGGGGCATCGTGCTCGGCGAGGTGATTTACACTTTCCCGCATGCGCTGATGATTTTGCTGTCGGCGTTGTCGCTGGCCGATGCGCGCCTGTTCGACGCCGCATCGAGCATGGGCGCCAGTCCGGCCAAGGCGTTTCGCAGCATCACCTGGCCGGCGACACGGCAGGCAGTGTTCGCCGCGTTCTGTCTGGTGTTCACCCTGACCATCACCGATTTCGGTGTGCCGGTGGTGGTCGGTGGCGACTATCAAGTGCTGGCGCTGGAGGCCTACAAAGCCGTGGTCGGCCAACAGCAGTTCGGGCGCGGCGCGTTGATCGGCATGGTGTTGCTGCTGCCGGCGCTGTTCAGTTTCGGGGTCGATGCCTGGCTGCGCCGTCGGCATGGCGACTCCATGAGCGGTCGCGCGCAGGTGTTCAAACCGACACCGTCGACCCTGCGCGACGGCTGCTATCTGGCGATTGTCGTGTTGATCAGCGCCGCTTTGATTCTGGTGTTCGGCATGGCGGTGTTCTCGTCCCTGGTGAAGTTTTGGCCATACAACCTGTCACTGTCGCTCAACCATTACCAGTTCAACGAGACCGCTGGCGGCGGCTGGCTGGCCTACGGCAACAGTTTGAAAATGGCATTGGGTACGGCGCTTATCGGCAGCGTGCTGATCTTCACCGGCGCTTATCTGATGGAGAAAACCCGCACCCAGCGCGGCTTGAACCTCACGCTACGCATGCTCAGCTTCGTGCCGATGGCCGTGCCGGGACTGGTGCTTGGCCTGGGTTACGTTTTCTTCTTCAACCTCAGCGGCAACCCGCTGCACGTGCTGTACGGGACGATGACGCTGCTGATCGTCTGCACCATTGCGCACTATCTGACCACCGCACAAATGACCGCGACCACCGCGCTGCGCCAGCTCGACGCTGAGTTCGAAGCGGCGGCGCTGTCGCTGAAAGCGCCGCTGTATCGGCATTACTTGCGCGTGACCGTGCCGATCTGCCTGCCGGCGCTGCTGGACATCGTGCGCTACCTGTTCGTCTCGGCGATGACCACGGTGTCGGCGGCGATCTTCCTCTACAGCCCCGACACCATCCTCGCCGCGGTGGCGGTGCTGAACATGGATGACGCCGGCAACGTCGGCGGTGCGGCGGCGATGTCGACCCTGATTCTGTTCACCTCGGCGGGCGTGTCCTTGCTGCTGGCGTGGGCTTCGCGCGGCTTGCTGCGCCGTTCCCAGGCCTGGCGGCAAACCGCGCCCGGTCACTGATTCCAACCCCGTTCAACTCATCACAGGAAAACGATCATGTTCAAGCCTATGGCCCTGGCCGCTGCTGTGCTCGCCTCTTTCAGCCTGAATGCCTTCGCGGCGAAAACCGAGTTGACGGTGTACACCGCCCTCGAAGCCGAGCAACTGAAGTCCTACAAGGAAGCGTTCGAGAAAGCCAACCCCGACGTCGAGATCAAATGGGTGCGTGACTCCACCGGGATCATCACCGCCAAACTCCTCGCCGAAAAAGCGCGACCGCAGGCTGACGCGGTGTGGGGCCTGGCCGCTTCCAGCCTGGCGATCCTCGATCAGCAAGGCATGCTGCAAAGCTACGCGCCGAAGGATCTCGGCAAGATCGGCGCGAACTACCGCGACGCTGCCAACCCGCCGGCGTGGGTCGGCATGGACGTCTGGGCGGCGACCATTTGCTTCAACACCGTCGAGGCCGAAAAGCAGGGTTTGACCAAGCCAGTGAGCTGGCAGGACCTGACCAAGCCTGAGTACAAGGGCAAGATCGTCATGCCCAACCCGGCGTCGTCCGGCACCGGTTTCCTCGACGTCAGCGCTTGGCTGCAGACCTTCGGCGAGAAGCAGGGCTGGGCCTATATGGACGGCCTGCACCAGAACATCGGCCAGTACGTTCACTCCGGTTCCAAGCCGTGCAAACTGGCGGCGGCGGGGGAATTCCCGATTGGTATTTCCTTTGAATACCCGGCCGTTCAGCTCAAGCGCCAGGGCGCGCCGCTGGACATCATCCTGCCGAAGGAAGGCCTGGGCTGGGAGATCGAAGCGACAGCGGTAATCAAAGGCACGCCGCACGAAGAGGCGGCGAAGAAACTCGCCGATTTCTCTGCCAGTGCCGAGGCGATGGATTTGTATAAAGAGAACTTCGCCGTGCTCGCCCAGCCGGGGATCGCCAAGCCGCAGACCGAACTGCCCGCCGATTACGAGCAGCGTCTGATCAAGAACGACTTCGCCTGGGCCTCGAAGAATCGCGACGAGATCCTGACCGAATGGCGCAAGCGCTATGACGGCAAGTCCGAGAAAGTGGCGGCCAAGTAAGATCTTTATCGACTGACAGGGCCTCATCGCTGGCAAGCCAGCTCCCACAGGGTTTTGCGGTGGACACGTAATTTGTGAACACCTCGATACTTGTGGGAGCTGGCTTGCCAGCGATTACGGTCGCGCATTCAGAGTACCTCTTAATGACACACCCCAAAGACCTGCTCATCGTCGGCGCCGGCATCCTCGGCCTGTCCCACGCCTACGCCGCGGCCAAGCGCGGCCTTAAGGTCGCCGTATTCGAACGCACCGCCACGCCACTCGGCGCCTCGGTGCGCAACTTCGGCCAGGCGCTCGTGACCGGCCAGCCGCCCGGCACCATGCTCGAACTGGCCAAGGCCAGTCGCGAGATCTGGGGCGACTGGGCGCAACTCGCCGGCTTGCAGATCAAGCGCAACGGCTCTTACCTGTTTGCCCGCAGCGAAGCCGAAGATCAGCTGCTCGAAGCGTTCTGCGCCGGTCGTGCGCAGGAGCACGACTACAACGTCGAGCTGCTGCGCGGTGCCGCATTGCGTGATCTGTACGGCGGTCAATTCAGCCATCACCGCGCCGCGCTGCATGGCAGGGATGATCAACAGTTGTACTCACGCGAAGCGATTCCGGCGCTGATCGACTACCTGCGCCGCGACCTCGGTGTCGAATTCCACTTCTCCACCCTGGTACGCGACGTTGAGCCAGGGCGGTTGCACAGTACCGCCGGCAGTTTTACCGCGCCGCAGATCATCGTCTGCTCCGGCCACGATTATCAGACCTTGCTCGCCGAGCCGATTGCCGCGCTCGAACCGCAAATCTGCCGCCTGCAAATGCTCCGCGCCAAACCGCACACGGAACTGAACCTGCAACACGCCTTGCTTACCGGTCTGAGTTGCGTGCACTACGGCGCCTTCGCCGATCTGCCCGAAGCGGCGGCGGTGCAGGCGCAGATCCTGCGCGAGCAACCGCACCTGCATGACAACGGCATCCACCTGCTGATCAGCCCGACGCCGTATGGCGAACTGATCATTGGCGACTCGCACCATTACGGCAGCGATCCGTTGCCGTTCAACGCCGAGCAAGTGGATAACTGGATGCTCGAACTGGCCGAGCAGACCCTCGGTTGCAAGGTGCAAGTGGTCGAGCGCTGGCAGGGCGTCTATGGTTCTCGCGGGCCGGGTCCGTTTTCATTGCTGCGCCCGGCACCGGGCTTGAGCGTGGCGCTGATGCACACCGGCGTCGGCATGAGCGTCGGCCCGGCCATGGCCGAGCGCAACATTGCGCAGTGGCTGGAGGAGGCATGAATCCGGAGCAAGTTGTGGCGCGGGTGTTCGGCTTGTATGAACGTTTCGGCGCCAGTGATTACATCGGCGAACCAGTGTCGCAGCTTGAACACATGTCGCAGGCAGCCGAGCTGGCCATGGCTGAGGGCTGCGATGATGAAGTGGTGCTCGCGGCGTTCTTTCACGACATCGGCCATTTGTGTGCCGAGGGTGCGCAGAACATGGGCGGTTATGGCGTCGTCAGCCATGAGCGGCTGGGTGCGGATTATCTGCGTGAGGCGGGTTTCAGCGAACGGCTGGCGCGGCTGGTGGAGTATCACGTTCAGGCCAAGCGTTATCTGACGCTGCGTGAACCGGGGTATTTCGAGCGCTTGAGTGAAGCGAGTCGGCGTACGTTGGGGTATCAGGGCGGGGTGATGACGGAGGCCGAGGCGGATGTGTTTGCGCGGGATCCGTTGTGTGCGGTCAGCCTGCGGATGCGCCAGTGGGATGAATTGGCGAAGGAGGTGGCGGTGCCTGTGGTGGATCTTGAGTTTTTGAAGCGCAAGGCCGTGACGTTGTTGGCAGCCATGTGATTGCTGCCCTCACCCCAGCCCTCTCCCGGAGGGAGAGGGGGCTGACCGAGATGTTCTTTGGTCATACAACGGGCTGAGGTATCGAGTCGAACTCAGATTATGAAAAGCACAAAAATCGGCTCCCTTTCCCCCTCGCCCCCTTGGGGGAGAGGGCTGGGGTGAGGGGGTAGCGATCTAAAGCTCAAGCACCTTACCGACCAGCGCCTCAACCTGCTCCTGCCTTTCGGCCTGATTCAGCTTCGGATGCGGATTGAGCGACGACCACTGCGGATGCGCCCGCGCCTTGTTCAAGGCTTCCGGCAACTTGCCTTCGCGCCAGGTTTTATCCACAGGTGTTGCAACCTGAACCGCGTCCATCGCCGCATGCCCACGCTGATCCAGCGCCAGTACCAGTTGCCGCTGCCGCAACGCCAACAGCCGCACCACGCCGTCATCCACGGTCAATTCCCGCTGACCCTTGATCTTGCCGAGCAAACGGCTGCCATAACCGCGCGCCGTTTGCAGTGCGCCGCCGGCGATCGCCCCGGCCAGCGCCGCTGCGCCGAGGGTGATGCCGCCGACCAGCAGATCGACGCCGGCCCCGGCGGCCGCGCCTGCCGCGATCCCGCCGCCGACCCGTACGCCGAGCTGTTTCAGGGTTTCCGGGTTGAACAGGTCATCGCCCCAACGGCCGTCGAGCAACGGCAAATCACTGGCTGCCGCGTCCTGCGGACGGAATGCGTAGAGCTTGAGCAACGCCTCGACGCATTTCTGCTCACGCTGACGGACCGCCTTGCGCAGTTCGCTGATTGCCTGCTGTTCCTGCTCGGCCTCGCTGACCACGCTGCGTCGGCAGGCGGCGCAGTCGATCAATAACTCGGCAATCAAGCGTGCGGCGCTCTGCTGGCGGGCGACGCGCTGGGCCTGTTGATCGGCGATCAATCTCTCGAGTTGCGGGCGGGCGGTTTCCAGCAGCAGCGCCAGGCTTTCATACAAGCGCCGCTCGCCATCTTCCGGCGGCGCCACGCTGTCGAAACGCACCAGCGCATGCAGACCCAAGCGTGCCAGCGCTTCACGCCAATCGGGTTCGCGATGGTTGGCGCTGCTGACGAAATTCAATACCGGCAGCAGCGGTTTTCCGCAACTGGCGAGCACTTCCAGTTCGTCGCGGTACTTGGCCAATACCGGTTCGCGGGCGTCGATCACGTAAAGGCCGGCGTCGGAAGCGAGCAGTTGTCGCAGCACCTTGGCTTCCTGCTCGAAGCGCTGGCGCGCCTCGCTGCCATCGAGGAACCGCGCCAACCGCGCCGGGCCGTCGAGGCGTTCGCCGGGGCGCTCCAGGCGTTCGAGAAAATCCAGCAGGGCGATCGCATCTTCCAGCCCCGGCGTGTCGTAGAGATCGAGCAGCGGCTCGCCGTCCACCGACAACCGTGCGCCTTCGACATGTCGTGTGGTGCTCGGGCGATGGGAGACTTCGCCGAAGCCGACATCGCGGGTCAGCGTGCGCAGCAGGGAGGTCTTGCCGACGTTGGTGTGGCCGACCACCGCGAGTTTCAGCGGCGCTTTGCGCAGATCAATCATGGCCCGTCTCCAGCCAGTTCAGCGGCGCGCAATCGGCGAAAGGTAGTTCCAGCTGTTGCAGGGCGACATGCCAGTCACCCAAGCGATCGGCATCCAGTGCTTCGCCGGGCGGCGCCTGCAGCAGCCAGACGCGGGTGGCGCCGGCATTGCGCGCCAGTTCGGCGATCAGCGCGAGGCTGCCGCGATCCGGCGAGCGCCGTGGATCACAGGCAATCGCCAGGCGTGCCGGGGGAAAACGGCTGAGTTGTTCGAGCAGTTTGTGCCGCGATTCGCGGCTGTCGAGGATGCCGGCGTTGCTGACGCTTTTCGGTAACGCGGGCGGCCATGGGCGTTGTTCGTCAAGTTCGATGGCGACCAGCAGCGCGCCTTCGCTGGCGAGTTCGCCGACGCTGCTGTCGACGCGGTGCAGTTGCGCAGGCGCAGGGTCGTTGACGCCGAGGCGTTCGCTGGTCGGCATCAACCGCTCGCGCAATTGCGCGTAGCCGGGCAGATTGAGGTCCAGACGCAGCGCGGCTTTGCCGCTGTTCCAGCGCCACCAGCAAAGCAGCGCGAGCAGCAAGCGCGGCAGCACGCCGTAAACCACCAGCACCCCGACCAGCCAGGTCGCCCAGGCCTGCCGGGCACTTTCGATATCCAGCGCCGCGTCGCCGCTGGCGCGAATCATCTCGACTGTCGGCACATTGAAGCCGAGCAGCGCCGGCAGGCTGCCCAACGTCCGGGTCAGGTGGATAAACGTTTCTGCGCTGAGAATCGTGGTTTCCCAGACGAAGCCGTAGCGTCGGGTGGCCATCAGCATCAGCAGGACGACCAAGGCACTGAGCATGGCCAGCAACCACAAACCATTGACCAGCGTGCCGAGTGCCCAGCGATTGAGTTTGCGGCGTTGCAGCAGCAACAGCAGTGCCGGCGCCAGTTGCGCAGCTTTGGCGTCACGGGCGAGTTTTTCGCTGAGCCAGAGCCACACGCGGCCCAGCGTCGCGCCGTGTTCGCCGGCAAACACCAGGCCCAGCGCCCAGCTCAGCAGCAGAATCAGGTTCAGACCGAGCAGGCTGCCCAAGGCCCAGAATACGTTGACCGGGGTTTGCCCCAGCGCGGCGAAGGCCAGCCCGGCACCGCTCAATACCGCGAAAATGCTCAGCAGCACCCACGCCAGGCGAGCGCCTTGCAGCCAGTGCTTGAGTGCCGGCGTCAGCCCGTCGCGGTCGGCCAGCCAGCGCGCCCGGCGCTGAATGCGGCTCGGCAGATCGCCGCCAGCGGTGCGCGCCAGACGATTGGCTTCCAGGTCATCCAGGGGGCCTGCGTATTCTTCGCGCAGGCGGATGGTTTCGGTAAGCCAGAGGTTTTGCAGTGGAGTCAGTTCAGTCACGCGGCGTCCCGTCGCTTAAATGAGCGTTGAGCATAACCGCTGTGGCGCTTATCGGGGTAAGCGCGGCTCTGGTATCCTCGCCGGCATGACTAAATCACTGCCCCTCAGCCTGATCGCAGCGCTCGGTGAAAACCACGTGATCGGCGTCGACAACAGCATGCCCTGGCACCTGCCGGGGGACTTCAAATACTTCAAGGCCATGACCCTCGGCAAGCCGATCATCATGGGCCGCAAGACCTGGGATTCGCTCGGCCGACCGCTGCCGGGGCGCTTGAACCTCGTCGTCAGCCGCCAGACCGATTTGTCGCTCGAAGGCGCCGAAGTGTATCCATCGCTGGACACCGCCGTCGCTCGCGCCGAAGAATGGGCGAAAGAGCAAGGCGTCGATGAGTTGATGCTGATTGGCGGCGCGCAGTTGTATGCGCAAGGGCTGGCCCAAGCGGATCGTCTGTACCTGACCCGCGTCGCGCTGAGCCCGGAAGGGGATGCGTGGTTTCCGGAGTTTGATTTGAGCCAGTGGACACTGGTGTCGAACGTTCCGAACGCGGCTGAGGGCGACAAACCCGCGTACAACTTCGAAATTTGGGAGAAGGCTTAAGAGCATCGCGAGCAGGCTCACTCCTACAGGGGGAACGCATTCCAAATGTAGGAGTGAGCCTGCTCGCGATAGTGGTCTGTCAGGCGCTAATCAAGCCTGAGCGAGTTCCGCATGCTCATCGGCATCCAGCAGCTCTTTATCGGTCTGCTGCATCACCTGACTGGTAATCGCACCCGCGGTGATCGAACCACTGACATTCAACGCCGTACGGCCCATGTCGATCAACGGCTCAACCGAAATCAGCAGCGCCACCAGCGACACCGGCAAACCCATCGCCGGCAGCACGATCAGTGCGGCGAAAGTCGCGCCGCCGCCGACACCGGCCACGCCCGCCGAACTCAAGGTCACAATCGCCACCAGCGTCGCGATCCACAGCGGGTCGAGCGGGTTGATGCCCACGGTCGGTGCAACCATGACTGCCAGCATGGCTGGGTAGAGGCCGGCGCAACCGTTCTGGCCGATGGTCGCGCCGAAAGATGCGGCAAAACTCGCCACTGACGATGGAATGCCCAGGCGCCGGGTCTGCGCTTCGATGCTCAGCGGAATGGTCGCTGCGCTCGAACGGCTGGTGAACGCGAAGGTCAGCACCGGCCAGATCTTGCGGAAGAAACGCAGCGGGTTGATCCCGGCCGCCGATACCAGCACGCCGTGGACCACGAACATCAGGCCCAGACCCAGATACGACACCACGACAAAACTGCCGAGCTTGATGATGTCCTGCAGGTTGGAGCCAGCGACCACTTTGGTCATCAGCGCCAGCACGCCGTACGGGGTCAGTTTCATCACCAGCCGCACCAGACGCATCACCCAGGCTTGCAGGGTGTCGATGGCGTTGATCACTTTCTGACCTTTCTCGACGTCATCCTTGAGCAGTTGCAGGGCAGCCACGCCGAGGAACGCGGCGAAAATCACCACGCTGATGATCGAGGTCGGCTTGGCTCGCGCCAGGTCGGCGAACGGGTTCTGCGGAATGAACGACAGCAGCAGTTGCGGCACATTCAAGTCGGCGACCTTGCCGGCGTAGTCGTTCTGAATGGTTTGCAGACGGGCCATTTCCTGAGTGCCGGCGACCAGTCCCTCGGCGGTGAGGCCGAACAGATTGGTCAGGCCGATGCCGATCAGCGCGGCAATCGCCGTGGTGAACAGCAGCGTGCCGATGGTCAGGAAGCTGATCTTGCCCAGCGACGAAGCGTTGTGCAGACGCGCCACCGCGCTGAGGATCGAGGCGAACACCAGTGGGATGACGATCATCTGCAGCAACTGCACGTAGCCGTTGCCGACCAGATCGAACCAGCCGATCGAGGCTTTCAGTACCGGATTGCCGGCACCGTAAATCGTGTGCAGCGCCACGCCGAACGCCACGCCGAGCACCAGCGCCAGCAGGACTTTTTTCGCCAGGCTCCAGGTGGTGTGACGGGTTTGCGCCAGACCGACGAGCAGGGCGAGGAACACCAGCAGGTTGAGAATCAACGGTAGATTCATGAGGACTCCAGAAAAGACTTTGCCAACAGCCGTCCGGGGCTGCTGCGAACCGGCAAGCCTAACAGCTTGATTTGCAATGATTTAATACCGAAATGGCTGGGGGGCCGTCGTTTTTGGAATAAGCCCGTGTCGTTGCCGGCGATGTTTCTGGCGCGATACGGACGCGTGCGGTCGCAGACAGGCGGGGGTTGTCACACTTATTTGTTAGCGTCGAACTCTTTCGATCGGGGAGTAGCGCTATGAGAATTGCACGCACGTTGTGGGCGGTCGCACTGGCGGCGGGCCTGGCTGGTCAGGCCTTGGCCACGGACCTCAAGCACTGGCCGGCGGATCAGGCCAAGGCGCTGGACGCGATGATCGCGGCCAATGCCAATAAGGGTAACTACGCGGTGTTCGACATGGACAACACCAGTTACCGCTACGACCTCGAAGAATCCTTGCTGCCGTTCATGGAAAACAAGGGCCTGATCACCCGCGACAAACTTGACCCGTCGCTGAAACTGATGCCGTTCAAGGACACCGCCGAGCACAAGGAAAGCCTGTTCAGTTACTACTACCGCCTCTGCGAAGTCGACGACATGGTCTGCTATCCGTGGGTGGCGCAAGTGTTCTCCGGTTTCACTCTCAAGGAACTCAAGGGCTACGTCGATGAGCTGATGGCTTCGGGCAAACCGGTGCCGGCGACCTATTACGAAGGCGATGTGGTGAAGACACTCGACGTCAACCCGCCGAAGATCTTCACCGGCCAGCAAGAGCTGTACAACAAGCTGATGGAAAACGGCATCGAGGTTTACGTGATGACCGCTGCCTCTGAGGAACTGGTGCGCATGGTCGCGGCGGATCCGAAGTACGGCTACAACGTCAAACCGCAGAACGTCATTGGCGTCAGCCTGCTGCTGAAAAACCGCGAGACGCAAGAACTGACTACTGCGCGCAAGCAGATCACAGCGGGCAAGTATGACGAGAAGGCCAACCTCGGCCTGGAGCTGACGCCGTACCTGTGGACCCCGGCAACTTGGATGGCCGGCAAGCACGCGGCGATCCTCACCTACATCGATGAATGGAAAAAACCGGTACTGGTCGGCGGCGACACCCCGACCAGCGACGGCTACATGCTGTTCCACGATGTCGACGTGGCCAAGGGCGGCATCCACTTGTGGATCAACCGCAAGGACAAGTACATGACGCAAATCAACGGCATGATGGCCAAGCACGCCGCGGCGCAGGCCAAAGAAGGGTTGCCGGTGACGGCGGATAAAAACTGGGTGATCGTCAAGCCTGAAGATATTCAGTAAGCCCGGGTTGCTCCGATCGCGAGCAGGCTCACTCCTACAATTGGATGCGTTCACCTGTAGGAGTGAGCCTGCTCGCGATGGGGCCCTCATGCTCACTGACTAAATCGGCCAGACAAAAAAATGCCCCGCACGTTGGCGGGGCATTTTTTTGTCTGCGATTGGACGCTTACAAGCCGTCGAGCATCGCTTTGTTGCGCACTGCGCCCTTGTCGGCGCTGGTCGCCAGCAAGGCGTAGGCCTTGAGGGCGGTGGTCACTTTGCGTGGGCGTTGTTCGACCGGTTTCCAGCCTTTCTTGTCCTGCTCGGCGCGGCGTGCCGCCAGTTCTTCGTCGCTGACCAACAGGTTGATCGAGCGGTTCGGAATGTCGATCAGCACTTTATCGCCATCCTGCACCAGACCGATCGCGCCGCCAGCGGCTGCTTCTGGCGAAGCGTGACCGATGGACAGGCCCGACGTGCCGCCAGAGAAACGGCCATCGGTCAGCAAGGCACAGGCTTTGCCCAGGCCTTTGGACTTCAGGTACGAAGTCGGGTAGAGCATTTCCTGCATGCCCGGGCCGCCTTTCGGGCCTTCGTAGCGAATGATGACGATGTCGCCTTCTTTCACTTCGTCGGCGAGGATGCCACGCACGGCGCTGTCCTGGCTTTCGAAGATCTTGGCGTTTCCTTCGAAGACGTGGATCGACTCATCGACGCCGGCGGTTTTCACCACGCAACCATCCTGCGCGATGTTGCCGTACAGCACGGCCAGGCCACCTTCTTTCGAGTAGGCGTGCTCGAAGCTGCGGATGCAGCCGTTTTCACGGTCGTCGTCCAGGGTTTCCCAGCGAGTCGACTGACTGAACGCAGTCTGCGTCGGAATGCCTGCCGGGCCGGCCTTGAAGAAATGATGCACAGCCTCGTCGCTGGTCTGGGTGATGTCCCACTTGGCGATGGCTTCTTCCATGCTGCGGCTGTGCACGGTCGGCAGGTCGGTGTGCAGCAGGCCGCCACGGGCCAGCGAACCGAGGATGCTGAAAATGCCGCCGGCGCGGTGCACGTCTTCCATGTGGTACTTCTGAATGTTCGGTGCCACCTTGCACAGCTGCGGAACGCTGCGCGAGAGGCGATCGATGTCGCGCAGGTCGAAATCGATCTCGGCTTCCTGGGCGGCGGCGAGCAAGTGCAGGATGGTGTTGGTCGACCCGCCCATGGCGATGTCGAGCATCATCGCGTTCTCGAACGCCTTGAAGTTGGCGATGTTGCGCGGCAACACCGACTCGTCGTTCTCGCCGTAGTAACGCTTGCACAGCTCGACGATGGTGCGGCCAGCCTGCAGGAACAACTGCTCGCGGTCGCTGTGGGTGGCGAGGGTCGAACCGTTGCCCGGCAAGGCCAGGCCCAGTGCTTCGGTCAGGCAGTTCATCGAGTTGGCGGTGAACATGCCGGAGCACGAACCGCACGTCGGGCAGGCGCTGCGCTCGTACTCGGCGACTTTCTCGTCAGAAGCGCTGGAGTCGGCGGCGATCACCATGGCGTCGACCAGATCGAGACCGTGGGAAGCGAGTTTGGTCTTGCCGGCTTCCATCGGGCCGCCGGAAACGAAGATCACCGGAATGTTGAGGCGCAAAGCTGCCATCAACATGCCTGGGGTGATCTTGTCGCAGTTGGAGATGCAGACGATGGCGTCGGCGCAGTGGGCGTTGACCATGTACTCGACGGAGTCGGCGATAATCTCGCGGCTCGGCAGCGAATAGAGCATGCCGTCGTGGCCCATGGCGATGCCGTCATCCACGGCAATGGTGTTGAATTCCTTTGCCACACCGCCGGCGCGTTCGATTTCTCGGGCGACCAGTTGGCCCAGATCCTTCAGGTGTACGTGGCCCGGGACGAACTGGGTGAACGAGTTGGCAATGGCGATGATCGGCTTTTTGAAGTCGTCATCCTTCATCCCCGTGGCGCGCCACAGTGCGCGGGCGCCGGCCATGTTGCGGCCGTGGGTGGATGTTTTGGAACGATAATCTGGCATGGAACACTCCGGGCGGCTAATCAGGTGCTAATCAGGTGCTAAAGGGGAGTGAGCTTCTATGGACCTCTGGAACATGCGGAAATAGCCGTGTGTTTCGGAAGCTGCCGATGACGTTGCGGGATCGCCGCTGGTCTCAGCCTGAGCTCATAAACCCGCCGGGGATGAATGGCGATGAATGAAGCGATTCTACACCGCTGGCGTCTGGAGGGAATGGCGCAACGTGCTGCGCCGTGCAGACGGTCGGTGTGGAATGACGACTGGCAGCTTCAATCGCCGTCGGACTGCGCCGAGGCTCCGGCAGCAAGATTGCTCGCACGCCGGCTGAGCCGGTGGTTAAGCAGCAGCGCTGTTGCGCTCAACAGCACGAAGCAGTAGCCCAGCGTCGCTTGCAGATTGCTCGGGTTGAGGCTGATCAGTGCGCTGATCAGACCGCCACAAATGAAGATGATCGTGCTGCCCGCCGAAGCCGAGGTACCGGCGTTTTCAGGGAACAGGCTCATGGCCCGCGATGTCGCGGCGGGGCGGGCGATGGTGGTGCCGGCGGTGCAGATCAGCATCGGGATCAGCACCGTGACCGGGGCCAGCGCATGCTCGGCGGCCAGATACAGCATTGCCAGCCCCGCCAGCAATATCAGGCCGAGCCCGGTGACTATCTGCTGCAACGGGGTGATGCGCCGGTTCAGCACGGCGGCAAGAATGCCGCCGACGACGTAGGCGGCACCGTACACCAGCAGGATCAAGGAGAAGTCATAGGGGGCGAGCTGCAATTGATCCATGAAGATCAACGGCGAGATCACGATGAAGGAAAAATGGCAGGCGAAGGCAAACGCCGAGATCAGCCAGTAACCGACAAATTCAAAGTCGCCCAATACGCGGCGATAGGAGCGGATGAAGCCGACCCGCGCATTGCTGTCGGCCGGACGGCTGTTTTGCAAAAACACCCAGGCCTTGACCAGCACCACGGCAGACAGTGCTGTGAACACCCAGAAGCTGCCGCGCCAGCCCAGCGTTGCCTGCAGGAAAGTGCCGGCCAGCGGCGACACCGAGATGAAAATTCCCGTAGCCGTGACCATCAGGATGCGCAGCCGGTCGCGCTCAGCCCCTTCGAACAGATCCTGCACCAACGCCTGGGACAGCACGAAGCATCCGCACCCCACTGCTTGCATGACCCGGAACATCAGGAACAGCGTAAAATCGCTGGTCATCACACAACCGACTGCGCCGAGCATCGACACGCTCATGCCCGCCAGCAGCAAGCCCTTGCGGCCTATAACGTCTGATAGCGGACCGATCAATAACTGGGCAAACGCGATGCCCACCGCAAACAGGCTGATCGACAGCGCGATGTCTGCCGGTGAACGGGCAAAGTGCGCCGCCAATGCCGGAAACGAGGGCAGCAGCACATCCAGCGGGAACACGCCAAGCAGCACCATCGTCAGCAACAAGCCCACCGCTGCGCGGCGCTGTCTGGCGGTTACCACGGATGTCGCGTTATCCATCGATCAGTCCTGCCCTGGCGAAAAGTGTCCGGTTATGGGCCAGTGCAAAAAAACCGGCCTTGCTCAGTGCATCCAGTGTGGCGACGGCACCTGATCGCGCTCGAGTACGGTTGGCTTGCACCGTGGCCATGCCGCTGACGACTTCCATCACGTCCACCTCGGCAATGCCTGCTCCACGCAGGCTCTGCTGCAGCCAGCGTTCGTCGGCCTCGAAAAAAATGCCGATGATTTCCAGCACGGTTCTGCTCACGAACGTGCGCTGACGGCTGAGCATCGACAGCCACAGGTAATGGAACACTTCGGCGAAATAACGACTGTGGCGGGCCTCATCGGTCAGATGGTCGCGCAGCATGTCGCTTACGCTGGATACCAGGCTGTCGCGACAAACGTCCAGCAGCTCGCGGGCGATGATGGTTTCCGAGACGAAGCCCAGCAGAAACCATGCCAGTGGTCGGTGCTTTTCCGGGGTGCGGGCGATCAAGGCATTGAGACGTGCGATGCGCTTCGGCAATACCGGACGTCCGCTGATGCCATAGAAGCCGGCGATCTGCTCAGCCAGCCGATTGGAGAACAACGCGTGGTAGCCCTCGTCGGTATAGAGCTGCAATGCCGCGTGTTTCATCGCCAGCGGAACGAAAACCGGCAGCTCACGGTGCACGATCACTTCCACGGCGCGATTGACGATGCGGTGTTCGAGCAGGGTGGTGTAATCGAGAAAGTGCACCAGGTGGTTGGCGGACAATCGGTGCTGCACGTCGCGCCCCGCCGCCTGGATCGCCGGGTGCGCCAGATAGGGAATGAAGGCCGGGGGGAACCAATGACGGGTTTGCAGTTGCAGGGCCACGTCCTCCGGTAACAGGTAGTCATGGGTGCTGCTGCGCACCGAGGCGCGGCTTTCCCAATCCTTGAGGGTGAACTTCAGTGCCCATGACACTGGCGCTTCATCCGGCTCGGCAGTCGTCAGGCTCATGCGTGGCCCTCGCTCAACAGTTCGTGCATCTCGTCGCACATCGCCTGGCCGGCACTGTGTCCACAGCCGACGAAGAACAGCGGTTGTTCGGCGCTGCCCTCAAGTGACAGCAGGGCTTCGACCTGCCGATCGGCAAACGCACCGGTTAGCCAGGTATTGAGGCCAAGCGCGGTGGCGACCAACTGGAAGGATTGCGACAGGTGACCGGCTTCGACGAAGGCCATGCGGTAGGCCCGTGAATGCTCATATTTCCACCAGAGCCGGTCGAAACGAGCAGTGATGAACACGCCAAGCGGCAGGTTGTTGATGAAATGCTGGCCAGCGAGCAACTGGCCCAGGGCGGGTTCTGGCAAGGGATTGACCGGGCTCAGTGAGTGCTCGGCGGGATGGTAGCTGTAGACGCCCGGCTCCAGGTCATCGACGTTCTGCACCAGCAGAAAGGCTTCGCAGGCATTCAGTCCGCCAGCGGAAGGGCTGCTTCGACGGGCGCCGAGTCCGTGGGCGATGCTGTCGTCGCGGTCATGCTCGCGTTCTTCGAGATAACCGAAAGATAGATAAAGCAGCGTACCGAGATCATCCAGCGTGACCGCTGCGCCTGTGTAGGTCCGACAGGTTTTGCGCTGCAGCAGGGCGTGCGTCAGGCTCTCGTCTTTCAAGGCGCGAGGCCGGGGCAAGGCAATGCGTCGCTCTGCCTCGCATCCCGGACGATCAGTCGTCGGTGGCGGTGCGGCGAGCACTTCATTGCAATGCGCCAGATAGTGACTGGCCCACTCTTGGATATCCTGAGGCGTATGTTCACACGGAATATTTTGTGTGCCGATATGATAAATCTTCGACAATTCGTCCCAGCCCCAGGATGAGTTGTCGAGTTTTGAAATAGTTAGAATGCCTGCGTTTAATAGTTCTGTGTCTATGATGTTTAGCGGGTCGAAGAGTTCAGAGTTGTCGATCAAGTGCGCCAGGCGAATTGTATGGTCGAGATCAAGTTCATGTTGGGTATGGTTTTTATAGTTCCATATGACTTGTCCGCAAGGGCGCGGCAATATGAAAAGATAGGGATTGATGTGCATGGGGGCGATTCACTCTGGGTAAATTCGAAAGGACGCCGGGTTGCCGGCACTCCCCGGCGTCCTGCCTTACTTAACGGGCTTTAGCGGCAACCAGAAAAGCCAGGTTTGCGAGCTTTTTACTTTCCAGAGAAATGCTTTTCATAATGTGAACTCCATGTTCATTGATAGTTGAAGTCACCTCGTGGTGACAACTTCATAATAGTTTGTAATGGATTATTGGCAAGCGGATATTGGGTAGGAAAAGTCCAGTAATTTTGTCAGAGCTGTCGTTGCGCTTAATTAAACTTGTAGGCAATGTTTCATTAGTTAGCGGGTGCAGAGAAACGTCCTGCATCACTGGAGGAAAGTAATTGTAGGAAGTTTGCAGAACAGGTCAAAAAACACACCAGGGCGGCGTGCAAAACAAACGGGGGAGCCTGCTGACTCCCCCGTTATCAGCAGGAATCAGCTGTTGGGCAGCAAGCGGCAGGTAATGCTCTTGATGTAGCGAGTTTCGGCGATGGCCGGGTGCACCGGATGGTCCGGACCCTGACCGCCACGCTCCAGCAACTGAATGTTGCGATCCAGGTGACGGGCGCTGGTCAGCAGAATGTTCTGCAGGTCGTCCTCGGGCAGGTGCATCGAGCACGACGCGCTGACCAGGATACCGTCCTTGTTGAGCAGGCGCATGGCTTGCTCGTTCAGGCGGCGGTAGGCGCCTTCACCGTTTTTCATGTCTTTCTTGCGCTTGATGAAGGCGGGCGGGTCGGCCACGATCACGTCGAAGCGCTCTTCGCTGGCTTTCAATTCTTTCAGGGCTTCGAAGACATCGCCTTCGATGCAGGTCATTTTGTCGGCGAAACCGTTCAGCGCCGCGTTACGCTCAACGCCGTCGAGGGCGAACGCCGAAGCGTCGACGCAGAACACTTCGCTGGCGCCGAACGCGGCCGCTTGCACACCCCACCCGCCGATGTAGCTGTAGAGGTCGAGGACGCGTTTGCCTTTGGCGTAAGGGGCGAGGCGGGCGCGGTTCATACGGTGGTCGTAGAACCAGCCGGTTTTCTGCCCCTGAATCACCGGCGCTTCGAATTTCACGCCGTTTTCTTCCAGCGCAACCCACTCCGGGACCAGACCGAACACGGTTTCGACGTAACGGTTGAGACCTTCGGCATCACGGGCGGCGGAGTCGTTCTTGAACAGAATGCCGCTTGGCTTGAGCACTTGGGTCAGGGCGGCGATCACGTCGTCCTTGTGCGCTTCCATGGTTGCCGAAGCGATCTGCACCACCAGAATGTCGCCAAAACGGTCGACCACCAGCCCCGGCAGCAGGTCGGAATCGCCGTAGACCAGGCGATAGAACGGCTTGTCGAACAAGCGCTCGCGCAGCGACAGCGCCACGTTCAAACGGTGCACCAGCAAGGATTTGTCCAGCGCAACTTTGATGTCGCGCGACAGCAGGCGGGCACAGATCAGGTTGTTCGGGCTCATCGCGACGATGCCCAGCGGCTTGCCACCCGCAGCTTCGAGGATGGCCTGATCGCCAGCATTGAATCCGTGCAGCGGGGTCGCGGCTACATCGATTTCGTTGCTGTAGACCCACAGATGACCGGCGCGCAGGCGACGGTCGGCGTTGGCTTTGAGGCGCAGGCTAGGCAGGGACATGACGTCGCTCCGGAAAAAAGAGCGGGAGTATAGCGTGTTGAGGTTTGCGCAGGGCCGGGGATGCGATGAAACGCTGATGACGCCTTCGCGAGCGGGCCCGCTCCCACATTGGTATTGCGAATACCTGTGGGAGCGAGCCTGCTCGCGAAAGCGATTTCAGCGCTTACGCCGCCAGTGCGTCAATCAGTGCCTGACTGAATGCCGGCACATCGTCTGGCTGGCGGCTGCTGATCAGGTTGCCGTCCTTGACCACTTCCTGATCGACCCAGTTGGCACCGGCGTTGACCAGATCGTCCTTGACGGTTTTATAGCTCGTCATGGTCTTGCCATTGACCAGTCCGGCGGAGATCAGCAGCCAGCTGCCATGGCAGATCACGGCAATCGGCTTGCCGGCCGAGGCGGCGGTCTTGACCAGATGCTGGGCATCCTGGTCGATACGGATGGTGTCGGAGTTCTGCACACCGCCCGGCAGCAGCACGGCATCGTATTGATCGATACCCACGGCCTGGAAGGTGTTGGTGACGGTAAAGTCGTCCGCCGGTTGGTCATGGTTCCAGCCTTTGACCGTTCCGGCCTCGGTGGAAAGGATATCGACCTGCACGCCAGCCTGCTCCAAAGCATCTTTGGGGCCGGTCATTTCAACCTGTTCGAAACCATCGGTGACCAAAATAGCGACGCGTTTGCCATTGAGGGAAGTTGCCATCGGTAAGCTCCTGAGTCTGTGGAGATTTTTCCTTCGCAATAGACCTTTCAGATCCTGTGCGCCCTACAGAGTCCGAAGCCTGGGCTTGAATGAAAGTTCCGGCGATGTGCCCGTCGGTGTGTCGCCCTGCGGTTTCAGCGGTTAGAATCGCCGCCTGTCCCAGAGTGTGTACTTATGTCCCAAGAGCTGACCACCGAACAGATTCAACAATCGCTGCAAGGCATCAGTGTGCCGGCGCAACCGCAGATCATGGTGGATCTGCAAATGGAGCAGTACATGCCCGACCCGGATCTGGAGGTGATCGCCAAGCTCATCTCCCAGGACCCGGGCCTGTCCGGCGCGCTGCTGAAGATCGTCAACTCTCCGTATTACGGCCTGAGCAACAAGATCACTTCGATCCAGCGTGCGGTGAACCTGCTGGGCAGCCGTTCGATCATCAACCTGATCAACGCGCAGTCGATCAAAGGCGAAATGAACGACGACACCATCGTCACCCTCAACCGCTTCTGGGACACCGCCCAGGACGTGGCGATGACCTGCCTGACCCTGGCCAAGCGCATCGGCACCCAGGCCGGCGACGAAGCCTATGCGTTGGGGCTGTTCCACGATTGCGGCGTGCCATTGATGCTGCAGCGCTTCCCCGATTACATGACCGTACTGGAAGAGGCCTACGCCAGCGCCAGCCCGGAATGCCGTGTGGTCGACACGGAAAACCGCGTGTTCAACACCAACCATGCCGTGGTTGGTTACTACACCGCGAAATCCTGGCGGTTGCCGGAGCATGTCAGCGCGGCCATCGCCAATCACCACAACGCTTTGGCGATTTTCAGCGACGAGTCGTCGAAGAACAGTCAGCTGAAGAACCTCCTGGCGATTCTGAAAATGGCCGAAAACATCTGCGCGTCGTATCGGGTGCTGGGCAACCAGACCGAAGACTTCGAGTGGAACGCCGTCGGCCCGCTGGTGCTCGATTACGTAGGCCTGTCGGACTACGACTTCGAAATCCTCAAGCAAACGATCCGCGACCTCGGCGCGCATTGAATCGAGGACAGCATGCCTGAACTGCCGGAAGTCGAAACCACCCGCCGTGGCATTGCCCCGCATCTGGAAGGCCAGCGCGTCAGCCGGGTGATCGTGCGGGATCGGCGGTTGCGCTGGCCGATCCCCGAAGACCTCGATGTGCGCCTGTCAGGGCAGCGCATCGTGCTGGTCGAGCGCCGCGCCAAATACCTGTTGATCAATGCCGAAGTCGGCACGCTGATCAGCCATCTGGGCATGTCGGGCAATCTGCGCCTGGTCGAAGCCGGGTTGCCGGCGCTCAAGCACGAGCACGTCGACATCGAACTGGAGTCGGGACTGGCGCTGCGCTACACCGATCCACGGCGTTTCGGTGCGATGTTGTGGAGCAGCGATCCGCTCAATCATGAATTGCTGATTCGCCTGGGGCCGGAGCCGTTGACCGATCTGTTCGACGGCGAGCGGTTGTTTCAGCTGTCACGCGGGCGGGCGATGGCGGTCAAGCCGTTCATCATGGACAACGCGGTGGTGGTCGGGGTCGGCAACATCTATGCGACCGAAGCGCTGTTCGCCGCCGGCATCGACCCGCGCCGAGCGGCCGGGGGGATTTCCCGAGGGCGCTATCTGAAGCTGGCAATCGAGATCAAGCGCATCCTCGCCGCAGCGATCGAGCGCGGCGGCACCACGCTGCGTGATTTCATCGGCGGCGACGGGCAGCCGGGGTATTTCCAGCAGGAGCTGTTTGTCTACGGCCGCGGCGGTGAACACTGCAAGGTCTGCGGCACTGGCCTGCGCGAGCTCAAGCTCGGCCAGCGCGCCAGCGTGTTCTGCCCGCGCTGCCAGACCTGAAAAAATCCTTGGGTCTATAGTGAGAAGTCTCACTGCTCAGCCCGAAGGATCGCGCCATGAAATGCCCGCAAGTCCTCTTCGTCACACTGCTGTTGTGTTCCAGTCTGGTCGCCCGGGCCTCGGAAAGCGGCAGCGGTGATCCGCGCTACACCATCCAGAACCCACCGGCCTACGCCATGCTCGGCGACCTGCTGATCGCCCGGCCGTTATTGGTCGTGGCGACGGTGATTGGTGCCGGCGCGTTTGTCGTGTCGTTGCCGTTCACCGCGCTGGGTGGCGGGGTCGGCGATGCGGGGCAGGCGCTGGTGGTGGACCCGGCGAAGGCGGCGTTTGTGCGCTGTCTGGGGTGTACGGGGGAGGGGTTTGAGCAGCGCGAGTGAGCTGATCAGATCAGATTTCAGCAGTGTGGCTGATGGCCCTATCGCCAGCAGGCTGGCTCCCACATTGGAATGCATTTCAAATGTGGGAGCCAGCCTGCTGGCGATGAAGACCTGACAGGCGCTGAAAAATCAGGCCTTGCCCGTGATCTTGCGGTACTTCTCCATCAACTGCTCTTCAGTCTCAGGATGCGCTTCGTCCAGCGGAATGCAATCCACCGGACAGACCTGCTGGCACTGCGGTTCGTCGTAGTGGCCGACGCACTGGGTGCACAGGTTGGGGTCGATCACGTAGATCTCCTCGCCCTGGGAAATGGCGGCGTTCGGGCACTCGGGTTCGCAGACGTCGCAGTTGATGCAATCGTCGGTGATGATCAGGGACATGCTAACTCCAGCCGGGGCGGCAGGCCCGGGCGCTATAAATCAATGCGCGCAATTGTGCCGCATTGGCGCCCGCAGTGCACGCGGGCGCCGTTTGAACGGTAGTTACTTTTTGAAGCGCAGGGTCAGCGCGTCGGCCACGGCCGGGTGGACGAACTTGCTGATATCGCCGCCCAGCGCGGCAATTTCGCGCACCAGCGTCGAGGAAATGAACGAATAACGTTCCGACGGCGTGAGAAACAGACTCTCCACATCCGGCGCCAGCTGACGGTTCATGTTGGCCAGCTGAAATTCGTATTCGAAGTCCGACACCGCGCGCAAACCACGCAGGAACACATTGGCGTTCTGCTCTTTGGCGAAATGCGCCAGTAGCGTCGAAAAGCCGACCACTTCCACGTTCGGCAAGTGCCGGGTGACTTCGCGCGCCAGTTCCACGCGTTGTTCCAGCGGGAACAGCGGGTTCTTTTTCGGGCTGGCGGCGACGGCAATGATCACATGGTCGAACAGGCGCGAGGCGCGTTCGACCAGATCGCCATGGCCCTTGGTAATAGGGTCGAAGGTACCTGGGTACAACACTCGGTTCATCGCGTCGTCCTGGCGGGAGTCCGTTGGGGAGTCGGATGGTATCGCAGCCTAACCGGTCGGCCAAGTCGCGTGTTTGGTAGGAAAGCACTATAGACGCCGGCAATCGTCGGTTTTTTCATGGGTTTCTCAGCCGATCGGCGAGGGACGTCGCCAGTTGCGCAGTCAGGCCATACACCGACAATTGCGGGTTGGCGCCAATGCTGGTGGGGAACAGCGAGCCGTCATGGATCGACAGGTTGGCCAATTGATGATGGCGCCCGAGGCTGTCGGTCACCGCGCTTTTGGCATCCTCGCCCATGGCGCAGCCGCCCATCACATGGGCGCTGCCCAGGCGCGTGCGATACAGCTCAAGGCTCAGGCCGTCGATCAGGCTGCGCGCTTCGCCCAAGGTTTTCACGTAGCGCGCGTCGGCGTGCATCGGCATGACGGATTTGGCACCACCGGCGAACTGGATTTCAGCCATGACGTGAAAGGCCCGGCGCAAACCGTCCCAGGCATAAGGCGAAACTTGATAGTCGAGCACCGGCGAACCGTCGCCGCGCAGCTCGACCGCGCCACCCACGCTGTCCGGATGAAAACCGTCACGCAGCAAGGCAAGCATGGCATGGGTGTGCGGCAGGTCGGCCATGTGCTGCGCATTTTCTTCACCGAAGCCGCCGAGCAACGTCGCCGCGAGCGCCGGGTGCAGTGGCGGCACTTCGAGTTTGAAGGCCATCGGCCCGGTGATGCCGTCCTTCCACTGGAAATGGTCGGAATAGATCGACTGTGGCGCACCGTAGAACGGGTTGATGACGTCGTCGAAGCGCGCGGCGGACATGTTCACCGGGTGCAGAAAGGTGCGTTTGCCAAGATTTTCGTGCGGGTCCGGCGCGTCCGAGCGCAGCAGCAGCGCCGGGCTGTTGATGCCGCCGCCAGCCAGCACGTAATGCCGCGCTTGCACAGTGATGCGACGGCCGGTCGGCTCGACGCAGCGCTCGTCCATGGCCACGCATTGCAAGCCGGTCACCTTGTCACCGCTGATCAGCAGTTTTTCCGCGCGCGCCAGATAGAGCAGCTCGCCACCCTTTTCCAGGGTCGCCGGGATGGTCGTGACCAGCATCGATTGCTTGGCGTTGGCCGGGCAGCCCATGCCGCAATAGCCGAGATTCCAGCAGCCGCGCACGTTGCGCGGGATCACATGCCAGCTGTAGCCGAGCTGTTCGCAGCCTTTGCGGATCACGTCGTTATTGGCGTTCGGCGGCACCAACCATGGCGCAACACCGAGGCGTTGCTCCATTTTTTCGAACCACGGTGCCATTTCGGCCGGGCTGTGGCCTTTCACGTTGTGTTCCCTGGCCCAGTGTTCGAGGGTCGGATCGGGTGTGCGAAAGCTCGAAGTCCAGTTGATCAGCGTCGTGCCGCCGACCGCCCGGCCTTGCAGAATGGTGATCGCACCGTCCTTGCTCATGCGCCCGATGCCTTCCTGATAAAGGCTGCTGTAGGCCTGGGCCTCAAGCAGTTTGAAGTCGGAGCTGGTTTTCAGCGGGCCTTCTTCGATCAGCAGGACTTTGTAACCGGCCGCGCTGAGGATTTCCGCAGTGGTACCGCCGCCAGCGCCGCTGCCAATGATCGCTACGTCGGCTTCAAGGGTCAGGTCGTCGGTCAGTTGCGAACCGTTGTAGGTTTTCCAGCCGCGGGCGAGGCCTTCGCGGAAAGGATCGGGTACGGGCATCGGTCGGGCTCTCTTTTATTATTTTTGGATGCAAGGTGTGGCGACTGGCCCCTTCGCGAGCAGGCTCGCTCCCACATTTGAAGTGCATTCCTTATGTGGGAGCGAGCCTGCTCGCGAAGGGAGCGGCGCGATTCTCAAACCGTGGGCGGGCCGGGATATCCGCAGTGCCCCCAGGATTCCGGGCGCGTGTACCACGCCATCATCACCATCTGTTGCAGCGAGCTATGGCCCATGCGCAACAGGCTCAACGAGCTGTTTTCCCAGCGCTCGAGGAAATGCCGCATGGCCGCAGGGCTGGCGTTTTCCCAACTGCCCCAGATGCCGGTGAGCGGCCCGCGCGTGACCGCCATGCCCAGCACGTCGAACAGTTGTCGGGTGAGCTTGAGCATTTCCGGCGACAGGTGATCGAGGCTGTAGTCCAGCGACTTGAGCGTGCCATCGACCGCAGTCGGCAGCTTCTCGGCCGCGACGGCGCCGTCGAGCATCACCGGAATCAGCGCGCGCAGAAACAGCAGATCGCCGTCGCGCAGTGAGATAAAACCGTTGGCCGCGATGCTCGCCGAGCAGCCACTGAGGCTGGCGCCGAGACCGGCGGTGGCGAGGAACGCTGTGGCGCCGAGGCTGAATTTAAGCAGGCCACGGCGCGACAGCGCGGGTGTTTCAGTCAGGCTTGGGTGCATTGTTTTTATTACCCGGCGGTGACCAGCGTTTAGCGAATGAACAGTTTTTGAATCAGCTTCTGCAGGGTTTTGCCGTAGGGCGGGTAGATCAGCCTGGCGGCGTTGAAACGCTGTTTGATCAGCACGCCTTTGGCTTTGCTGAACGTCAGGAAACCTTCGTGGCCGTGGTAATGACCCATGCCGGACGCACCGATGCCGCCGAACGGCATGTCGTCCTGCGCGACATGCAGCAGCGTGTCGTTGAGGCACACGCCGCCGGAATGGGTTTCATGCAGCACGCGCTGCTGTTCGCGTTTGTCGTAGCCAAAGTAGTAAAGAGCCAGAGGACGTGGGCGCTGATTGATGTAAGCAAATGCCTGCTGCAAATCCCGATACGGCACGATTGGCAGCAGTGGACCGAAGATTTCGTCCTGCATCACGGTCATGTCATCGCTGACATTCAGCAGCACGCTGTGCGGCATGCGTCGGCCCTGGCCCTGTTCGAACAGCGGAATCAGCAGCGCACCCTTGCTGGTCGCATCGCTGACGTAGCTGTTGAGACGCGCCAACTGACGGTCGTTGATGATCGCCGTGTAGTCCGGATTGTCGGCGAGCGTCGGGTAAAAACCTTGCACGGCCTGGCGGTAGGCTTCGACGAAAGCGCCGACGCGATCTTCCGGCACCAGCACGTAATCCGGGGCGACGCAGGTCTGCCCGGCGTTCAGGGTCTTGCCGAAGGCGATGCGCTCGGCGGCGTCCTTGAGCGGCACATCCTGCGAGACGATGGCCGGGGATTTGCCGCCCAGTTCGAGAGTCACCGGGGTGAGGTTTTCCGCCGCGGCGCGCATCACATGTTTGCCGATGCTGGTGGCGCCGGTGAACAGCAAGTGATCGAAGCGCAGGCGGGAAAACGCCACGCCGATATCGGCCTCGCCGAGCACCACGCAGACCAGGTCTTCGGGGAAAATTCGCGCCAGCAATTCCTTGAGCAGCAGCCCGGTGGACGGGGTCGACTCGCTGAGTTTGAGCATCACCCGATTGCCCGCCGCCAGCGCGCCGACCAGCGGGCCGACGGCCAGATACAACGGGTAATTCCACGGCACGATCACGCCGACCACGCCCAGCGGCTGATAGACCACTTTTGCCGAAGCCGGCTGAAACGCCACGCCGACCTTGCGCCGCGAGGCTTTCATCCAGCCTTTGAGATGACGGCTGGCGTAATGAATGCCGTGCAGGCTCGGCATCAGTTCGGCGAGCAGGGTTTCATCGGCGCTGCGATGACTGAAATCCGCGCTGATGGCGGCGATCAAGGCCTGCCGTTCGCTGCTGAGCAGATCCGCCAGTGCCTTGAGCCATTGCTGGCGCTGCGCCGCAGGCGGCATCGGATTGGCGGCGTAGGCGGAACGTTGCGCCTCGAACAACCGATCCAGCTCGGCCAGCGCGGGCTGCAGCGTTTGCAGATAGGCAATATCGGCAGTCATGGTCTGCTCCGGATTTTATTGTAGTGACGAGCTTTTTAGAGTCTATGCTCTAGAAAGTCAAATGACTTCCATGCACCGCAGTGTTTTATCCATTTCCGGTTAGGTCGTAAGATGCCTCCACACGCACTCTGAATTAAAGCTCAAGCCATGGCCCCACGAATAAAAACCAGCGAGCGTATCGTGCTCAACAGCCTCGAACTGTTCAATCAGCAGGGCGAGCGCAGTATCAGCACCAACCACATTGCCGCCCACATGGAGATTTCTCCGGGCAACCTGTACTACCACTTCCCCAACAAGCAGGCGATCATCGCCGTGCTGTTCAGTGAGTACGAAAGCCTGGTCGACAGCTTCCTGCGCCCGCCGCAGGGGCGGGCAGCGACGGTCGAAGACAAGCGTTTCTATCTCAAGGAACTGCTCTCGGCGATGTGGCGCTACCGTTTTCTGCACCGCGACCTCGAACACCTGCTCGACAGCGATCCGGAGCTGGCCGCGCGTTACCGGCGCTTTTCCCAGCGCTGCGTGATTCAAGGCGCAGCGATCTACGAAGGTTTCGTCGCCGCCGGCATTCTCGACATGGACCGCGTGCAGATCGAATCGCTGACCCTCAACGCCTGGATCATCCTGACCTCGTGGGTACGGTTCCTGTGCACCACCCGGGAAAACTCCAACCACCTCAGCGAACAAGCCATCAAGCGTGGCGTGTATCAGGTGCTGGTGCTGGAAGCCGGGTTTGTCACCGAGCAGGCGCGCGACGAGGTCAATGCGCTGTTCGAAGAGTTCTACGTGCCGCTGGCCCAAGCCCTCGAAGACGTCAAATAAGCCTTTTGTGTTGATACCCAGGAGCCCGTTATGCCGATTGCGCAACTGATCAGCCCCGTCGCACTGGACGCCCGCAAGGCGCAGCCGGGGTTGGTGATCCTCGATTGTCGTTTCGCCCTCGAAGACCCGGACTACGGTCAGCGCAGCTACGCCGAAGGGCACATCGCCGGGGCAAGCTTCGCCGATCTCGAACGGGACCTGAGCGGCAAAGTCATCAAGGGCGTGAGCGGCCGTCATCCGCTGCCCGAGCCGGCGGCGCTGATCGAGCGCCTGCAAGGGTGGGGCATCAGCAATGACAGCGACGTGGTCCTCTACGACGACGGCCCGGGGGCCTACGCGGCACGGGCGTGGTGGTTGCTGGCGTGGCTGGGCAAGCGCGACGGCGTGTTCATTCTCGACGGCGGGCTCAAAGCCTGGCATGCGGCGGGGCTGCCGCTGAGTCTGGATCCGCCGACCATCGCCCGCGGCCATTTCAGTGGACAGCCAGACATGAGCCTGCTGCTCAGCGCCGAGCAATTGCAGCAGCGCCTGGGTCAACCGTCATTGACCTTGATCGATGCCCGCGCGCTGCCGCGCTTCAAAGGCGAAGTGGAACCGATTGATCCGGTCGCCGGGCACATCCCCGGTGCGCAGTGCGCGGCGTTCACGGAGAACCTCGGCAGCGACGGGCGCTTTCTGCCGGCAGATCAGCTCAAGCAGCGTTTTGCGGCGAAACTGGGCGATCGCTCGCCGTCGGAGTTGGTTGCCTACTGCGGCTCGGGGGTGACGGCGTGTCATAACCTGTTCGCCCTGTGCCTGGCCGGTTATCCGGTGGGTGCTCTGTATGCCGGGTCGTGGAGCGAGTGGATCAACGAACCCTCGCGAGGCATTGCCACGGGCGAATAAACAACGCGTACCCCTGTAGGAGTGAGCCTGCTCGCGATGGCGCCCTGTCAGTCACTTCATCTTTAACTGACACACCGCCATCGCGAGCAGGCTCACTCCTACAGGGGCCGTGTGCGCAACCACTGCGGAATCCGTCGCTCCAGGTAGTAACCCGGCATGCGAACCGAGCCATCGACAAAACCGACATGCCCGCCGCGCGGCTGCAGCTCGAAGTGCGTGCAAGCCGACAGCTCATCGGCCTGCGGCAGACTGTGCGGGAATACGAACGGATCGTCCGCCGCCTGGATGATCAGGGTCGGCGTGCGAATCTCGCCGAGAAAATAGCGACTCGAGGCGCGGCGATAGTAATCCTCGGCGTCGTCGAAACCATGCAGTGGTGCGGTCACGCGGCCGTCGAAATCCCAAAACGTGCGCATGTTTTCCAGCGAACCAAGCGCCGCCAGTTTCGCCAGGCCATCCTCGCGACCGTCATGCTGAAACTGCCGCTGCTTGTTCTTGATGTAAGCGACCATCTCGCGCATGAAGTGCGCCTGATAAACCTTGGAGAAACCCTGGCCGATACGGTCGGCGCACTGATCGAGGCGGAATGGCACCGAGACCGCCACCGCGCCCTGCAGGCCACTGGCGCTGCCGCTCTCGCCCAGATGCTTGAGCAGAACGTTGCCACCGAGCGAGTAGCCGACAGCAAACAACGGCGCCAGCGGGCGTTTCGCATGCAAGTGTTTGATGGTCTCGGCCAGATCTTCGCTGGCGCCGGAATGGTAGCTGCGCGGCAGCAGGTTCGGTTCGCCCGAACAGCCACGCCAGTTCAGCGCAACGCTGGCCCAGCCCTGATCAGCCAGGGCCTTTTGGATGCCGGCCACGTAAGGCGAGTTGGAAGAGCCGGTCAACCCGTGCAACACCAGCACCAACGGCGCCTCGGCGCTGTGCGGGCCGTGCCAGTCGAGGTCAAGAAAATCGCCGTCTTCCAGCCATAGGCGCTCACGCTCGCGCTCGATGTGCACGGTTTTGCGCCACAGCGGGCCCCACAAAGTCTGCAAGTGCGGATTTCCGAGGCCGAAGGCGGGGACGAAGCGTTCAGACGAAGGGGGCACGATGGTTCTCGATGTGCGTAGGACAAGGGAGCAGGCTCCCTTGTCACAGGTTGTCGCTCGCTACAGGTCAGGCGTCGATGTGCGTCGAACGCTGCCACAGCGCGTAGTAGACCCGACCGGACTTTTGTTCGCGGTGCAGGCGCCAGTTGCCCGGCAGGCCGAGGGTCGACGGCGCGGTTTCGCTTTCAGTGTAGATCCACGAATCGGCCGCCAGCCACTGCCGCTCTTCCAGCAGCGTGCACACCGCCGGCAGCAGGTTCTGGTTGAACGGCGGATCGAGGAATACCAGATCGAACGGCGTAGCGGTCTGGGTTTCCAGATAGCGCAAGGCGTCGGCGGTCTGCACCTGGCCGTTGGTGCAGCGCAGAGTGCCGAGGTGTTCCTTAAGGCTGGACACGGCGATGTTGCTCGCGTCCAGTGCCTGGCCCATCGCCGCGCCACGGGACAGCGCTTCGAGAAACAGCGCGCCGCTGCCGGCGAACGGGTCGAGCACCTTGGCCCCTTCAACGTACGGCGCCAGCCAGTTGAACAGGGTTTCACGTACGCGGTCCGGCGTCGGGCGCAGGCCCGGCGCGTCGGGGAAGCTCAGCTTGCGGCTGCGCCATTGGCCGCCAATGATGCGCAACTGGTTCACACCGTTGTGGACGTTATGCGCAGGTTTTTTTGGGGAACGAGTCGCCATTAATGCTCCGGAACCCCGAGCGGTTGCTCGGCAGGTTTATCAGATGGGGCCGGTAACGGCTTTTGCGGCACGGTCGGGCCAGCGGTGACGATGACCATTTTGTCCGTGCTCAGGTGTTTGTTCAGCGCGTCGCGCACTTGCTCGACGGTCAGGCTCTGCGACTGACGCATGAAATCGTCGAGATAACTCAGCGGCAGATTATAGAAGCCCATCGCCCCGAGCTGGCCGACGATATCGGCATTGCTCGCAGTGGACAGTGGGAAGCTGCCGGCCAGTTCGCGTTTGGCGTCGTCGAGCTCTTTTTGCGTTGGCCCGGTTTTCAGGTAATCGGCAAGTACGTCCTGCACCAGCTTCAGGGTGCCTTCGCTCATTTCCGCGCGGGTCTGCAGGTTGATCATGAACGGGCCGCGGGCCTGCATCGGGCTGAATGCCGAGTACACGCCGTAGGTCAGGCCACGTTTCTCGCGCACTTCACTCATCAGGCGCGTGCCGAAACCGCCACCACCAAGGATCTGGTTGCCCATCGACAGCGCAGCGTAATCCGGGTCGTCGCGGTCGATGCCCAGTTGCGCGAGCATCAGGTTGGTTTGCTTCGACGGGAACTCGATGTGATTGACGCTGGCTTTCGGCTCCTGTGGTGCTGCGATTTTCGCCAGCGCCGGGCCTTTTGGCAGTGCGCCGGACACTTGATTGGCAATCGCCTCGGCTTCGGCGCGCGACAAGTCACCGACCAGCGCAATCACCGCGTTACCGGCGGCGTAAGCCTTGGCGTGGAAATCACGCAGCTGCGCCAGGGTGATCTTCGGCACGCTTTGCGCGTTGCCGTCGCTTGAATGCGCGTACGGGTGATCGCCGTACAAGCGTTTCATCAGCTCGAGGCTGGCGAGTTTGCCGGGGTTCTGTTTCTGGTATTCGAAACCGGCCAGCATCTGGTTCTTGATGCGCGCGAAGGAGTCGGCGGGGAAGGTCGGTTTGCCAACCACTTCGGCAAACAGCTTCAGCGCCGGTTCACGTTTGTCGGCCGCGCTCAGACTGCGCAACGAAGCGAGCGCCATGTCCTTGAACGCGCCGTTGCCGAAATCCGCACCGAGGCCTTCAAAACCCTGCGCGATGGCGCCGACATCTTTGCCGGCCACACCTTCGTTGAGCATCGCGTTGGCCAACACCGCCAGCCCCGCTGCGTTGCCGTCCTGACTGCTGCCGGCGGCGAAGATCAGACGCATGTCGAACATCGGCAACTCGTGGGCTTCGACGAACAGCACCTTGGCGCCTTCGGCGGTGCTCCAGGTCTGTACGTCAAGCTTGCGGCTGGCCGGTGCCTTGCCGTCGAGTTCGGCCAGCGATTGCAGTTTCTGCGTGGACTTGGCGTTATCCAGCGCTTCGCTGGCATGGCTGTCAGCGCTTGGCGACAGATAAACCGCCGCCGAGCCGATCACCGCGACAGCGATCAGGCCAAGCAGCATCAGGCGTGGGGCTTTGCGCTCACTCATGAGTCGTCTCCAAAGGCAGGACGTGGGCGACGCTGAGACGTTCGCGGGTGAAATACTTTTTCGCGGCGTTCTGGATATCTTGCGGGGTCACGCTTTCCAGGTCGGCCAGCTCGGTGTCCATCAGCTTCCACGACAGACCGACCGTTTCCAGTTGGCCGATGGCGGTGGCCTGACTGGTGATCGAATCACGTTCGAAGACCAGACCGGCAATCACCTGCGCACGCACGCGCTCCAGCTCTGCGGCCGACGGCGCGGTGGTTTTCAGTTGCTCCAGCAGTTTCCACAACCCGGCCTCCGCCTGAGCGATGGTCTTTTTCTTTTGCGTGTTCGGAGTGGCGGACAGGGTGAACAGGCTGTCGCCACGGGTATAGGCGTCATAGTCCGAGGAGCCGCCGGACACCAGTTCTTCACCACGTTCGAGCTGTGTCGGAATACGACCGCTGTAGCCACCATCGAGCAGTGCCGAGATCAGGCGCAGGGCGTTGACCGAGCGCTTGTCTTCAGCGGTGGCGATGCTGGGTACGTTGAAGCCGAGCATCAGGCTCGGCAGCTGGGTTTGCACGCGCAGGGTGATCTGGCGCTCGCCCGGTTCAGCCAGTTCCAGCGGCTTTTTCGCCGGGGGCACGTCGCGCTTGGCGATCGGGCCGAAATAGCGCTGGGCGAGGTTTTTCACCTCGTCCGGGGTGACGTCGCCGACCACCACCAGCGTGGCATTATTCGGCACGTACCAGGACTGATACCAGTGGCGCAGCTCTTCGACCTTCATGCGGTCGAGGTCAGCCATCCAGCCGATGGTCGGCGTGTGATAGCCGCTCGCCGGGTAGGCCATTGCCTTGTAACGCTCGTAAGCCTTGGACATCGGCTTGTCATCGGTGCGCAGCCGACGCTCCTCCTTGATGACTTCGATTTCCTTGGCGAATTCGTCGGCCGGCAGGCGCAGGTTGGCCATGCGGTCGGCTTCCAACTCGAAGGCCACGCCCAGACGATCACGGGCCAGCACCTGGTAGTACGCGGTGAAGTCGTCACTGGTGAAGGCATTCTCTTCGGCGCCCAGATCCCGCAGGATCAGCGAGGCTTCGCCGGGGCCGACTTTCTCGCTGCCCTTGAACATCATGTGCTCGAGGGCGTGAGACAGACCGGTCTGGCCCGGGGTTTCGTAGCTGGAGCCGACCTTGTACCAGATCTGCGAAACCACCACCGGCGCGCGATGGTCTTCGCGCACAACGACCTTGAGGCCGTTGTCGAGGATGAATTCGTGGGTCGGTTGCGGGTCGGCCGCCAGGGCCGAAAGGGGCAGGCAGACTGTGCAAAGCAGCAGGCCTGCAGCGCGGCGGGCTAGAGCATTCATTCGTTTTTTAACCTGTTGGGCTGCCTGCCTGGTCTTAGCCTAGGCGGGCGAGGAGGTGCTAGGATACTGATCCGTTTTACCGGCGACCACGTCTATCAGGCTTCGAACGCTGATTGGGCTGTATGGGTTCATGGCAGAAGGCTGCGTTTTATAGACCAGAGTGCGCTTTTTCGCCGTTTTTTACCGGTTTAACCCTTCGTTAAAACGATCCTTGAGGTGCCTTTGGCGCCTCGACAAAATGTTGCGCGTGAACAAGCTGGGTGAAACACAGTCTGTTCTGCATCGAATATTTATTTGCCGGGGCGCCTTGTTGGCGCGTCGCTACCGTGAGATAGCCGTCCTCCATGTTTGGTTCCAACGACGACAAGAAGAGCCCAGCTGCGGCTGGCGAGAAGAAAAGCCTGTTCGGATGGCTGCGGAAAAAACCGCAGGAACCCGTCGTCGAACAGCCGCCCGCAATTCCTGAGCCTGCAGCGCCAGTTATAGAAGAAGAGCCGGCGCCGATTGTGCTGCCGATCACTGAACCCGTGCTGCAACCGGAGGCTGAAGCCGAACCTGAAGCGCCGGCCGCTGCCGAACTGCCGCTGACGCCGACCGCCGAGCCGTGGCTGACCTTGCCGGTGGCAGAAGAACCGGTGGCCTTCGTTGAAGAGGCAGCGCCGCATGTGACGCCGGCGATTCCGGAAGTGGCGGGGGCGCCTGCTGTCGAGCCCGAGCCGGTGGTGGAAGCGGTCATCGAGCCGGCGCCGGTTGTTCCTGCGCCAGTGGCTCCGGTCGTGCAAGCGCCCGAGCCAGCACCTGAACCTGCTCCTGCTCCAGTGCCTGCGTCGGTTGTCGCTGCGCCAGTCGTGCCGGATGAAGCGCCTGCCGAACCCCCTGTAGAAGCCCCGCGCACCGAAGAAACCAAAGCCGGTTTCTTCGCCCGCCTCAAGCAAGGCCTGTCCAAGACCAGCGCGAGCATCGGCGAGGGCATGGCCAGCCTGTTCCTCGGCCGCAAAACCATCGATGACGATTTGCTCGACGACCTCGAAACCCGTCTGCTTACCGCCGACGTCGGTGTCGAAGCCACCACGCAGATCATCCAGCGCCTGACCCAGAAGGTTGCGCGCAAAGAGCTGGCCGACGCCGATGCGCTGTACAAGTCGCTGCAGGCCGAACTGGCCGCCATGCTCAAGCCGGTCGAACAACCGCTGAAGATCGCCTCGCAGAACAAGCCGTTCGTGATTCTGGTGGTCGGCGTCAACGGCGCCGGCAAAACCACTACCATCGGCAAACTGGCGAAGAAGCTGCAACTGGAAGGCAAGAAAGTCATGCTCGCCGCCGGTGACACCTTCCGTGCCGCGGCAGTCGAGCAATTGCAGGTCTGGGGCGAGCGCAACAAGATTCCGGTGATTGCCCAGCACACCGGTGCCGATTCGGCGTCGGTGATCTTCGACGCCGTGCAGGCCGCCAAGGCCCGTGGCATCGATGTGTTGATCGCTGACACCGCCGGTCGTCTGCACACCAAAGACAACCTGATGGAAGAGCTGAAAAAGGTTCGCCGGGTGATTGGCAAACTCGACGCCGACGCGCCGCACGAAGTGCTGCTGGTGCTCGACGCCGGCACCGGGCAGAACGCGATCAACCAGGCCAAGCAATTCAACCAGACCGTCGAACTGACCGGCCTGGCCCTGACCAAACTCGATGGCACAGCCAAGGGTGGGGTGATCTTCGCCCTGGCCAAGCAGTTCGGTCTGCCGATCCGCTACATCGGCGTCGGCGAAGGCATTGATGACTTGCGTACTTTTGAAGCCGAACCCTTTGTCCAGGCATTGTTTGCCGAGCGGGAGCGTTCATGATTCGTTTCGAACAGGTCGGTAAACGCTACCCGAACGGTCACGTCGGCTTGCATGAGCTGAGCTTTCGAGTGCGTCGTGGCGAGTTCTTGTTTGTCACCGGCCACTCTGGTGCCGGTAAATCCACGCTGTTGCGCCTGTTGCTGGCGATGGAGCGGCCGACCAGTGGCAAACTGCTGCTCGCCGGGCAGGACCTGAGCACCATCAGCAACGCGCAGATTCCGTTTCTGCGCCGGCAGATCGGCGTGGTGTTCCAGAATCACCAGTTGCTGTTTGATCGCACGGTGTTCAACAACGTCGCCTTGCCGTTGCAGATCCTCGGCCTGTCCAAGGCCGAAATCGCCAAGCGCGTCGATTCGGCGCTGGAGCGCGTAGCGCTGTCGGATAAAACCGATCTGTACCCGGGCGACCTGTCCACCGGTCAACAACAGCGCGTCGGCATCGCCCGCGCCATCGTCCATCGCCCGGCCTTGCTGCTGGCGGACGAACCGACCGGTAACCTCGACCCGCGTCTGGCGGCGGAAATCATGGGTGTGTTCGAAGACATCAACCGTCTGGGCACCAGCGTGCTGATCGCCAGTCACGACCTGGCACTGATCGCGCGCATGCGTCACCGCATGCTCACACTGCAACGCGGCCGCTTGATTGGCGACGGGGAGGCCGGAGTATGAGTGCGACACGCAGCCCGAAGGTTTCCGAACGTGTGGCGCCGAAAGCCGCCGATCCGCAGCCGCCGAAAAAGAAAAAACACGACGATGATGACGGCCCGGACTTCGCCACGCTGTTCCGCGCCTGGATTGAAAGTCATCGTGCCAGCCTGCTCGACAGCCTGCGCCGCCTCGGCAAACAGCCGATCGGCAGCTTTTTCACCTGCATGGTGATGGCCGTGGCGTTGAGCTTGCCGATGGGCTTGTCGCTGCTGCTGAACAATGTCGAACGTCTCGGCGGTTCGTGGCAGCGCGCGGCGCAGATCTCTTTGTACCTGCAACTCGATGCGACGCCAGAGCAGGGCGAGTCGTTGCGCGAGCAGATCAAAGGCATGCCCGGCGTCGCTGATGCTGAATATGTCGGCCGCGATCAGGCGCTCGAGGAATTCCAGCAGCAGTCCGGCCTCGGCGAAGCCCTGCGCGAACTGCCCGAGAACCCTTTGCCCGGTGTGGTGCTGGTGACACCGAACGAAGTCGACAAGCCGACACTCGAAGCATTAAGACAAAAACTTTCCGAGTTGCCCAAGGTACAACAGGCGCAACTTGATCTAGTCTGGGTCGAGCGTCTGGCCGCCATCCTCAAGCTGGGCGATCGGTTTGTCTTCGGTCTGACGGTGCTGCTGGTTTCTGCATTACTTTTGGTGATAGGCAATACCATTCGTCTTCATATTGAAAACCGCCGCACCGAGATAGAAGTGATTAAACTCGTCGGCGGCACTGACAGTTATGTAAGGCGTCCCTTCCTTTATATGGGCGCGTTGTATGGCTTCGGTGCAGGGCTGTTGTCCTGGGGTGTATTGGCGTTCGGCCTGAACTGGCTGAACGATGCGGTGGTCGGACTGGCCGGCTTGTACGGCAGTGATTTCGCCCTGGCCGGTGTGCCAGTGGCGGACGGTTTGTCGCTCTTGCTTGGCGCGGTGCTGTTGGGTTATATCGGTGCATGGATTGCAGTCGCACGTCATCTCAGGGAGCTGGCGCCGAAGTAGAATCTTTTTTGCGCGTGATTGACCTTGCGGTTTTTATGGGAACTTGTACCTGAGTTCCCGGTCAATTTTTCGCAGTGCCGAGAGGCACGAGTATGTAAGTGGGAGGTTTTTTCGCATGACCAATTCTTTGCAACCTGCGTACGCGTTGGTTCCGGGTGCGAACCTGGAAGCCTATGTGCACACCGTGAACAGCATTCCATTGCTGACGCCGGAGCAGGAGCGTGAACTGGCCGAGAGTCTCTACTATGAGCAGGATCTGGGGGCGGCTCGGCAGATGGTGCTCGCCCACCTGCGATTTGTCGTACACATTGCCCGTAGCTATTCCGGCTACGGTCTGGCTCAGGCTGACCTGATCCAGGAAGGTAACGTCGGCCTGATGAAGGCCGTGAAGCGCTTCAACCCGGAAATGGGTGTGCGTCTGGTGTCGTTCGCCGTGCACTGGATCAAGGCGGAAATTCATGAGTTCATCCTGCGCAACTGGCGCATTGTGAAAGTCGCGACCACCAAGGCCCAGCGCAAGCTGTTCTTCAACCTGCGCAGCCAGAAGAAGCGTCTGGCGTGGCTGAACAACGAGGAAGTCCACCGTGTGGCGGAAAGCCTCGGCGTCGAACCGCGCGAAGTGCGCGAGATGGAAAGTCGCCTGACCGGCCATGACATGGCCTTCGACCCGGCCGCGGAAGCGGACGACGACAGCGCTTTCCAGTCGCCGGCCAATTACCTGGAAGACCACCGGTACGACCCGGCGCGTCAGCTGGAAGATGCCGACTGGAGCGACAACTCCAACAGCAACCTGCACGAAGCGCTGGAAGTGCTGGACGAACGCAGCCGCGACATCCTCTACCAGCGCTGGCTGGCCGAAGAAAAAGCCACGCTGCACGACCTGGCGCAGAAGTACAACGTGTCGGCCGAGCGGATTCGTCAGCTTGAGAAAAGTGCGATGAACAAGCTCAAATTGTCGATCGCCGCTTAACCGGCGCCCCCGGCGAACAAAAACGCCCCGATCAGCGATGATCGGGGCGTTTTTTATTCGCATATTTCAGGGCGGCATCAATCCTTGTGGGAGCTGGCTTGCCAGCGATGGCGTCCTTTCAGTCATGTAGATGTTGGCTGAACTACTGCTATCGCGGGCAAGCCCGCTCCCACAGGGGTTTTCAGTGTCTACAAGAACAGTGACTGGCTATCGGGACCACGGCGCCCGCCGCGAATCATTGAGGCCCAACAAATAACTATCGCCACCCAACTGACTCATCTGCTGCCGAATCCACCCGGCCCGGCGCGATACATAACCGGTTGGCCGGCTTGCGCTCCATACCCGCGGATTAGGCAACACCGCCGCCAGATAACTCGCCTGCTGTCGCGACAGCGACTTCGCACTCACGCCAAAGTGATGACGAGCCGCCGCTTCGGCGCCAAACACGCCGTCATCCCATTCGACGCTGTTCAGGTACACCTCGAGAATCCGCTGCTTGGGCCAGAACACCTCGATCAGCGCGGTAAACCAGGCCTCGAGCCCCTTGCGCAGATAACTGCGTCCGGCCCAGAGGAACAGGTTTTTCGACACTTGCTGGCTCAGGGTACTGGCGCCGCGAATCGAACCGCCCAGTTCGTTGTGGGCGAGGGCGGCCTGGATCGCGCGCAGATCAAAGCCCCAGTGCTCGGGGAATTTCTGGTCTTCGCCGGCAATCACCGCCACTTTCAGATCGTCGGAGATCTCGTCCCACGGCTTCCAGGTGCGCTGCAGGTCGATCGGCTCGCCGTCGATCCACGATTCGATCTTGCGCTCGACCATCAGCGCGGTGCCCGGTGGCGGCACGAAGCGAAACAGCAGCACCAACAGAATGCTGCCACCGGCGAACCAGAGCAGAGCCTTCACAAGACGACGGAATATGGAACGCAGCATAGAGATGGCTTGGCCGAACCGGTGGAGCGGGCCATTATACAGACCCTGCCGATTGCGTCTGACTGGAGTTCCCAATGCTGCGTGGCTTTTTGATGCTGGCCGCTTTTTTCGGTTTCACCGGGGTCGCGTTGGGCGCGTTCGCCGCCCACGGCCTGAAAAATCGCCTGACCCCGGAATACCTGACGATTTTCCACACCGGCGTCACCTATCAACTGGTGCACACCCTCGCGCTGTTCGGGGTCGCGCTTCTGGCCACGCAGATTCCGGGGCGGCTGATCACTTGGGCCGGCGTGTCCTTTGCCGTCGGCATTCTGTTGTTCTCCGGCAGCCTGTACGTGTTGACCATGACGGGTATCAGCAAGCTCGGCATCATCACCCCATTCGGCGGCCTCTCGTTTCTGATCGGTTGGGTTTGCCTCGGCCTCGCCGCCTGGCGTTTGCAGCCAACCGCTTGACGCTTGGTACTGACCTTTAGGTCATGATCGGGCTAGAATGCCAGCCCCTAAAAATGATGGCGGCGTTGTGCATGCGCATTCAATTGAACGGCGAACCCCTTGAATTGCCCGACGGCGAGACCGTTGCGGCGCTGATTACCCGCCTGGAACTGACCGGACGCCGGGTAGCAGTCGAACTCAATCTGGATATCGTCCCGCGCAGCCAGCATGCCGACACCACGCTGAACGACGGCGATAACGTCGAAGTAGTACACGCCATCGGCGGCGGCTGATCCAAACACTGTGAAAACTGCTGCGCTCGTAAATACTGCGTTAAAAACAGGCTCGGAATGCTCATTTACAACCAGTAAACTCCGCTTCCTCGCCTGTTTTTGCCTTGTCTTTACTTCGCTCGCGACGTTTTCACAGCGTTTGGTTATTGAAGAATTCTGCAAGACCCTCACTCCTAAAGAGGATTCCTTATGAGCATCGTTCGTAGCGACAAGCCTTTTGTGCTGGCCGGTCGTACCTACCAGTCGCGTTTGCTGGTCGGTACCGGCAAGTACCGTGACATGCAAGAAACCCGTCAGGCCATCGAAGCCTCGGGTGCCGAGATCGTCACCTTCGCCGTGCGCCGTACCAACCTCGGTCAGATCGAAGGCGAGCCGAACCTGCTCGACGTGCTGTCGCCGGAGCGCTACACGTTCCTGCCGAACACCGCCGGTTGCTACGACGCCGTCGAAGCCGTGCGCACCTGCCGCCTGGCCCGTGAGCTGCTCGACGGCCACAACCTGGTGAAGCTGGAAGTGCTGGCTGACCAGAAAACCCTGTTCCCCAACGTGATCGAAACCCTCAAGGCCGCGGAAACGCTGGTCAAGGAAGGCTTCGACGTGATGGTCTACACCAGCGATGACCCGATCATCGCCCGGCAACTGGCGGAAATCGGCTGCATCGCCGTAATGCCGCTGGCCGGCCTGATCGGTTCGGGTCTGGGCATCTGCAATCCGTACAACCTGCAAATCATTCTCGAAGAAGCCAAGATTCCTGTGCTGGTCGATGCCGGGGTCGGCACTGCGTCCGACGCAACCATCGCCATGGAGCTGGGTTGCGATGCGGTGTTGATGAACTCGGCCATTGCCCACGCCCAGCAGCCAGTGATGATGGCGCAAGCCATGCAACACGCCATCGTCGCGGGTCGTCTGGCCTACCTCGCCGGCCGTATGCCGAAAAAACTCTATGCCAGCGCCTCTTCGCCGCTGGATGGTCTGATCAAGTAAGAGCCATTGATGACTGAATCGAACGACACGCCTGTCCAGCCGGACGAAGGCGACGAGCGCCAACACCGCCGCATCAAGAGTTTCGTGATGCGCGCCGGGCGCATGACCGAAGGCCAGCAACGCGGTCTGGACCAAGGCGCGCCGCTGTACGTGCTGCCGTTGGCTGATGCGCCGGTCGATTACGACCAGGTCTTCGGCCGCTCGGCACCGCGCTCGCTGGAAATCGGTTTCGGCATGGGCCACTCGCTGCTGGAAATGGCGGCGGCCGCGCCGGAGCAGGACTTTATTGGCGTTGAAGTGCACCGTCCGGGTGTCGGCGCGCTGCTCAACGGCGTACTGACGCAGGGCCTGACCAACCTGCGGGTCTACGATTGCGACGCGATCGAAGTGCTCAACCGTTGCATCGCCGACAACAGCCTTGACCGTCTGATGCTGTTTTTCCCGGACCCATGGCACAAGAGTCGTCACCACAAGCGTCGTATCGTTCAGGCGTCCTTCGCTGAACTGGTGCGCAGCAAGTTGAAGGTCGGCGGGATTCTGCACATGGCCACCGACTGGGAACCGTACGCCGAGTACATGCTGGAAGTGATGAGCGTCGCCCCGGGCTATCGCAACCTCGCCGAAGACGGCAAATGCGTACCGCGCCCGGCCGAACGCCCGATCACCAAATTCGAACGCCGCGGCGAACGACTTGGTCATGGCGTGTGGGATCTGAAGTTCGAAAAGATCGCCTGAGCCTCACGCAGTCCCCAATGTAGGAGTGAGCCTGCTCGCGATAGCGGTGGATCAGTCAATATTTATGCCGACTGACATACCGCTATCGCGAGCAGGCTCACTCCTACAGTGTTTTTTGGTGTATTGAATTTAGCGGCGGTCGGCGACTACGCCGATCAATACGAGCACCACCAGCAACACTGGCGCCAGGCTGTAGTTGTTGAACTGGCTCAAGCCCTTGACTACCCACGGCGTGGCGTAGATCAGTGCGGCGCCGCTGCCGATCACGCACAGCAAGGCCATCAGCGGTACGCGCAGGGCGCCGGCGATGCTGCCCAGGCGTTGCTCGACCCAACCTTTGAAATCCGCACCGAACAGCACCAGCAGGCAACCGACCAGTGCCAGGGCGATTTCCGAGAGGTTGCTGCGGCTCCAGCGGGAGACGGTGGCGAGCAGGTCGAGTATCAAATCCATGGGTTTATCCTTAGGCCGCCGTTGGGCTCAGCTCAGAAATTGTTGCAGCAAGTCGTTGAGGAACAATTGTCCGCGCTCGGTGGCCGCCAGACGTGACGGTTCGACCTGCATCAGGCCGCTTTGTTCGGCCTCGCGCCGGCCTTCGGCAAGCGTGTCCAGTGACAGGCCGGTGCGCTCGGGGTAGAGGCGTGATTCGACGCCCGCGGTCAGGCGCAACGCGTTCATCAGGAAGTCGAACGGCAGCTCATCGTTGCTCAGGGCTTTCTCGCCGGCCTGGAAGTTTTTCGCCGGGTTGAGATAGTCCTTGGGCAGTCGCGTTTTCCAGGTGCGCACGATGCGCCCGTCCGGGTGGCTGAGCTTGCCGTGCGCACCCGCGCCGATGCCGATGAAGTCGCCGAAGCTCCAGTAATTGAGGTTATGCCGCGCCGGTTTGCCGGGCTGGGCATAGGCCGAGACTTCGTACTGCGCGTAACCGTGCTCGGCCAGCAGCGCTTGCCCGGCCTCTTGAATATCCCACAGCGTGTCGTCTTCCGGCAGCACTGGCGGTTGGTTCCAGAACACCGTGTTCGGCTCCAGCGTCAGCTGATACCAGGAAATGTGCGTCGGCTGCAGTTCGATGGCCTGGCGCAGATCGCTCAAGGCATCGTCCAGCGATTGATCGGGCAGGCCATGCATCAGGTCGAGGTTGAAGTTATCGAACCCGGCCTGGCGCGCCATACCGGCGGCGCGCACCGCTTCGTCGCCATTGTGGATGCGCCCGAGCGCCTTGAGTTTTTCCTGCTGGAAGCTCTGGATGCCGATCGACAACCGGTTGATGCCGAGCTTGCGGTAGGCGACGAATTTCTCTTGTTCGAAAGTACCGGGGTTGGCTTCCAGCGTGATTTCGATGTCGTCGGCAAACGAAATGCGCTGCTCGACGCCCTTCAACAAACGTCCAAGGGCTTCGGCACTGAACAGGCTGGGCGTCCCACCGCCGAAGAAAACCGAGGTCAGCTTACGGCCATACACCGCATGCAGATCCTGATCGAGATCGGCCAGCAGCGCATCGACGTATTCCTGCTCCGGCAGCACGGGGCTCGCGGTGTGCGAGTTGAAGTCGCAATACGGGCATTTGCGCACGCACCACGGAATATGGATGTACAGCGACAGGGGCGGCAGCGTTGGCAGCGGGGCCCGAGGCGAGGAGGCGGCGCCGCCGACAATCAGCGACGACGCAGAAGCGTCACGGCTCATTGCAAACCCAGACGCTGGCGCAGCAGCACCATGGCGCGGGCGCGGTGGCTGATCTGGTTCTTGTCCGCCGGGCTCAGCTCGGCGCTGGACACGTTACGTTCCGGCACCCAGAACAGCGGGTCATAACCAAAACCGTGTTCGCCGCTGGCCGCGGTCAGAATCCGCCCCTGCCAAAGGCCTTCACACAGAATCGGCAACGGATCGTCAGCGTGACGCACCAGCGCCAGCACGCAGACGAACTGCGCGCCGCGCTCGGCTTCCGGCACATTTTTCAAAGCGTCGAGCAGTTTGGCGTTGTTCGCCGCATCGCCCTTGCCATCGGCGTAACGTGCGGAATAAATGCCCGGCGCACCACCGAGGCAATCCACCGCCAGACCGGAATCGTCGGCCAGCGCCGGCAGCCCGGAAATGCGTGCAGCGTTGCGTGCCTTGAGAATCGCGTTTTCGACGAACGACAGGCCGGTCTCTTCCGGCTCGACCTTGCTCCACTCGCCGATCGAGCGCAGTTGCACCGAGTCGCCGAGCATCGCTTGAAGTTCTTTGAGTTTGCCGGCGTTATGGCTGGCCAGTACGAGCTGCTTGATGTTCATCATTCGCCGGGAAAAAGTTCTTGGTTGAAATTGAGGGTGTTGATCTTGTCGCCGTTCTGCACCTTGATTTCAAAGGTACGGGTTTCCTGCTGCGGCACCGGGTATTGGGCGATGTAGTAGATCGCGCCCTGTTCGGTAACCTGGCGGAAATTCAGCGGCACGCTGGCGCTGGTCAGGTCCTTGACCGTGCCGGTGACACTGGCGATCAGCGGTTTGCCGTCCTTGATCACCGAGACGTTGATCACGCCCTGGTGCTTGCTGCGGATCAGCTCGGCAGCCCTGGCGATGTCCGGTTGCAGGAACGTCGAGTTGAAGGTGTTGTAGTGCACCGTGAGGTCGCCGAAGGTTTCCTGGCGCTCGCCTTTGATGACGTCCGCCGCCAGGGCGCTGGCGCTCAGGCAGGCAGTCAATAACAACAACGCTAGACGACTCATGTTCGTGCTCCTCGAATAACCCGGCTCAGACCGCGACCTTGTGGTCGGCCAACAGCGGGCTGCTGACCCGGTAGATACCGATCTCACCTAACAGATTAGGCCATAGCTTACTGGCCCACCCGTGGCGGTGCTGTTGATCCACGGCAAGCCGATCAATGACCTTGGCGTCACGTTCGCGGCACAGTGCTTCAAAGTCTTCAAACGTACAGAAGTGGATGTTCGGCGTGTTGTACCAGGTGTACGGCAGAAACTCGGACACCGGCATGCGGCCCTTGCTCGCCAGGTACCAGCGGCAGCGCCAGTGGCCGAAGTTCGGGAAAGTGATGATGCACTGACGGCCGACGCGCAGCATTTCGTCGAGGATCTTGTCCGGGTAGTGCACGGCTTGCAGGGCCTGGGTCATGACGACGATGTCGAAACTGTTGCTGGCAAAATTGCCCAGTCCCTTGTCCAGATCCTGCTCAATGACGTTGATGCCTTTGGCTACGCACTCGGCAATGTTCTCGGCGTCGTTTTCCAGGCCATAGCCGGTGACTTGCTTGTTGTCGCGTAGCCAGCTCAGCAGCTCGCCATTACCGCAACCCAGGTCGAGGACGCGGCTGCCGGCGGGGATCCATTCCTGGATGATTTCCAGATCAGCTCTCATGGCTTTCTCACAGCGTGATGCGGTTCATGTAATTGCCGAACGCCTGCAAATAACGCGGGATCGGAATCAGAAAGGCGTCGTGGCCCTGCGGTGCGTCGATTTCCAGATAACTGACGTCCTTGCGCGCAGCCATCAGCGCGTCGACCAACTCGCGCGAGCGGGCCGGGGAGAAACGCCAGTCGGTGGTGAACGACATCACGCAGAATTTCGCCGTGGCGTTTTCAAAGGTTTTCGCCAGATCATCGTTGAAGTTCGCCGCCGGATCGAAGTAATCCAGCGCCTTGGTCATCAACAGATAGGTGTTGGCGTCGAAGCGTCCGGAGAACTCTTCGCCCTGGTAGCGCAGGTAGCTTTCGACCTGGAACTCGACACTGTGGAAGTCGTAGTTGAGCTTTTCGCTCTTCAGACCCCGGCCGAATTTTTCGCCCATCGAGTCGTCGGACAGGTAGGTGATGTGCCCGACCATGCGCGCCAGCATCAGCCCGCGCTTGGGGATCACGCCCTGTTCCTGGAACGAACCACCGTGGAACTCCGGGTCGGTGAGAATCGCCTGCCGCGCCACTTCGTTGAATGCAATGTTCTGCGCCGACAGCTTCGGCGCCGAGGCGATGGCCAGGCAGTGACGCACGCGGTCCGGGTAAGTGATGGTCCACTGCAACGCCTGCATGCCGCCGAGGCTGCCGCCGATCACCGCCGCCCACTGGGCGATGCCGAGCAGGTCGGCCAGGCGTGCCTGGCTGTGCACCCAGTCTTCCACGGTGAGCACCGGGAAGTCGGCGCCGAACGGCTTGCCGGTCTCCGGGTTGACGCTGCTCGGGCCGGTGGAGCCGTTGCAGCCGCCGAGGTTGTTCAGGCTGACCACGAAGAACTTGTCGGTGTCGATCGGCTTGCCAGGGCCGATGCAGCTGTCCCACCAGCCGGGCTTGCGGTCGTCGACGCTGTGATAGCCGGCCGCATGATGATGGCCGGACAGGGCGTGGCAGATCAGGACCGCGTTGCTCGCCTGCGCGTTCAGCGTGCCGTAGGTTTCGTAGATCAGGTCATAGGCGGCCAGCGAACGACCACAGGCCAGCGCCAGCGGTTCGCTGAAGTGCGCGGTTTGCGGCGTGACCAGACCAACAGAATCGGGGGGAAAGGCAGTTGGCATCGACCCTGCTCTCGTTGAAATGAGGCGTAAGTCTAAAGACCGGGGTCGGTAGCGGCAAGCGGCCCTCACCCTAACCCTCCCGAAGCGTCGGACCGCCCGGAGGGAGAGGGGACTGACCGCGGTGATCTTCAGAGTGACGCTGGCCCGAGATATTGGGTCGACTCAGGTCTTGAAAACAACCCGATCGGCTCCCTCTCCCTCGGGAGAGGGCTGGGGTGAGGGGCGCAGGCGACGCCTACATCAAGACGTACACCCATCCCCCGACCTCACATCAGCAAACGCAGAATCTCCGGCATCATCGTCATCGCCGCCAGATTGTTGATCACCAGCATGTCGATCAGCTTCAGCGCAAGGAAGGCGAAGATCGGCGACAGGTCCAGACCGCCCAGGTTCGGCAGGAAACGGCGGAACGGTGCCAGCGCCGGCTCGCAGATCTGGTTGACCAGTTCAGCGCCCGGATTGTGACTGCCCGGTGCTACCCACGAGAGGATCACGCTGATGATCAGGGCGAAGAAGAAAATCTTCAGGAACAGCGCGGTGACGCCGATCAGCGACCAGATCAACAATTGCAGCGGGTTGCCAGTGGTGCCGTAGGTCAGCAGCAGGGTCAGTGCCATCAGCAGCAGCTGCACCAGGATCGCCAGCACCAGCGACGACATGTCGAGGCCGAACAGGCTCGGGATGATCCGGCGCAGCGGTTTGAGCAGCGGCTGGGTGGCTTTGACAATGAACTGGCACAGCGGATTGTAGAAATTCGCTCGTACCAGTTGCAGGACAAAGCGCAGCAGCACGATCAGCAGGTACAGGCTGCCGAGGGTTTGCAGCACGTAAACCGCTGCGGTGTTCAATCCGATCATGTAAGGCTCCTTTATTTGCCCAGTTGTTCGGCCATTTCGGCCGAGCGGTGCGCGGCGGCGCCGAGTGCGGTTTCAACCAGCGCTTCGAAGCCGCCAGCCTGGAATGATTTGATTGCAGCTTCCGTGGTGCCGTTGGGCGAGGTCACGCGGCGGCGCAGTTCGGCTGCATCGACTTCGCTGGAAACTGCCATGTGCGCGGCGCCCAAGGCGGTCTGCACGGTCAGTTGCTCAGCGATTTCTTTTGGCAGGCCAAGTTTGACGCCAGCGGCGGTCATGGCCTCGATCAGCAGGAAAAAATACGCTGGGCCGGAGCCGGACACCGCGGTCACTGCATCCAGTTGCTGTTCTTCCTCCAGCCACAAGGCGATGCCGACGGCAGACAGCAGTTCTTCGGCTTGCTGACGCTGCTCGGCGGTCACTTCACTGGTCGCGTACAAACCGCTGACGCCCTGACGCAGCAGCGCCGGGGTGTTGGGCATGCAGCGCACGATCGGCTGTTCGCCGAGCCAGGCGGTCATGCTTGCGCAGGTGATACCCGCGGCAATCGACACCACCAGTTGATCGGATTTCAGGCTCGGGCGAATTGCCTCACAGACGGCTTTCATCGCCTGTGGCTTGACCGCCAGCACGATGACATCGACGCCGTCGATCGCCTGAGCGTTGTCGGCAAAGGTTTCGATGCCGTGTTCGGCGCTGACCTTGGCGCGGGTTTCTTCGCCCGGATCGCTGGCGCGGATCTGCGCCGCTTCCAGACCTTTGGCGCGCAGGCCGCCGATCAAGCTGGCCGCCATGTTGCCCGCACCGATAAACGCAATACGTGTGTTGCTCATGTGTGGTCCTTATCTGGAAACGTTCAAGACTGGGAATAATCTCGGGCGCCAAACAGCGCGGTACCGATCCGCACCCAGGTGGCGCCTTGCGCAATGGCCGACTCGAGGTCGTGGCTCATGCCCATCGAAAGTGTGTCGAACGGCAGGTCGATGCTCGCCTGCAAACGCTGCACGGCAGCAAAAGCGGCATCCTGCTCGGCGCGATCATCGGTTGGCTCGGGAATCGCCATCAGTCCGCGCAGTTTCAGCCGCGGCAGTGCGCTGATGGCCGCGGCCAGCGCTGGCAGGTCGGCCGGGGTGCAGCCCGATTTGCTTGCTTCGCCGCTGACATTGACCTGGATGCAGATATTCAGCGGCGGCAACTCGGCCGGGCGTTGTTCGGACAAGCGTTGAGCAATTTTCAGGCGATCCACGGAGTGCACCCAGTCGAAATGCTCGGCGATGGCGCGAGTCTTGTTCGATTGAATGGGGCCGATGAAGTGCCAGATCAAGGGCAGGTCGGCCAGTTCCAGCTGTTTGCCGAGGGCTTCCTGCAGGTAGTTCTCGCCGAAGTCACGCAGGCCAGCGGCATACGCTTCGCGCAGGGCTTCGGCGGGTTTGGTCTTGCTCACGGCCAATAGCTGGACGCTGTTTTCGGCACGCCCGGCAGCAGCCGTCGCGGCCTGAATGCGTGAACTAACGAGGGCGATGTTGTCTGCTATCGTGGACATCAAGAGGCGCCGGCGGTCTGTAGGTTCGCGGCATTCTACTGGAATTGAGGGACGCTATGGATATCACTGAACTGCTGGCCTTCAGCGCCAAACAGGGCGCTTCCGACCTGCACCTGTCGGCCGGGTTGCCGCCGATGATCCGCGTTGACGGCGATGTGCGGCGGATCAATCTGCCGGCGCTGGATCACAAGCAGGTGCACGAGCTGATCTACGACATCATGAACGACACCCAGCGGGTCGACTTCGAGAAACATCTGGAAACCGACTTTTCCTTCGAAGTCCCCGGTGTGGCGCGGTTCCGGGTCAATGCGTTCAACCAGAACCGTGGCGCCGGCGCGGTGTTCCGTACCATTCCTTCAAAGGTGCTGAGCATGGAAGACCTCGCCATGGGCGACGTCTTCCGCAAGATCACCGACGCACCGCGCGGGTTGGTGCTGGTCACCGGGCCGACCGGCTCGGGCAAATCGACCACGCTGGCCGCGATGATCGATTACCTCAACACCCACCGTCACCATCACATCCTGACCATTGAAGACCCGATTGAATTCGTCCACGAATCGCGCAAATGCCTGATCAATCAGCGCGAAGTGCATCGTGATACCCGCAGCTTCGCTACCGCGTTGCGTTCAGCGTTACGTGAAGACCCGGACGTGATTCTGGTTGGCGAGATGCGCGATCTGGAAACCATTCGCCTGGCGCTGACCGCTGCCGAGACCGGGCATCTGGTGTTCGGCACATTGCACACGACCTCAGCGGCGAAGACCATCGACCGCGTGGTCGATGTGTTTCCCGGCGACGAGAAGTCGATGGTCCGTTCGATGCTCTCGGAATCACTGCTGGCGGTGGTCTCGCAGACGCTGATCAAGAAGATCGGCGGCGGACGAGTGGCGGCGCATGAAATCATGCTAGGCACTGCGGCGATTCGTAACCTGATCCGCGAAGATAAGGTCGCGCAGATGTATTCAGCGATTCAGACCGGTGGGTCGTTGGGCATGCAGACACTCGATATGTGCCTGAAGGAGTTGGTGACCAAGGGCTTGATCAGTCGCGAGAGTGCACGGGAGAAAGCGCGCACCCCCGATAATTTCTGAAGAGCTGAGGCGCGCCTGCCGGCGCTATCGTGAGCAGGCTCACTCCTGCATTGACGGTATGCCAACTGAAGGGACGCGATCAATGTAGGAGTGAGCCTGCTCGCGATGAGGCCGGCACGGGCGATGCAAGTGTCAGATCAGCGCTGAACTACGCGCAACTGGCCTTGTTCTTTCGGCAATACCCGCTTGGCGACGACGTAATGCTTCTGCCAATACGGCTTGTTCAGCGTGTCGATGCTCACCGCTTTACCGCGGCGCGGGGCGTGGATGAAGCGGTCGTTGCCCAGGTAGATGGCCACGTGGTTGACCCGACGGCTCTTGATATTGAAGAAAATCAGATCGCCCGGTTTCAGATCCTTGCGCTCGACTTTCTCGCCGTGACCGCTGGCCATGGCGTTGGAGGTGCGTGGCAGGTCGAAAGTGGCGTCGTTGAACGCGTATTTCACCAGGCCGCTGCAATCGAAACCTTTACTTGGGCTGCTGCCGCCCCAACGATAGGGTGTACCGAGGACGTTTACCGCACGGCTGAGCACATTGCTGCTTTCTTTGCTCGCCATTGGTGGCACCAGCTTGCTGTGGCTCTTGCTGCTCAGCGTGGTGGTTTTGCTCTTGCTGCTTTTGCTCGAAGGAGCCGAAGCATGGGATTTAGGGGTGAAGCCGTTGACGTTGGGAAGACGTTGCTCACGATTGGTGGCGTGGGCGGCCAGTGGCATTAACAGGCAGATGGTTAGCCATGTCTTGAAAAATGGTCGCATTAGGCGTGGCTCTTGAGTGATAGCGCGCAACTTTATAACAGCTTTTTTTGCCGCTCCGAGGCCGTTCATCGATTCATTCGGCTGGCTACGGAACCAAAAACGCTCAAAAAGTACGCAATTGTCCGACAGAAGTCAGGTTCTACAAGGGGTTCGCGCTAGCAACGGTAACATTTGCCATACGTCGGCAGCCTGTAAAAAAGTCACAATGAAATGAAGAATATTTATCTATCGAGTGCAATGAGGTCTTAATGAACAGCTATCAGCTACCCCGCGTGAAGAAAAAAGACACTCACAGCAAAGTCATCGGCTACCTGTTGTGGATCTTTGGTTTCACCGGTGCCCACCGCTTTTATTACGGCAAGCCGGTCACCGGGACGATCTGGTTTTTTACCTTTGGTTTGCTGGGGATTGGCTGGCTCATCGACGTGTTTCTGATCCCGGCGATGGATCGTGAAGCAGATCTGCGCTTCGCGGCCGGGCCGATCGAATACAACGTGGCGTGGATTCTGCTGACATTCCTCGGTGCGCTCGGCGTGCACCGGATGTACCAGGGCAAGTGGATCAGCGGCCTGGTGTACCTGCTGACCGGCGGGTTGTTCTTTCTGGGTGTGCTGTATGACTTCTGGACGTTGAATGATCAGGTGTCGGTGCGTAACGCGCAGAATCGCGGCGCTTTTCAATAAGTCATCGCCAGCAGGCTGGCTCCCACAGGGGATTTGTGGCGTTCACAGATCCAGTGTGGGAGCCAGCCTGCTGGCGATTGGAGCAACGCGGTATCAAGCCTGGTGACTGATCCGCCCATCCACCAACGTATAGCGCACCACACCCGGCAGACTGTGGCCAATGAACGGGCAGTTCTCGCCCTTCGACAGCCAGCGTTCACCGGCGACCGTCGATGCCTGTGGATCGAACAGGACGATATCCGCCGCGCCGCCGACCGCCAGCTTGCCCGCCGGCAAGCGCAGCGCCTCGGCCGGGCCTGCGCTCAGTCGCGCGAGCAAGGTCGGCAGATCGAGCAAGCCATCCGCAACCAGGGTCATCGCCAGCGGCAGCAGCAGTTCGACGCTGCTGATGCCCGGCTCGGTCGCGCCGAACGGCGCCAGTTTGGCGTCGCGCTCGTGGGGCTGGTGATGGCTGGAAATCGCCGAGACCACGCCGGATTTCACCGCCTCGCGCAGGCCATCGCGGTCAGCGCGGGTGCGCAGCGGTGGCTGTACGTGATAGAGGCTGCTGAAGTCGATCAGCGCTTCGTCGGTCAGAATCAACTGATACAGCGCCACATCCGCCGTCACCTTCAAACCACGGGCCTGAGCCTGGGCGATCAGGGCGACGCCGCGGGCGCTGGTCAGTTGGCTGAAGTGCGCACGCACGCCGGTCTGCTCGACCAGCAGCAGGTCGCGGGCGAGGGCCACGGTTTCTGCGGTTTCCGGAATCCCTGGCAGGCCGAGGAAACTCGCCACTGCGCCTTCGTGAGCCAGGCCGCCATCGGCGAGATCGTGGTCCTGTGAGTTGAAAATCACCGTCAGGTCGAAAGTCGCCGCGTATTCCAGCGCCCGGCACAGGGTGCGGGTGTTGCGAAAGCTCTCCAGACCGTTGCCGAAGGCCACACAACCGGCGTCACGCAAGGCCACCAGTTCGGCCAGTTGCTCGCCGTCCAGGCCCTTGCTCAGCGCACCGATCGGGAACACCTTGGTGTTGCCCGCTTCGCGGGCGCGGTCGAGAATCAGCTCGGCCACTGCCGACGTGTCGAGCACCGGTTTGGTCTGCGGCGGGCAGCACAGGCTGGTCACGCCACCGGCCGCGGCGGCGCGGGTTTCGCTGACGATCGAGCCCTTGCGGCTGTAGCCCGGCTCGCGCAGGGCGACGTTCAGGTCGACCAGCCCAGGCGCGGCAACCAGACCGCTGGCATCGATGGTTTCGACGGCTGTGAAACCGGCGGGCGCCGCGCCGAGGGCGACGATCTTGCAGGCTTCAACGTGAATGTCGGTGACTTGATCCAGCCCGCTGGCAGGATCGATGACGCGTGCGCCGAGGATGCTGAGCTTCACTGGGCGTTCTCCTGCTCGAATTGACGTTGCGCGGTCTGCCCGCTCATGGCCATGGACAGCACGGCCATGCGGATGGCGATGCCGTAAGTGACCTGATTGAGAATCACCGAGTGCGGGCCGTCGGCCACGGCAGACTCGATTTCCACGCCACGGTTGATCGGCCCCGGGTGCATGACGATGCAATCGGGTTTGGCTCCGGCCAGGCGCGCAGTGGTCAGGCCGAACAGGCGGTAGAACTCGCCTTCGCTCGGCAACAGGCCGCCGGTCATGCGCTCGCGCTGCAGGCGCAGCATGATCACCACGTCGACGTCTTTCAGGCCTTCGGTCATGTCGGTGTAGACCTTGACGCCGTACTGCTCGATGCCGATCGGCAGCAGGGTTTTCGGCGCGATTACGCGAATGTCCGGGCAACCGAGGGTTTTCAGCGCGAGCATGTTCGAGCGCGCCACCCGCGAATGCAGGATGTCGCCGACGATCGCCACCGAAAGGTTTTCAAAACCGCCCTTGTGCCGTCGGATGGTGAGCATGTCGAGCATGCCTTGCGTCGGGTGGGCGTGGCGGCCGTCGCCGCCGTTGATGATCGCCACCTGCGGGCAGACATGTTCGGCGATGAAGTGCGCCGCGCCGGAATCACCGTGGCGCACGACGAACATGTCGGCGGCCATGGCTTCGAGGTTGCGCAGGGTGTCGAGCAGGGTTTCGCCTTTACTGGCCGACGAGGTCGAGACGTTCAGGGTGATCACGTCTGCCGACAGCCGCTGGGCCGCCAGTTCGAAGGTGGTGCGGGTGCGCGTGGAGTTTTCGAAGAACACGTTGCACACGGTCTTGCCGCGCAGCAACGGGACTTTCTTCACCGCCCGGGCGCCGACTTCGAGGAACGAGTCGGCGGTGTCGAGGATTTCCGTCAGCAACTCGCGGCGCAGGCCGTCGAGCGAGAGGAAGTGGCGCAGCTGGCCCTGATCATTGAGCTGCAGCGGGCGCTTGGTATCTAGAGGCGTCATCGCGAAGGGGACTCTCAATAGGGCGGATTAAAGGGTCAGGTCTTGCAGTTCGAGGGCCAGCGGCTCGGGGCCGGAGAGCTTCACGCGCTGGTGGGCGGCCAGCGTCAGGGTGGCGCCGACCACGTTCGGGCGGATCGGCAGCTCGCCGGCGTCCAGATCCAGCAGGCAGACCAGCGTGACGCTGGCCGGGCGGCCGTAATCGAACAGTTCGTTCATTGCGGCGCGGATGGTGCGGCCGCTCATCAATACATCGTCGATCAGCACCAGATGCTGGCCTTCGATCTCGAAGGGCAGGGCGGACGGGCGCACTTGTGGGTGCAGGCCGTTCTGGCTGAAGTCGTCGCGGTAAAAGGAAACGTCCAGCGTGCCCAGTGGCGCATCGCTGCGCAGTTCCTTGAGCAGCGCCTGTGCGACCCAGATGCCGCCGGTGCGGATGCCGATGTAACGCGGTTCGCTGATGTCACGCTGGGCAAGGTGCGCCTTGAGGCGGGTCACCATCTGGCTGATCAGATCGGCGGGATTGGGCAGGCTCATGGTTGCTCCTTCGTGAATCCGGGCCGCGTCCTGCCGGACAGGCCCGGTTTATAACCAAAAGAAAAGCGCCGAAGCGCTTGTCAGGATTCAAACAATGCAGTGTTTTCATCGAGCCAGCCCTGCAGCAGCAGGGCGGCGGCGATGGCGTCCACCGGGTTGTCGCGGTAACTGCCTTTCTGGCCGCCACGCACCAGGCGCTCGCCTTTGGCTTCGAACGTGGTCAGGCGCTCGTCGTGGGTATAGAAGGGCAGGTTGTAGCGGCCATTCAGGCGCCGGGCGAACTTCTCCGCGCGCACGCACATGTCGCTGGGCGTGCCGTCCATGTTCAACGGCAGGCCGACCACCACGGCGTCGGGTTTCCATTCCTTGATCAACGCTTCGACCTGATCCCAGTTCGGCACGCCATTTTGCGCTTTCAACGTGCACAGCTCGCGGGCCTGGCCGGTAATCACCTGGCCGACCGCGACGCCGATCTGTTTGGTGCCGTAGTCGAAGCCGAGAATCAGGCGCAGGGCCATCAGGCGTGACCCGCCTGGCTGGTGAGCAGGTTCAGATCGATGCCCAGATGCCGCGCCGCTGCTTCAAGGCGCAATTCGCTGCTGGTGTTGAACAAAATGTCGGCGTTGAACGGGCAGGTCAGCCAGGCGTTATCGGCCAGTTCGGCTTCCAGTTGCCCGGCTTCCCAACCGGCGTAACCGAGGGTGATCAGGCTTTTTGCCGGGCCGACGCCGTCAGCGATGGCGAAGAGCACATCCTGCGAGGTCGACAAGGCCAGATCGCCGTCCAGTTGCGCGGTGGCCTGGAAAGTCTGGCCGGCGGGATGCAGGACAAAACCGCGATCGGTCTGCACCGGGCCGCCGATGAAGATCGGTACGTGCTGGCACAGTGCTGGCGGCTCGATGTCCGGGCGCAATTGCTCGAGGATGTCGGCCAGACTCAACTCTTGCGGTCGGTTGACCACCAGCCCCATCGCGCCATTGGCCGTGTGCTCGACGATGTAGGTCAAGGTGTGGGCAAAGTTCGGGTCGGCCATGTGCGGCATGGCGATCAGGAAGTGATGCTTGAGGTAGCTGGGGCTGACGTTTTTCATGTGCGCTAGTGTGGCGTTCGAGGGGCGAACTGACAAGGTCGAGATGTCTGGGTAGTGCTGCAAAAAACTGCGAGCATTGCTGATCCTTGTGGGAGCGGGCTTGCCCGCGATGGCGTCAGGTCAGTCGCCATAGATGTTGGATGTGCCGGCCCCATCGCGGGCAAGCCCGCTCCCACAGGGTTTTATGGTGTATTCAATTGCTCGAGAGTTTGTCGCCGCGAGCAAATTTCCAGGTGCGGATGATTTCCAGACGATCGACATCCGACAGATCGCCGGTAAACGGCGCAAACGGTGCCGCCAGCCTGACGATTCGCTGCGCGGCCTGATCCAGCAGCGGCTGGCCGGAGGATTCCAGTACCAGCACTTCGTACAACGAGCCGTCGCGGTTGATCGAGACCATCAGGCGCAGGTTGCCGTAGATCTGCTTGCGCCGGGCTTCTTCGGGGTAGTTGAGGTTGCCGATGCGCTCGACCTTTTTGCGCCAGTCGTCCTTGTACCAGGCGCCCTTGTCGCGCATGGTCGAGGCGGCGCTCAAGCGGTGGATGCGCGGGCGTTTGGCGTACAGCTGTTGTTCCCTGGCCAGTTCGGCTTCGAGGCTGGCAATGTCGCTGGACAGCTGCGAACTGTCGAATTCCGGCGCGTCGACGGTCGGTTTGACCTCGGTCTTGCGCTCTTCCTTCTTGGTCGGGGCCTTTTTCGGCTGCGGCGCGACGGTGGTCACCGCAGCCTTGGGCGCGGCCTCGGGCACTGCGGGCTTGGCGGCCGGCGGCGGGGTGACCTTCTTGACCTGATTGTCCTGGAATGGCGCCACTTCGGTGGTCTTGGGCAACGCCTTCTTGTCCAGCGTGCCGCTGCCCTCCTGGTTTTCCTGAGCGAGAAAATCAGCCTTCTCCGGCTTCTTTTCGCTCTTGAACGTGGCGAGGGTGATTTCCAGGGTTTTGCTGATCTGTTTCGGCTCGACCATGCTGAAGCCGACACCGAGCAGCAGCGCCAAATGAATCAGCGCCGCCAGAAACAGGGTAAAGCCGAGGCGATCGGCCGGGCGCACGCCACGATGGGCGAGTTCAGCGGGCAGATCGGACGGGAGGGTCATTACAGAAAAACCAACATCGCGTTTTCATGGGCCCGGCATGATAACGCAATGTTGGTTTTTAGCTGCAAGCTTGAAGCTTCAAGCGACAAGCTGCACAGGGGCAGCTGCAAGTTTCGAGCTGCAAGCTGCAAGTTAAGAGCTTGCCGCCTGTCTTTAAGCTTGAGGCTTGCGGCTCGAAGCTTGCAGCTTGCTTTCGATAGCATTCATGAGCATGCCGCCAATGTCGGTGCCAAAGGCATTGTCGATTTCGCGGATGCAGGTCGGGCTGGTGACGTTGATTTCGGTCAGGTGCTCGCCGATCACGTCCAGACCGACGAACAGCAGGCCTTTCTCGCGCAGGGTCGGGCCGACCTGAGCGGCGATCCAGCGGTCCTTGTCGGTCAGCGGACGGGCTTCGCCACGACCACCAGCGGCGAGGTTGCCACGGGTTTCGCCGAGGGCCGGAATCCGCGCCAGGCAGTAATCCACCGGCTCGCCGTCGATCATCAGGATGCGCTTGTCGCCATCGACGATGGCCGGCAGGTAGCCCTGAATCATGATCTGCTGCTTGCCGTGCAGGGTCAGGGTTTCGAGGATCACCGAGAGGTTCGGGTGGCCGGCGGTGTGACGGAAGATCGACGAACCGCCCATGCCGTCCAGCGGCTTGAGGATCACGTCGCCGTGATGATCGGCGAACTGGCGCAGCACGTCCGGGCGACGGCTGACAATGGTCGGCGGCGTGCACTGCGGGAACAGCGTGGCGAACAGTTTTTCATTGCAGTCGCGCAGGCTCTGCGGCTTGTTCACCACCAGCACGCCGGCGGCTTCGGCCTGTTCCAGCAGGTAGGTGGAATAGACGAACTCCATGTCGAACGGCGGATCCTTGCGCATCAGAATCACGTCCAGGTCGCTCAGCAGCTTGTCCTGCTCGGCGTCCAGTTCGAACCATTTTTCCGGGTTGGCGAAGACTTTCAGCGGCGCCATGCGCGCCCGCGCCTGACCTTCGGCCTGATACAAATCCTTCTGTTCCATGTAGAACAGTTCCCAGCCGCGCTTCTGCGCCGCCAGCAGCATGGCCAGCGAGCTATCCTTTTTATAGGAGATGCTGGCGATAGGGTCCATGACAATCCCGACGCGAACGCTCATTGGGTTTTCCTCGAAAATTGGCTACCGGATCGGTATTGAAAAAGTGCCGCCAGAGTGGCGCCGGGCGGGTTTTCGGTCAAGGAAAAACCCGTCGATAGATTGCATCTGGAGACTGTGCTAAAAAGGCTGGCAGAGCGCGCCGACCCTTGGGTATCAAGGGTTTGAGGCCATTATTGAGTGCAAAACGGACAAATTGATTCGCAAAGGCGACGGTAGAGCCCTCTTATGGAACAGCAGTCCAGCGCCTTGAAGGTCATGGTGATCGACGACTCGAAAACGATTCGCCGCACCGCCGAAACATTGCTGAAGAATGTCGGTTGCGAAGTGATCACCGCCATCGATGGTTTCGACGCACTGGCGAAGATCGCCGACCACCATCCCGGGATCATTTTTGTCGACATCATGATGCCGCGTCTGGATGGCTATCAGACCTGCGCCTTGATCAAGAACAACAGCGCCTTCAAGGCCACGCCGGTGATCATGCTGTCTTCCAGGGACGGGCTGTTCGACAAGGCCAAGGGGCGGATCGTCGGCTCCGATCAGTTTTTGACCAAACCGTTCAGCAAGGAAGAACTGCTCAGCGCGATCCAGGCCCATGTTCCGGGCTTCGCCGCCGTTGTGTCGCAGTAACAAAGGTTCAGAGACACGCGGCCAGCGGGCCGGGCGTCGACAAGAAAAATGGGGAAAACCATGGCACGTATCCTGATCGTCGATGATTCGCCGACCGAAATGTACAAACTGACCGGCATGCTCGAAAAGCACGGCCACGAAGTGTTGAAGGCCGAGAACGGCGCCGATGGCGTGGCCCTGGCCCGCCAGGAAAAACCCGACGCGGTGCTGATGGACATCGTCATGCCCGGCCTCAACGGTTTTCAGGCGACCCGCCAATTGACCAAGGACGCTGACACAGCGCACATCCCGGTGATCATCATCACCACCAAGGATCAGGAAACCGACAAGGTCTGGGGCACACGCCAGGGCGCCAAGGACTACCTGACCAAACCGGTCGACGAAGACACCCTGATCAAGACCCTGAACAACGTACTCAAAGGCTGATTGCGCAATCATGAGCGAATCGCTGACTGCGTTCGAATTGCTCTGGCAGATCGACCAGCGCTGCCGTTTGCTGGCGGCAGACCTGCCGTCGCAAGCGGCACGCGAAGAGCGCTGGAGCGGCATCGGTTTTCGCCTCGGCGAGCACTGGTATGTGGCGCCGATGGGCGAGGTCAGCGAAGTGCTGCACGAGCCGCGCTTCACCCAATTGCCCGGGGTCAAACCGTGGGTGAAGGGCGTGGCCAATCTGCGCGGGCGGCTGCTGCCGATCATGGACCTGTGCGGTTTCTTCGGCCATGAGCTGTCGCCACTGCGCAAACAGCGGCGGGTGCTGGTGGTGGAGCATGAGGACGTGTTTGCCGGGGTGATGGTCGACGAGGTCATCGGTCTGCAGCATTTTGATCAGCACAGCTTCGAACCGCTGTCGATCAGCAAGCGCCAGGGCTCGAAGGCCGAATTCGTCAAAGGCTATTTCCGCCGCGAGCAGAACTGGCGGGTGTTCAGCCTGTTTGCCCTGGCGAAATCGCCGGTGTTCATGAGCGTCGCAATATAGCTGCAACAACACAGATCCCCTGTGGGAGCTAGCCTGCTGGCGATTCAGCCAGCGCGGTATATCAGACACACCGCGTTATCGTTCAATCGCCAGCAGGCTGGCTCCCACAGGTGCTTCGGTAGGCTTCAGACAGGCGAGGACCGATGACAACAGCAAAAACAGGCAAGTCGGCAGAAGCGTCGCGCAGCCGCGCGCAGATCATCGTGCTGTTCATCGCGCTGATCGTGTTCATCATGCTGCTGTTCGCCAACTTCGCCTACCTCAACACCCAGGCGAACTACGACAAACAGTACATCGGCCACGCCGGTGAGCTGCGCGTGCTGTCGCAACGCATCGCCAAGAACGCCACCGAAGCCGCTGCCGGCAAGGCCGCGGCGTTCAAGCTGCTCAGCGATGCGCGCAACGATTTCGCCCAGCGCTGGGGTTACCTGAAAAAAGGCGATCCGAATACCGGCCTGCCACCGGCACCGGCCACCGTGCGCCCGGAAATGCGCGCGGTGCAGCTGGACTGGGAACGCCTGCTGAAAAACACCGACGCGATTCTTTCCAGCGAACAAACCGTGCTGTCACTGCATCAGGTCGCCGCGACCCTGGCGGAAACCGTGCCGCAATTGCAGATCGAATACGAAAAGGTCGTTGAAATTCTCCTGCAACGCGGTGCGCCGGCAGCGCAAGTGGCGATGGCCCAGCGTCAGTCGCTGTTGGCCGAACGCATCCTCGGCGCTGTCAACACGGTGTTGGCCGGTGACGAAAACTCGCAGCAGGCCGCCGATGCTTTTGGTCGTGATGCAACCCGGTTCGGCCAGGTGCTCAACGGCATGCTGCAGGGCAATCCGGCGTTGAAGATCACTCAGGTCGAAGACCGCGATGCGCGTGCGCGGCTGAGTGAAATCTCCGAGCTGTTCCAGTTCGTCTCAGGCTCAGTGGATGAAATCCTCGAAACCTCACCCGAGCTGTTCAAGGTGCGCGAGTCGGCGACCAATATCTTCTCGCTGTCGCAAACCCTGCTCGACGAAGCCTCGCACCTGGCCACCCGTTTCGAAAACCTTGCCGGCGGGCGCAACACCGACACCATCGGCGGTTACGTGCTCGGCTTGCTGGCGCTGGCCTCGATCATCCTCATCGGCCTGGTGATGGTCCGCGAAACCAACCGGCAGCTGCGCGAGACCGCCGAAAAGAACGAGCGTAATCAGAACGCGATCATGCGCCTGCTCGATGAAATCGAAGACCTCGCTGACGGCGACCTCACCGTCACTGCTTCCGTGACCGAAGACTTCACCGGCACCATCGCCGACTCGATCAACTATTCCGTCGACCAGTTGCGCGATCTGGTCGCGACCATCAACCTCACCGCCGGCCAGGTCGCCGCCGCCGTGCAGGAAACCCAGGCCACTGCCATGCACCTGGCACAGGCCTCGGAGCATCAGGCCCAGCAGATCTCCGAAGCCTCGACGGCGATCAACGACATGGCGCAATCGATCGATCAGGTCTCGGCCAACGCCGCGGAGTCGTCGGCGGTTGCCGAACGCTCGGTGGAAATCGCCAACAAGGGCAACGAGGTGGTGCACAACACCATCCACGGCATGGACAACATTCGCGAACAGATTCAGGACACGGCCAAGCGCATCAAGCGTCTGGGCGAGTCGTCCCAGGAAATCGGCGACATCGTCAGCCTGATCGACGACATCGCCGACCAGACCAACATTCTTGCGCTCAACGCGGCGATTCAGGCGTCGATGGCCGGTGATGCCGGGCGCGGTTTTGCTGTGGTGGCCGATGAAGTGCAGCGCCTGGCCGAACGCTCGTCCGCCGCAACCCGGCAGATCGAAACCCTGGTGCGGGCGATCCAGACCGACACCAACGAAGCCGTGATCTCGATGGAGCAGACCACCACCGAAGTGGTGCGCGGCGCGCGACTGGCGCAGGATGCCGGTGTGGCCCTGGAAGAAATCGAAGGCGTGTCGAAAACCCTCGCGGCGCTGATCCAGAGCATTTCCAACGCGGCGCAGCAGCAGACGTCTTCGGCCGGGCAGATCTCGCTTACGATGAACGTGATCCAGCAGATCACCTCGCAGACCTCGTCTGGCTCCACCGCCACCGCCGAGAGCATCGGCAACCTGACGAAAATGGCCAGCCAGCTGCGGCGTTCGGTGTCCGGATTCACCTTGCCGGCGGCGACAGACAAAGCGTGAGTGGAGTGGTTATGGGTGTCCGGCACGACTATGTGGCCCTCGAATGGGTCAAAGGCGCGATCGCCGATACGCTGAAGCAGGCGCATCAGGCGATTGAAGCGGTGTTGGATGATCCGCAGGCTTTTCCGGGACTCGACGAGTGCCTGGACTATGTCCATCAGGTGCACGGCAGTTTGCAGATGATCGAGTTCTACGGCGCCGCGCTGCTCGCCGAAGAAATGGAGCAGCTGGTCGAAGCCCTGCAACACGACCGCGTCAATCACCGCGATGAAGCCCTGCACCTGTTGCTGCAGGCCCTCGGGCAGTTGCCGATCTACCTCGACCGTGTGCAGAACGCGCGGCGTGACCTGCCGTTGGTGGTGCTGCCGCTGATCAATGATCTGCGCAGTGCCCGTGGCGAAAGTCTGCTGTCGGAAACCAGCCTGTTCAGTCCGCAATTGCCCGAACTGGCGCCGCTCAGCGCGCCGGCGCTGGCGCAACTGGAACCGGCTGACCTGCCGAACGTGCTGCGCAAACTGCGCCAGACCCTGCAAATGGCGCTGGTCGGTTTGCTGCGCGAGCAGGATGACCCGACTCACCTCGGTTATCTGGAAAAAGTCTTCAGCCGTCTCGAGGCGCTGAGCGGCGATTCGCCGCTGAGTCCGTTGTGGCAGGTCGCTGCGGCGCTGGTCGAAGGCATGCGCGAAGGCGTCATCGCCAACAGCCCGGCACTGCGCAGCCTGTTCAAGGATGCCGACAAACAGCTCAAGCGCCTGCTCGAACAAGGCATGGCCGGGCTCAACCAGCCCGCGCCGCCGGAGCTGCTGAAAAGCCTGTTGTTCTATATTGCCAAAGCCGAACATCCCACCGGGCAGATGCTGACCATGAAAGATCACTACTCCCTGGACGACGCGCTGCCTGACAGCGCAATGGTCGATGAAGAACGCGCACGCCTGGCCGGGCCCGATCGCGATGCGATGCGCTCGGTACTCACGGCGCTGTGCGAAGAACTGGTGCGGGTCAAGGAACGCCTCGACCTGTTCGTGCGCAGCGACCGTCAGCACACAGCAGATCTGGACAGCCTGCTCGCGCCACTGCGGCAGATTGCCGACACCCTCGCGGTGCTCGGCTTCGGCCAGCCGCGCAAGGTCATCATCGACCAACTGGCGGTGGTGCTCAGCCTGGCGCAGGGCCAGCGCGAACCGAACGACGCGATCCTGATGGATGTCGCCGGCGCCTTGCTCTACGTCGAAGCGACCCTGGCGGGGATGGTCGGCACCGTTGAAACCGAAAGTGCAGAAGACGCACAGCTGCCGACCACCGACCTGACGCAGATTCACCAGATCGTGATCAAGGAAGCGCGCATCTGCCTGCAACAGGCCAAGGACATGATCGTCGACTACATCGACGCCGACTGGGATCGCCAGCAACTGCAAGCGTTGCCGGCGCTGCTGACGCAGGTGCGCGGTGCGCTGGCGATGATTGCCTTGAGCCGGGCGGCGAGTCTCATCGAGGCGTGCAACGGTTTTATCCGTGAACATCTTCTGCTCGATCCGCACGAGCCGGGTTGGCAACAACTGGACGCGCTCGCCGATGTCATCAGCAGCCTCGAATATTATCTCGAGCGCTGGGGCGACGACCCGCTGGCGCCGGGCGAACAACTGTTGGACGTGGCGCAGAAGCGCCTCGCCAGCCTCGGTTTCTTCCCCGACGATCACGCCAACGATGCGCCAGGAGAGCAGCAGGTGCCGGTGCTCGATGAGGTGCTCAGCCCCGGTGAAGCACTGGTGATGCAGGATCTGCAAACGCTGAATGATCCAGAGGTCGTGCAATCGCTGGCCGACGTTCTCGCCAGTCCGGTTTCGGTGGTCAACCCGCCGGCACGCAGCACCCCCGGTAGCCTGCTGCCGCCGCCCGCCGATGAAGACCCGGTCGATGATGAGCTGCGCGAGGTGTTCCTCGAAGAGACCGACGAAGTGCTCGCGGTCTTGCACGAATACCTGCCGCGCTGGAGCGCCGATCCACAGGATCGCGAAGCGCTGAGCGAACTGCGCCGGGCCTTTCATACGCTCAAGGGCAGCGGGCGCATGGTACGCGCGCTGATCCTCGGTGAACTGGCGTGGGCGGTGGAAAACCTGCTCAACCGAGTGCTGGAGCAAAGCGTCGAGCCGGGCTCGGTGGTGCAGCGCTTGCTCACCGACACCGTTTTGTTGCTGCCCGAGCTGATCAGCGAATTCGCCACGCAGCGCCAGCGTCAGCGCAGCGATGTCGATCAACTGGCCGCGCGTGCCCACGCGCTGGCCAAGGGCGACGAGCCGCTGGCCGCCGAAGACGTTGACGATGTCGCCGCGCTCGATCCGCTGCTGCTGGAGATTTTCCGTAAAGAAGCGGAAACCCACCTCGCCAGCCTCAACCGCTTCCTCGACCAGGCGGCCGAGCATGTGCCGCTGCCAGCCAGCGACGAATTGCAACGCGCCCTGCACACGCTCAAGGGCAGCGCGTCGATGGCCGGCGTGGTGCCGATTGCCGAACTCGCCGCGCCACTCGATCAACTGGCCCGCGAATTCAAAGCGCACCAGCTGCCGCTGGACCTCGACGAGGTCGAATTGCTGCTGGAAGCCGAAGGTCTTTTGCGCGTTGGCCTGCGCCAGCTCAAGCACGATCCGCTGGCGCCGATTGTCGGTGCGCAATCATTGATCAAACGTGCGCAAACGCTGCTCGCCGAGCGACTGGCGTCGATCCTCGATGCGCCGGACACCGGCCTGCGGGTCAAGCGTGATCCGCAATTGATCAACAACTTTCTCGCTCAGGGCATGGATATCCTGCTCGACGCCGAAAGCCTATTGCAGCGCTGGCAGCAGCATCCCGGCGAGCGCCAGGAACTCAGCGCCTTGCTCGATGAACTGACGACCCTCGGCGAAGGCGCGCATCTGGCCGATCTGCTGTCGGTCGACGTGCTCTGCGAGGCGTTGCTCGACCTGTACGGCGCCGTCGAAGAAAGCAGCCTGGCGGTCAGCGAGCGGTTTTTCCACGAAGCGCAGCAGGCCCATGAAGCGCTGATCAACATGCTCGACGAACTGGCCGCCGGCCAGGAAATCACCCCGCAGCCCGAGCGGGTGCGTGCACTGCATGAATTGCTCGATGAAAGCCTTGATCCTTCGTCCATGGGCCTGATCCGCAGCGACGGCAGCCGCACCCTGAGCATCCGCGAACTGGGCAGCGCCACCGCCGAATTGCAGCAATCTGCCGCGCCGCTGGCGGCGGACGACGAAATCGTCGAGATCTTCATAGAAGAGGCCATCGACATTCTCGACAGCGCCGGCCAGGCCTTGCAGCGCTGGCTCAGCGAACCGGATAACGGTGCACCGCTGTCGTCGTTGCAGCGCGACCTGCACACCCTCAAGGGCGGTGCGCGGATGGCCGAGGTCGAGGCGATCGGCGACCTCGCGCAAGAACTGGAAAACCTTTACGAAGGTCTGGCTGATCGGCGTTTCAGCCACAGCAGCGCGCTGGCGCAGTTGCTGCTCAACGGCCATGAGCGTCTGGCGTTGCTGGTCGAGCAACTGCAAGCCCGGCAAGCGCTGGAACCGGCGCAGGCCTTGATCGAAGCGCTGCGCCAGGCGCGCCATGGCGCGAGCTCCAGCGAAACGCCGACAGCCAGCGCCGACCCTGACAGCGGCGGCCACGATCCGGAATTGCTGGAAATCTTCCTCGAAGAAGGTTTCGACATCATCGAAAGCTCCGGCGCTGCGCTGCTGCGCTGGCAGGCCGAGCCCGGCAACCGCCAGGAAGTGGAAACCCTGTTGCGCGACCTGCACACCCTCAAGGGCGGCGCGCGGATGGTCGAGATCGGCCCGATCGGCGACCTCGCCCACGAACTCGAATACCTCTACGAAAGCCTGTCCTCCGGCGCCTTGCAGCCGTCGGCAGAGCTGTTCGCTCTGGTGCAGCGTGGCCATGACCGGCTCGCGCAAATGCTCGACGGGGTGCGCGCCGGGCAGCCATGTCCACCGGCGGACCGCTTGATCAATGCGATACAGAATTTCAGCCATCCACTGAGTGCCGAAGCGCCGCCAGTACTGCCATTGCCAGCGAAAACCGAACCGACGCCGGCGCCCGCCGAGGCCGGTGCGGACATGGTCAAGGTCTCCGCCGAACTGCTCGATGAGCTGGTGAATCTGGCCGGCGAGACTTCGATCTTCCGGGGCCGCATCGAGCAGCAGGTCAACGACGCGCAAGTCGCGCTGAACGAGATGGAAACCACCATCGAGCGCATGCGCGATCAATTGCGCCGCCTCGACACCGAAACCCAGGGGCGGATTCTCAGCCGCCAGCAAGTCGACGGCGAACGCCTCGGCTACGAAGAATTCGATCCGCTGGAAATGGATCGCCATTCACAGTTGCAGCAACTGTCGCGGGCCTTGTTCGAGTCGGCGTCCGACCTGCTCGATCTCAAGGAAACCCTCGACCGGCGCAACCACGACGCGGAGAACCTGTTGCAACAACAGGGGCGCGTCAACACTGAATTGCAGGAAGGCCTGATGCGCACGCGCATGGTGCCGTTCGAGCGCATGCTGCCGCGGCTCAAACGCATCGTCCGCCAGGTTGCCGAAGAGCTGCACAAGGACGTCGCTTTCGTGGTCGGCAACGCCGAAGGCGAGATGGATCGCAACGTGCTGGAACGCATGGCCGCGCCGCTGGAACACATGCTGCGCAACGCCGTCGACCATGGTCTGGAGTCCGCCGAAGTGCGGCTCGCGGCAGGCAAACCGGCGCAGGGGCGGATCACGCTTGACCTGTCCCGAGAAGGCGGCGACATCGTTTTCGATATTCGTGATGACGGCGCCGGGGTGCCGCTGGAAGCGGTGCGGCGCAAGGCGATCAAACGCGGACTGCTCGCCCCGGATGCGGAGATCAGCGACCGAGACGTGTTGCAGTTCATCTTGCAGCCGGGGTTTTCCACGGCGGAAAAGATCACCCAGATTTCCGGGCGCGGCGTCGGCATGGACGTGGTCCACGAAGAGGTGCGTCAGCTCGGTGGCAGCATGAGCATCGATTCGGTGGCGGGGCAGGGCGTGCATTTTCGTATCCGGCTGCCGTTCACCGTATCGGTCAACCGTGCGTTGATGGTGCAGTGCGGCGAGGATCAATACGCGATTCCGCTGCACACCATCGAAGGCATCGTGCGCGTGTTACCGAATGATCTGGAAGGGCACTTTCGTCAGGACCCGCCGCGCTATCACTACGCCGGGCAGACCTATGAACTGTGCTACCTCGGCGAGCTGCTGAAAACCGCGCCACGGCCGAAACTGCTCGGGCAGAATCTGCCGCTGCCGGTGCTGCTGGTGCACTGCAACGACCGGCGCATCGCCGTGCTGGTCGACGCGATGGCCGGCACCCGGGAAATCGTGGTGAAGAGCCTCGGCCCGCAGTTCGCCGCGTTGCAGGGCGTGTCCGGCGCGACGATTCTCGGCGATGGCCGGGTGGTGCTGATTCTCGATCTGCTCGCACCGATCCGCGCGATGCAGGCACGGGTGGCGCAGCCGCCAGCCCTGAGCGACCTCGACAGCGAACCACAGAAACCGCTGCTGGTGATGGTGGTCGACGACTCGGTGACGGTGCGCAAGGTCACCAGCCGTTTGCTCGAACGCCACGGCATGAACGTACTGACCGCCAAGGACGGCGTCGACGCCATGCTGCTGCTCGAAGAACACCTGCCTGACGTGATGCTGCTCGACATCGAAATGCCGCGCATGGACGGCTTCGAAGTCGCCACGCAAGTGCGCAGCGATGAACGCCTGCAGCACCTGCCGATCATCATGATCACCTCGCGCACCGGCCAGAAACACCGCGACCGCGCCATGGCCATCGGCGTCAACGATTACCTCGGCAAGCCGTATCAGGAATCGGTACTGCTCGAAAGCATTGCCCACTGGAGCAACAGACATGCATGAACAAGGCCACTCGCTGCGCAGCAGCCAGCTCACCGGCCTGTTGTTGCCGCTGGCGGACCGCAATCTGATCCTGCCCAACGTCGCCGTCGCCGAGCTGATCGACTACCAGGCCAGCGCCTTCGACCTCGACACGCCACCGTGGTATCTGGGGCGGGTGACCTGGCGCGAGCGGCAGATCCCGCTGATCAGTTTCGAGTCAGCGTGCGGGCAGAAAATCGTCATCGGCGAGCGCGTACGGATTGTGATCTTGAATGCGCTGGGCGGGTTGCCGGAGCTCAGGTTCATCGCATTGCTGGTGCAGGGCATCCCGCGCTCGTACAAGCTCGACAGCCAGTTGAGTTATGTCGACGTGCCGCTGTGCGGGCTGGAACGGGCGGCGGTGCAGGTCGGCGAACAGGTGGCGAAGGTCCCGGATCTGTTGGCGCTGGAGCAGTTGTTGGTGGAGGCGGGGCTGGTTCACTGATCCAGAATGGGTGATGCTCAGACGGGCCTCATCGCTGGCAAGCCAGCTCCCACAGGGTTTTGTGTGGTACACCGAATTCGGATACCACTCGGACCCTGTGGGAGCTGGCTTGCCAGCGATGGGGCCAGTTGCATCACCAAATTCTTACAGGAAATTCCTCAATTTCTTCAGTGCAATAAACACCCTTTAACCAAGCTGTTTAAAGACACTCAGTGTTACGGCTCACCAGCCTACAAATCCTTGCGCCGCTGCCTACGCATGCACCAGAATCCGCCGGCTTGTGTGCCTTGGGCTGGCTGCGTAACTTGATTCCGTCGCTGATTTCCAGCGATCGGGTTTAGCAGCCCGTGGTTAATCTAAGGGTGCACATACATCATCGTCAGGCTTCGCCTGCATTCGATGGCGGCTGTGCGCAGGGCGCTTCGGCGCGCCGGCTTCCTTAGGTTCCCCGGTCTGCTAACCTGCGTTCAGCTGCCACCCCTTCTTTTAGCAGAGAAGCGGTTCCAGCTTAATTTCGGAACCTGAAGATGATTAAGCCTACGCCTAACCCCCCGGTCACCGACCCGGCATCCCCCTACGAATCCCCCGACTCAAAGAAATTCCACGAAGCCGCCGAACGCGCGCTCGACCATTACCTCGGTCCGACCAACGCCGACCTCATGGCCACGCCCTACACCCCCAACACGCTGTACATGGCCAACCCGAATGCCGAAACCGAATCCCTGCTGGCCGACGCCAGCGAAACCCTCGGCTCGGCCACCGTCATGCTCAACAATCACGCAGCGATGGTGGAGGGTACGCACCGCAAGACCGTGCAAGGTATCGCGCAGGTGGTGATGGTGGCGGAGATGGCTGTGAATCGTGTGTTGGACAGGTTGGTGCCGACGGAGTGATCCATTGGTCACGGTTGATCGTTCCCACGCTCCGCGTGGGAATGCAGCCCGGGACGCTCCGCGTCCCAAAAAGCCGAACGCAGAGCGTCCGTTGAGGCATTACCACGCAGAGCGTGGGAACGATCATCGGCGGGCTGATCCAGAATTTGCGCTGCTTCGGCTGGCTTCTTCGCAAGCAGTGACCATTACGCTCAGCGTAATGATTCACCACCGCGCTTGATTGATGCCCCCCTCGCACACGCCTACCTTGGCTCCACGACAGCGAACCCCGTGGAGTGAGCATGACAACAATAATTTCCCCCGACTCGCGCTGGACGCGGCGGCGCGATGAGAAGCAGCGCCGGCTCGACAAGGTGCGCGGGCTGGCCGATGGTGCGGTGCTGCCCAGCGACAAGATCGTCGCCGCGCTCGAAGCGCTGATCCATCCCGGCGACCGTGTGGTGCTGGAGGGCAATAACCAGAAGCAGGCGGATTTTCTTTCCCGTTCCCTGGCCAAGGCTGACCCGGCCAAGCTTCACGACCTGCACATGATCATGCCCAGCGTCGGCCGCTCCGAGCACCTTGATCTGTTCGAACGCGGCATCGCCCGCAAGCTGGATTTCTCTTTCGCCGGCACCCAGAGCCTGCGCATCAGCCAGTTGCTTGAAGATGGCTTGCTGGAAGTCGGCGCGATCCACACCTACATCGAACTCTATGCGCGGCTGGTAGTGGACCTGATTCCCAACGTTGTGCTCTCGGCCGGGTTCATGGCCGACCGCGCCGGCAACATCTACACCGGCCCGAGCACCGAAGACACTCCGGCATTGATCGAACCGGCCGCGTTCAGCGACGGCATCGTCATCGTTCAGGTCAACCAATTGGTCGACGACGTCAGCGAACTGCCGCGCGTGGACATTCCCGCTTCGTGGGTCGATTTCGTCGTGGTGGCCGACAAGCCGTTCTACATCGAACCGTTGTTCACTCGCGACCCGCGCCACATCAAGCCTGTGCATGTGCTGATGGCGATGATGGCGATTCGCGGGATCTACGAAAAACACAACGTGCAGTCGCTCAACCACGGCATCGGTTTCAACACCGCCGCCATTGAGCTGATCCTGCCGACCTACGGCGAATCCCTCGGCCTCAAAGGCAAGATCTGCCGCAACTGGACCCTCAACCCGCACCCGACGCTGATCCCGGCGATCGAAAGCGGCTGGGTCGAAAGCGTGCATTGCTTCGGCACCGAACTGGGCATGGAAAACTACATCGCCGCCCGGCCGGACGTGTTCTTCACCGGCCGCGACGGCTCGCTGCGTTCCAACCGCATGGTCTGCCAACTCGCCGGGCAATACGCAGTGGATCTGTTTATCGGCGCGACGTTGCAGGTCGATGGCGACGGCCATTCCTCGACGGTGACCCGTGGTCGACTGGCCGGTTTCGGTGGCGCGCCGAACATGGGCCATGACCCGCGCGGCCGCCGTCACGGTACCCCAGCGTGGCTGGACATGCGTCACGGCGATGCGCCGCAACCGATGCTCGAACGCGGCAAGAAACTCGTGGTGCAAATGGTCGAGACGTTCCAGGAGGGCGGCAAACCGACCTTCGTCGAAACCCTCGACGCGGTCGAAGTGGCGAAGAAAAGCGGCATGCCGCTGGCGCCGATCATGATCTACGGCGACGACGTTACCCACCTGCTGACTGAAGAAGGCATCGCCTACCTGTACAAGGCGCGCTCGCTGGAAGAACGCCAGGCGATGATCGCCGCAGTAGCCGGTGTCACCGCGATCGGCCTGCGCCACAACCCGAAAGACACCGAACGCATGCGTCGCGAAGGCCTGATTGCCTTGCCCGAAGACCTCGGCATCCGCCGCACCGACGCCACCCGCGAACTGCTAGCGGCGAAAAGCGTGGCCGATCTGGTCGAGTGGTCCGGTGGCCTGTACAACCCGCCCGCCAAATTCAGGAGCTGGTAATGCACGCATTCAACCTGCAAGCGAAACCGCTGTCGCTGGCTGACCGCTTGGCCGATCTGGCGGTGGACGCGTTGATCGACGAAGCCGACCTGTCGCCGAAACCGGCCTTGGTCGACCGTCGCGGCAACGGCGCCCATACCGATCTGCACCTGGGCCTGATGCATGCTTCGGCGCTGGCGTTGTGGCCGGCGTTCAAGGAAATGGCCGAGGCAGCGCAAGACATTGGCGAAGTCGGTTTGCCGTTGCGCGAAGCGATTGGCCGCATCGGTCGCGAAGGTGAGCAGGCGATGCTCGCCACCACTAACGGTGTGAATACCCATCGCGGCGCAATCTGGGCGCTGGGTCTGCTGGTCACCGCCGCCGCGCTGCAACCGAGCTCCGTCGCTCTTTGTGCGGCACGCCTGGCGCTGCTCGACGACCGCTACGCACCGAAGCCGCTCAGCCACGGCGCTCAAGTCGCCCAGCGTTACGGCGCACGCGGTGCTCGCGAGGAAGCGCAACTCGGCTTCCCCTCGGTGCTGCAACGCGGCTTGCCGCAATTGAAGAACAGCCGCGCCAACGGCGTCGGCGAACAGAACGCCCGGCTCGACGCCTTGCTGGCGATCATGACCGAACTGGCCGACACCTGCGTGCTCTATCGGGCCAGCGAACAAGGCCTGCACGCCATGCAAAGCGGCGCGCAAGCGGTGCTCGACGCCGGCGGCAGTGCCAGCCTTACAGGCCGCCGCCGATTGCACGAACTGGATCAACAACTCATCGCATTGAATGCCTCGCCCGGTGGCGCCGCCGACTTGCTCGCCGCCACGCTGCTGCTCGATCGAATCGAGCGCGACGGCATTCTTCAGGGAGCGTTTTGATGGAAAGCCTATCGTTTGAATTTCCCGCCGGGCAGCCGCCACGCGGGCGTGCGCTGGTCGGGTGTGTCGGCTCAGGGGATCTGGAAGTGCTGATCGAACCGGGCCTGGCCGGCAAGTTGACGATCAACGTGCAGACCTCGGTCAACGGCGCGCAACAGCGCTGGCAGCATCTGTTTGCGCGGATGTTCGACGGCACCACGCCGCCGGCGATGGCCATCGACATCCACGATTTCGGCGCGACGCCGGGGGTGGTGCGCTTGCGTCTGGAACAGGGTTTCGAGGAGATCGGCCATGACTGACAGCGCCGCGTTGCTCAACAAACACAGCTTCGTCGAACTTGGCGCGCGGCAACGGGCGAAAGCCTTGCTCGACGCCGGGACGTTTCGTGAACTGCTCGATCCGTTTCAACGGGTCATGTCGCCGTGGCTGGAACGCCAGGGCGTGGTCCCGCAGGCCGACGACGGCGTCATCATCGCCAAGGGCAGCCTCGACGGTTTGCCCGTGGTGATTGCGGCGATCGAAGGCGCGTTTCAGGGCGGCAGCCTTGGTGAAGTCGGCGGGGCGAAAATTGCCGGCGCGCTGGAACTGGCCGCCGAGGACAACCGCAAGGGCATGCCGACCCGCGCGGTGCTGCTGCTGGAAACCGGTGGCGTGCGCTTGCAGGAAGCCAATCTCGGCCTCGCGGCGATTGCTGATATTCATGCGGCGATTGTCGATTTGCAGCAATACCAACCGGTGGTCGGCGTGGTCGCCGGTAGCGTCGGTTGCTTCGGCGGCATGTCGATTGCCGCAGCGCTGTGCAGTTATCTGCTGGTGACTCAGGAAGCACGTCTTGGCCTGAACGGCCCGCAAGTCATCGAGCAGGAAGCCGGGATCGAGGAATACGACTCGCGCGACCGGCCGTTCATCTGGAGCCTGACCGGCGGCGAGCAGCGCTTCAACAGTGCTCTGGTGGATCGTTACGTTGGTGATGACGTGGCGCGGATTCGTCAGCAGGTCGGCGAATTGCTCCAGCAAGGTTTGCCAGCTCAGCCACGCAGCCAACGCGCCGAGTGGTTCCTGCACCGTCTGGGCAGTCTGAACACTGACCAGCAAATCGAACCCTCGGTGGTTCGCGATCTGTATCAAGGAGAGCGCTCATGAGCGGTTATTCATTGCGCGGCTTGCACTGGTTCAACGCTCTGAGCGCGGGAGCTAAAAACGTCGAAGGCCTGCCGGCGTCCTTGAAAGTCGCTGACGGTGACCTCGGGCGTTTTATCGCCGTGGTCGCTGACCCGGACAATCGTTTCCCACGCGCTCGCAACGGCGAAGTCGGCTTGCTCGAAGGCTGGGGGCTGGCCAAGGCTGTGGATGACGCGATCAGCGCTGATCGCGATAACGCGCAAAAGCGCCCGATCATCGCCATCGTCGATGTGCCGAGCCAGGCCTATGGTCGGCGCGAAGAAGCGCTCGGTATTCATCAAGCGCTGGCCGGCGCGGCGGGCAGTTATGCCCGTGCGCGGCTGGCCGGGCATCCGGTGATTGCCTTGCTGGTCGGCAAGGCCATGTCCGGAGCGTTTCTGGCGCACGGTTATCAGGCCAACCGCCTGATCGCCCTGCGTGATCCCGGGGTGATGGTCCACGCGATGGGCAAGGCCTCGGCGGCGCGGGTGACGTTGCGCAGCGTTGAGGAACTGGAAGCGCTGGCCGCCAGCGTGCCGCCGATGGCCTACGACATCGACAGCTACGCCAGCCTCGGTCTGCTCTGGGAAACCCACTCGGTGCAGCAGATCGAACAGCCGACGGCAGAGGATCTGACGCAGGTTACTGAATGCCTCAAGCAAGCCATCGGCGATATCACCGGCACCGACCTGAGCAATCGCCTCGGTGCCAGCAATCGCGCGGCGTCGAGCAAGGTTCGCGAATTGCTGAGGGCGCAGTGGTGAACATGCCACTGGCCCACGATCTGCTCTGGGGCATGCCGCCAGCGCAGTTGCCGGCGGATGCGCCGCCGTGGGCGATCGAGTCGCTGGCCGCCGGGCAACCGGTGGTAGTGCGGCGCGCGCTGAGTGCTGAAGGTTTGATCGCGGTGGGCGTGCGCGGGTTGCTGCGTGAGCAGCGGCTGGCGGCGTTCATGCGCATCGATTCGATTGTGCGGCGGGTCAGTCCTGAAGCGTTGTGTCATGTCGACAGCGCGCGTGATCTGCCGGTCATGCAGGCGCTCAGGCAATTGCGGCCGATGCTCGATGACTGTGGTTGGGTATGGGGTGTCAGCGGCAGTGTCGGCTTTGAGCTGGCCAGCGGTTTTGCCGCGATGCACGCGGCCAGTGACCTCGATCTGATCCTGCGCGCACCGCAACCGATTACCCGTCATCAGGCACGCGAACTGGTCGCGTTTTTTGATCGCGCCGCGTGCCGGGTCGACATGCAGTTGCAAACCCCATTCGGCGCGGTGGCGTTGCGCGAATGGGCCAGTGCTTCGGCGCGGGTACTGCTGAAAAATGCGCGACAGGCGCAATTGGTGGTTGATCCGTGGCAGCCGCTGGAGCAGGCAGCGTGAGCAGTCTGCTGGTGTTCCCCGGCCAGGGCGCGCAGCAAACCGGCATGCTCCAGCGCTTGCCAGGGGAAGTGTTGACCGAGGCCAGCGACGTGCTCGGCGAAGATGTCTCGCGGCTCGATTCTGCCGAAGCGTTACGCACCACACGGGCGGTTCAGCTGTGCCTGCTGATCGCTGGTGTCGCGGCTTCACGGCAGTTGTTGCAGGACGGGCTGACGGCGGATTACGTCGCAGGGTTGTCCATCGGCGCCTATCCCGCAGCGGTGGTCGCCGGGGCTTTGAGCTTCAGTGACGCGTTGCATCTGGTCAGCCTGCGCGGTGAGCTGATGCAGCAGGCTTATCCACAGGGCTACGGCATGACCGCAATCATCGGCTTGCAGTTATCCGCAGTCGAAACGCTGATGGCGCGGGTGCACAGCGAGGATTCGCCGGTGTATCTGGCGAATATCAACGCCGATAATCAGGTAGTCATCGCTGGCAGTGACCGCGGCATGCAAGCGGTGGCCGAACTGGCGCGCAGTCGTGGCGCCGGTCTGGCAAAACGTCTGGCGGTAAGTGTGCCGTCGCACTGTCCGCTGCTGGACGAACCGGCGCAAACCCTCGCCGAAGCCTTTGCCAGGGTTGAATTGAGAACCCCGAAAATCGCTTACCTGAGCGGTAGCCGTGCGCGGCCTGTGACCAAGGTAGAAGCGCTGCGCGACGACCTCGCCTTCAATATGTGCCGCGTGGTGGACTGGCGCGGCACCGTGCAAAGCGCCTACGAGCGCGGCGTGCGTCTACAAATCGAACTGCCGCCCGGTGCGGTGCTGACCGGACTGGCGCGCCGGGTGTTCGAGCAGGGCACCGTCACGGCCTTCGACAGTGCCCGCCTCGACACCCTGCAAGCGCTGTTGCGAGAGGAGGGTGGCCGCCAACTCTAAAACCGCCGCGACTCAAGCTTCGAACAACAAAAACAACATTCGACGATGCACTTTGAGGACTACAACAATGATTATTTACGGTGTGGCGTTTCTCGCCTTTTGTACGCTGGTCGGTATCTGGATCGGTGAATTGCTCGGCAAGCTGATCGGCGTGCCGGCCAACGTCGGCGGTGTCGGCATTGCGATGCTGCTGCTGATCGGCCTCGGCAGTTATCTGTACAAAAGCGGCTGGCTCAAGGGCAAGACCGAGCAGGGCGTGGAGTTCTGGAGTGCGATCTACATTCCCATCGTGGTTGCCATGGCGGCGCAGCAGAACGTCTACGGCGCGCTGAAGGGCGGGCCGATGGCAATTCTCGCCGGCACGCTGGCCGTGGTGATCGCCTTTGCTCTGGTGCCTGTGCTGACGCGCATGGGCAACAAGCAACAGACGCCGATTGCTCCAGCCAAGACTGCGGGGTAATCGCCATGTACGAATCGATGATGAAAGTGATCACCGGCTACGGCCTGATCAGCGGCTTCTTGATTGTCGGCCTGACCATGTGGGTGTCCTACTGGATGTCCAACACCTTCACCAAGGGCCGCTTGCACGGCTCGGCGATTGCCATTCTGCTCGGCCTGGTGCTGTCGTATGTCGGCGGCGCGCTGACCGGCGGGCAGAAGGGCGTGGTGGATATTCCGTTGTTGTCCGGTATCGGCCTGCTCGGCGGCGCCATGCTGCGCGATTTTGCGATTGTCGCCACCGCGTTTGGTGTCAGTGTCGACGAGCTCAAACGCGCCGGGTTTGTCGGCGTGCTGGCGCTGTTTGTCGGCGTCGGCACCTCGTTTGTGGCGGGTGTGGGTGTGGCGATGGCGTTCGGTTACACCGATGCGGTCAGCCTGACCACGATTGGCGCTGGTGCCGTGACCTATATCGTCGGGCCGGTGACAGGCGCGGCGATTGGCGCCAGTTCCGAGGTGATGGCGCTGTCGATCGCGGCGGGGTTGATCAAGGCGATTCTGGTGATGGTGATGACACCGTTCGTGGCGCCGATGATCGGCCTGAACAACCCGCGGAGCGCGGTGATTTTCGGCGGGTTGATGGGCACTTCCAGTGGCGTCGCTGGCGGGTTGGCGGCGACTGATCCGAAGCTGGTGCCTTATGGTTGCCTGACGGCGGCGTTTTATACCGCGCTTGGCTGCTTGCTTGGGCCTTCGCTGTTGTTTCTGGCGATGCGTGGGTTGATGGGCTGACCGCCGAAAAGCTAACCCTCACCCTAGCCCTCCCGAAACGTCGGACCGCCCAAAGGGAGAGGGGACTGACCGAAGTGGATGCAGGAGTTTCATCGACCTGAAATTTCTGAGTCGAACTCAGGTTCTGAAAAGCCCCCGATCTGCTCCCTTCCCCCTCTACCCCTTGGGGGAGAGGGCTGGGGTGAGGGGGTAGCTCTTGATTTTGATCTTGATCTTCTGTCGATCAAACCCCGGCCTGGCGATTGGCATACATACGGCACTCCGCCAGCAACGCCAGCAGATTCGGATCCCTCTCCTTGGCCTTCAGAAACACCACCCCGATGTGCTGCTGCAACCGATACTTCTCCTGCAACGGAATCAGCTTCACCCGATTCTCGTACACCGCCGCAATCCGCCCCGGTAACAACGCATAACCGACCCCCGAGCTGACCATGCTCAGCAGGGTGAAAATGTCATTCACCTGCATCGCCACTTTCGGCTCGAACCCCGCCTGCTTGAACACCCGATTGCCATCCTGATGCGTGGCAAAGCCCTGGGTCAGGGTGATGAATGTTTCATCGCGCACCTCGGCCAGATCGACTTCACTGCGTTGAGCAAACTTCGAATCCGCCGGTGTGGCGAGGAATATGTCGTCGGAGAACAGCGCAATCTGCTCGCAGTCCGGGTCGTTGATGCTGTCGTCGAGTGACACCAGGATCGCGTCGACCTCCATGTTTTTCAGCTTGTAGAGCAGGTCGATGTTCGAGCCGAGGATCAGGTCGATGTTGAGTTCGCTGCGGCGGATTTTCAGGCCCATGATCAGCTGCGGCACGGTTTTCACCGTCAACGAATACAGCGAGCCAAGCTTGAAGCGCTCAGCGGAGAACCCGGCGGCTTCGCGGGTCAGGCGCACGCTGTCGACCACATCGTTGATCAGCTTCTGCGCGCGCTCTTCCAGCACGTAAGCACTTTCCAGCGGCGTCAGGTTGCGCCCCTCGTGTTTGAACAGCGGGCAGCGCAGGGCGTTTTCCAGCGAGTGAATCGCGCGGTGCACGCTGACGTTGCTGGTCTGCAGTTCGGCAGCGGCGCGGGCGAGGTTGCCGGTGCGCATGAAAGCGAGGAACACCTCGAGTTTTTTCAGGGTCAATTCTTCGTCGATCAGCATGGCGCGGACTCTTTTTGGTATCGACCGATTGTGCCCAATTCCCGCGCGCCGCGCAGGCGAGGTTGAACAGAAACATTGCGCTTTTACGCTCAAGGCCCGAGCCTTGCGCGCTTGCGTTAGTGACTACGAGGTATGCGACACATGTATCACGGGGAAAAACTCAACGCCTGGACCCATCTGGTCGGAGCGGTGGCGGCGTTTATTGGCGGCGTGTGGATGCTGGTGATCGCCAGTCTCGACGGCAGTCCGTGGAAGATCGTCAGTGTGGCGATCTACGCGTTCACCCTGCTGGTGCTCTACAGCGCCTCGACCGTGTACCACAGCGTGCGCGGGCGCAAAAAAGCGATCATGAAGAAGGTCGATCACTTTTCGATCTACCTGCTGATTGCCGGCAGCTACACGCCGTTTTGTCTGGTGACCCTGCGGGGGCCGTGGGGCTGGACACTGTTCGGGATCGTCTGGGGGCTGGCGCTGATCGGCATCCTGCAGGAAATCAAACCGCGCTCCGAGGCACGGATTCTGTCGATCGTGATTTACGCGGTGATGGGCTGGATCGTGCTGGTGGCGGTCAAGCCGCTGATCGCTGCGCTGGGCACGGCGGGGTTTGCCTGGCTGGCGTCGGGCGGGGTGTTGTATACGGTGGGAATTATCTTTTTTGCCCTCGATCACCGGCTGCGGCATGCCCATGGGATCTGGCATCTGTTCGTGATTGCCGGGAGCCTGCTGCATTTTGTCGCAATCTTGTTTTACGTCCTCTAGACCGAGGCGCGGCTAATCGCTGGCAAGCCAGCTCCCACAGGGTTTAGCGTTGTTCACACATGTTGTGGTTAACAAGGATCCTGTGGGAGCTGGCTTGCCAGCGATGAGGCCTTAGAAATCACCCCAAAGCTGCTGCGCCACCGCCAACGCCACCACCGGCGCGGTCTCGGTGCGCAGCACCCGCGGGCCGAGGCGGGCGGCGTGGAAGCCGTTGTCTTTGGCCTGCTCGACTTCAGCGTCGGACAAACCACCTTCCGGGCCGATCAGGAACGCCAGCGTCGCCGGTCGGGCATGGCTGACCAGCGGCTCGGCCACCGGATGCAGCACCAGTTTCAACTCGGCTTCCGTCTGTTTGATCCAGTCCGCCAGCAGGACCGGCGGATGAATCACCGGCACTCGCGAGCGCCCGCATTGTTCGCACGCGCTGATCGCTACCTGACGCCAGTGCAGCAGGCGTTTGTCGGCGCGTTCGTCCTTGAGGCGGACTTCGCAGCGGTCGCTGAAGATCGGGGTGATTTCATTCACGCCCAGTTCGGTGGCTTTCTGAATCGCCCAATCCATGCGCTCGCCCCGGGACAAGCCCTGGCCGAGGTGGATGTGCAGCGGCGACTCGACCTGACCCGGCAGTTGCTCGTCGATCTGCACGACGACGCGCTTCTTGCCGACCTCAACCAGCGATCCGCGAAACTCATGGCCGGAACCGTCGAACAACTGCACCGCATCGCCTTCGGCCATGCGCAACACGCGGCTGATGTAATGCGCCTGGGCTTCCGGCAGTTCGTGTTCGCCGGTGCTCAGCGGGGCGTCGATAAAGAAGCGGGACAGTCTCATGCGGGGTCTCTGTAAAATTTGTAAAAGTCTGGCGGCCCCATCGCTGGCAAGCCAGCTCCCACAGGTTCTGCGCAAAACCCTGTGGGAGCTGGCTTGCCAGCGATGACGGTAGTCCGGTACCGCTGAAGCTTAAGTGAAGTAGATCAGCCCGGATCGCGGAAACCGGGATGAAAGTCCTTCGGCACCGCCACGCTCACGCTGTCACGCGTGGCGATATCAATGCCTTCACTCGCCACCTCGGCCAGGAAATCGATCTGCTCCGGGGTGATCACGTACGGCGGCAGGAAATAAACCACGCTGCCCAGCGGCCGCAACAACGCGCCACGTTCCAGTGCATGCTGGAACACCTTCAAGCCGCGGCGTTCCTGCCAAGGGTAGGCCTCTTTGCTGGCTTTATCCTTGACCATCTCTATCGCCAGAACCATGCCGGTCTGGCGCACTTCGGAGACGTTCGGGTGATCGACCAGGTGCGCTGTCGACGAGGCCATGCGTTGGGCCAGTGCCTGGTTGTTTTCGATGACGTTGTCCTGTTCGAAAATATCCAGCGTCGCCAGCGCCGCCGCACAAGCGAGCGGGTTGCCGGTGTAGCTGTGCGAATGCAGGAAGGCGCGCAGAGTCGGGTAGTCATCGTAGAACGCGCTGTAGACGTCGTCGGTAGTCAGGCATGCCGCGAGCGGCAGGTAGCCGCCGGTCAGGGCTTTTGACAGGCAGAGGAAGTCCGGACGAATGCCGGCCTGTTCACAGGCGAACATCGTCCCGGTGCGACCGAAGCCGACAGCGATTTCGTCGTGAATCAGGTGCACGCCATAACGGTCGCATGCCTCGCGCAGCAATTTCAGATAAACCGGGTGATACATGCGCATGCCGCCAGCGCCCTGAATCAGCGGCTCGACGATCACCGCCGCGACGCTGTCATGATTCTCCGCCAGCGCCTGTTCCATGGCGGCGAACATGTTGCGTGAATGCGCTTCCCAGCCCATGCCGTCGGGGCGCAGGTAGCAATCCGGACTCGGCACCTTGATGGTGTCCATCAACAGGGCTTTGTAGGTCTCGGTGAACAGCGGCACGTCGCCGACCGCCATCGCCGCCATGGTTTCGCCGTGGTAGCTGTTGGTCAGGGTGACGAAGCGCTTCTTGTTTGGCTGACCGCGGTTGAGCCAGTAGTGAAAACTCATCTTCAGCGCGACTTCGATGCACGACGAGCCGTTGTCGGCGTAGAACACCCGGTTCAGGCCTTCCGGCGTCATCTTCACCAGACGCTCGGACAGCTCGATCACCGGCTGATGGCTGAAGCCGGCGAGAATCACATGCTCGAGCTGGTCGACCTGATCCTTGATGCGCTGGTTGATCCGCGGGTTGGCGTGGCCGAACACGTTAACCCACCACGAGCTGACCGCGTCGAGATAGCGCTTGCCTTCGAAGTCTTCGAGCCAGACGCCTTCGCCGCGCTTGATCGGGATCAGCGGCAGTTGTTCGTGGTCTTTCATCTGGGTGCAGGGATGCCACAACACTGCGAGATCGCGTTGCATCCACTGTTTATTCAGGCCCATTTACAGTCTCCTCGAGGCGGCTCGCGGCAGGCGCGGGCAAACAATCGCGCAAGCCTATGCAATGCATCGCGCGGGAACAACCCATTGTGTCGATTGAGCTACTTTGTATGAGCCGATAGACGCCGCTGGCGGCGTTTTGATGGCTAACGTATTCTTCGCGGTTCTTTGGGTCGTCTGACCCGCCAAACTGCTTTTTCCCACATGTTTTTCCGGAGTTCGCTGAATGTCTGTCGGTTGGCTGCGCGCCTGTGCGCTGGTGATGTTGGGGCTGTTCAGCGTTACAGCGCTGGCGAAGGATAAAACTGCAATCGTGATTGGCGGCGGCCTGTCGGGCCTGACCGCCGCTTATGAGCTGCAAAACAAGGGCTGGCAGGTCACCCTGCTCGAAGCCAAACCGAGCCTGGGCGGTCGCTCGGGCATGGCCACCAGCGAGTGGATCGGCAACGACAAAACCCAGCCGGTGCTGAACAAGTACGTGTCGACCTTCAAGCTCGGCACCACCCCGGCACCGGAATTCGTGCGCACGCCGAGCTATCTGATTGACGGCGACTATTTCTCCGCCGCTGATCTGGCCACCAAGCAACCGGCCACCGCCGATGCGCTCAAGCGCTACCAGAAAACCCTCGACGACCTGGCGCGCTCGATCGACGATCCGCAAAACCCGGCCGCGACCGCCACGCTGCATGCGCTGGACCAGATCACCGTGTCGAGCTGGCTCGACAAGCAGAACCTGCCGGCCACTGCGCGTCAGTTGATCAATCAGGACATCCGCACCCATTACGATGAGCCGTCGCGGCTGTCGCTGCTGTACTTTGCCCAGCAGAACCGCGTCTATCGCGGCGTTTCCGACCGTGACCTGCGCGCCTCGCGTCTGGTCGGCGGCAGCCAGGTGCTGGCGCAGGCCTTCGTCAAACAGATCAAGACCATCAAGACCAACTCGCCGGTCTCGGCCATCACCCAGGACAAGGAAGGCGTGACCGTCAAAGTCGGCAGCGTCGGCTATCAGGCTGACTACGTGGTGCTGGCCGTGCCATTGCGCGCACTGAACAAGATTGCCCTGACCCCGGCGCTGGATGCCCAGCATCTGGCAGCGATCAAAGGCACCAACTACGGCTGGCGCGACCAGATCATGCTGAAATTCAAGACGCCAGTGTGGGAAAGCAAGGCGCGCATGTCCGGCGAGATCTACAGCAACACCGGTCTGGGCATGCTCTGGATCGAGCCAGCGCTCAAAGGTGGCGCCAATGTGGTGATCAACCTGTCCGGCGACAATGCCCGCGTGATGCAGGCGTTCGGCGACAAGCAGATGGTCGATCAGGTGCTGATCCGTCTGCACGCGTTTTATCCACAGGCCCGTGGCTCGTTCACCGGTTACGAAATCCGCCGCTACAGCACCGACCCGTCGATGGGCGGCGCCTACCTGGCTTACGGCCCGGGGCAGATCAGCAAGTTCTGGCGTCTGTGGGAACGTCCGCTGCAACGCGTAGCGTTCGCTGGCGAACACACCGATACCTTGTACCCGGGCACTCTGGAAGGTGCACTGCGCACTGGCCAGCGTGCGGCCAGCCAGGTTGAAGATCTGGCGGCAGGCAAATCGTTCGAACCGGCCAAAGCGGTTCCGGCTGCCGCAGCAGCAGGCGCGGCGGGTGCCGTGGCGGCGAAGAAGGGCAACTTCTTCAGCAACCTGTTCGGTGGTTCGGATGACGAGAAGAAGCCAGAACCGGTGAAGGCTCCAGAACCGGCACCTGCTCCAGTTGCTCCAGCGCCAGCGCCGACCCCGGCCCCTGTGCCCGCTCCGGCGGAAGCGCCGAAACCAGCGGCCCCGGTGAAAGCCGAGCCTGCGAAGAAAGCCGCGGCCAAGCCAGCGGCGAAGAAGCCTGCGGCGAAAACTGAAACGAAAAAAACTGCGACCAAAGCGTCAGCGAAAAAGGCTGAGCCGGCGAAAAAGCCAGCGGCCAAACCCGCAGCCACACCTGCGGCAACCACCGAGACCAAAGCGCAGTAAGGCTTGACTGAATAAAAAAACGCGGCATTTATGCCGCGTTTTTTATCTGAAATGGTTCTCAAGCTTTATATAGCTGCTGGTTATAACTAGGTAAGCACCGACGGATTTGTGTCGTATAAATCACCTAATTATATTTTTTGGAAAATTAACGCTTATCTTTTTGTTGCGATACTGGTGCCGAAGAAGAATTGCTATGTTGCGGGGATGCCTTGAGCGCCTCCTGCTTCCATAATGGCCACTGCTCAACAGTGCGACGAGACTCCGCTAAATGGTTGAGGAAATCTTCTTTAGATGGTGTCATTTGGGCTTCCCTCTAGGTACTTTGACAAAAGGTTTGCAGCTATTGTTTCGCGTTCAATGTACGAGCAAGGCAGCATTTGGGTGCGTAATTTAGCATCGTGCTCACTCCAGTCAAGAGCTTGTCCGTCATCAGATTTCCTTATGACAGGATAGCCACTACCTAGGTTGGTGGAGAATAAATTAAAAAAACTCCTAGGGCCTACTCCGATGAATGGTGCAAATACCACATTGTCACTATGCTGATTTAGTGATATGGAGTCAGAGTGGAAATCCAGAGCTTTACTCTTAGGGTACGGCTCCACATATATGACTCTCTTTATTCCGGAAGCTACTATGTGTTTCGCGCAATTGTGGCATGGAAATGTTGTGCAGTATAAGTCACTGCCTGATGTGCTGATGCCGAGCCTAGCACTCGAAAGTAACGCTTCCATCTCGGCATGAACAACTCTGCCGTATTCCGTAATGTCTTTAATTTTGCTTTTTTTGATTAGTGGTCTGAGTTCTTCTCGATACTCTGAAGGAATTACGTCCAATATGCTGTCAATTATCAGTCTTTTTTGAGTTGCGTTAGAGTCCTCGCCTTTCATGTAGTCCCGGCCATCTTTTGTATCGACGATTTCTTGGGTTTTTTCATCTATTTCGGGCCAATATAATCCGCCGTGTGCTTTGGGTACGTCGTTTGCGCCAGTGGAAACTATGCACTTGTCTTTCGTCAGCACGGCCCCAACTTGACGCGATAAATCGGCTGATCTCAAAGATGCTGAGAATGCCATGAACATGGCGTATTCATCAAATGTCGGCGTTATGTAGGGCTTGCCAAAAAGCAGATCAAAAACCCTCCAAATTTGTTTTTTTAGTGAGTCTGAATTTCCGTTGTAATCAATAAAAAAGTCTGAAAGGTGATAAGTGTCTCGGGTGTGCTGGCCAAAGTCGTCTCGCTCGTCCGCGTCTCTGTCTATTAGTTTTGATGCCTGCTCTTCAGAGATGGATTTGTCTTTTGTTAGATAGTTATGTCTTCTAGTATGGTCGGCATGTACGCCAATTAAGAAAAAGCCATGTGAATAAATTTTTCGAAGTCTCTGTACTTCTGCTGGGTTTTTCAATGAGTTGATAATAAAGGATTTTCTGCGAAAGGCTTCTTGTTCTTTTCGAAGTAGATTGATTCTGGCGGCGGCCCCTAATGCCAGTATTGAGTTGTCTTTGCTGTTTTTTCGTAAATTATTTCCCTCCTCCATGTAGGAGCTGATTCTTCCATATTCATCCGTGCTGGAGGCTGGATTTCCCAGATTTGCAATTATATCAGTAGATATTTTTATACGTTCAGCGCTGTAGTTGAATTTAAGGAGGCGCTCTTCGATCAATCCTGCTACCTCGGCTAGGTTGGTGCCAATAGTGCCGACCAGACCGATCACCAGTTCAGAATCAGAATAGGAGTCATCGAGAAAGTAAGTGTCTGGCGCCTGAGAATCTGTTGAAAGCTCGGCTACAGCGGCTTCTGTTTCAGCGACGGTATTTTCGATGGCAGACGTATCTTCGTGTGCATTAATATTTAATAAGCCTTCTACTAATGTTTTTAGCTGTTCTGATGAGTTTAGGTCTCCTTGAAAATTAATATTCCCCGTAGATGGGTACCAGTTCATTATTCCTCTGCTATTAGCTCTGAACTGATGTTGATTTTGGTTGACGACTCTCCATACTCCCGCATTTTGCAGGGAAGATAGTTTTATTTTTAACTCGTCGAGTTCGCCGTCAAATCGCATCCCTTTTCCCCGTATTGATCTTTAACTGGCATCCGGACGCCTTCCTGCAAAACGTCGGCTTTGCTGGCTGAGAGAGTAGTAGAGGACTGGTAAGTGGTCTAGTCGCGGTGAGAACCCCCCGATGTTTCCTGCCCTCTTCGCTCGAAATACGGTGATTCCAAAGACTCATTCTATGCAAAACAGAGATCATTCCTATTTTTTTGAGGATGTTTCGTACGCTTGATTGAGGGGACGGAAGCTTTGCGTGTGAGATTTTTTTCTTTCTGAGGTGGGATTTTGCGTTGAGTTAATCTTTCCTTAACACGATAGCCAGAAGCTCTTGATCGTATTTCTCGATATTTCAAAGCGAAATTTTCCGCTTTAATTCGATAGATAACTCGCTAGTCTTGGTTCGCAGTTCTCACAGGATTTGGGCAATGCAGCTACGTAACTCTTCTTCGCGCTATGGTTGGGTCAGCATCGTCATGCACTGGGGCGTGGCGCTGGTGGTCTTCGGGCTGTTTGCGCTGGGTCTGTGGATGGTCGGGCTGGATTACTACAGCACCTGGCGCAAAGACGCGCCGGACCTGCACAAGAGTATCGGTCTGGTGCTGCTGGGTGTGATGGTGTTGCGGGTGCTGTGGCGCTTTATCAGTCCACCGCCGTCGACGCTGCAAAGCTACAGCCACATGACCCGCCTCGGCGCAAAATTCGGCCACGGGTTTCTGTATCTGGCGCTGTTCGCTGTGATGATTGCCGGTTACCTGATTTCCACCGCAGACGGTGTCGGGATCCCGGTGTTTGGCCTGTTTGAAGTTCCTGCACTGCTCTCCGGACTACCGGATCAGGCAGATACCGCTGGGGTGATTCATCTCTGGCTGGCGTGGGCGCTGGTAATTTTTTCCGGCCTTCATGCGTTGGCAGCATTGAAGCACCACTTTATCGATCGTGATGCGACCCTTACCCGAATGCTCGGTCGCAAAGCCTGAAATTCAACCTCGACTCAAAGGAAAAGAAAGCATGTTGAAAAAGACTCTGGCCGCTCTGGCAATCGGTTCTGCCGTGCTGTCCGCCAACGTAATGGCCGCTGACTACGTCGTCGACAAAGAAGGCCAGCACGCCTTCGTTGATTTCAAGATCAGCCACCTGGGCTACAGCTTCATCACCGGTACTTTCAAGGACATCGACGGCAAGTTCAGCTTCGACGCTGCCAAGCCTGAAGACAGCAAGATCGAATTCAACGTCAACACCGCCAGCGTGTTCACCAACCACGCCGAACGCGACAAGCACATCGCCAGCGCTGATTTCCTCAACGCCAGCAAATTCGGCAAGGCCACCTTCGTTTCCACCAGCGTCAAATCCACCGGTGCCAACACTGCTGACGTGACCGGCGACCTGACCCTGCTGGGCGTGACCAAGCCTGTCGTCGTGAAAGCGACCTTCCTGGGCGAAGGCAAGGATCCATGGGGCGGCTACCGTGCCGGCTTCGAAGGCACCACCACCATCAAGCGTTCCGATTTCGGCAAGCAGAAAGACCTCGGGCCGAAGTCCGATGCGGTCGAGCTGTATGTTTCGTTTGAAGGTGTGAAAGCGAAGTAATTTTCGCCGCCATACAAAAACGCCCCCGGTCGTAAGGCCGGGGGCGTTTTTTATTGCCTGTCACAAACACTTCACTTCACCGCAGAGCCCCTGTGGGCGCTACCCTGCTGGCGATAGCGGTGGGTCAGCCACCACAAGTTTTGAATGTGCTGTCCTCATTGCCAGCAGGCTGGCTCCCACAGGGGATGTGCATATAAGCGTCAGGACAAAAAAATGCCCCGGCTCTTTCGAACCGGGGCATTTTTCATTGCGGCTTGAACTCAGCGATTGCGGGTCAGCAGTGCTGGTTTTTCGCCACGCGGGCGGCTTGGCAGTTGATCGAGCTGCTCAGGGGTCGGAAAGCGGTCGGCTTTCGATTCCTTGTGCATGATCTTCGGCCCGGTGCTGCGCGGGTTCTGCACGGCTGGCTCGCTACGTGGCTGATCGTCACGGGCTGGACGGCGGTTGCGCGAGGACGACGAAGACTCGTCACGACGGCCCTGACCGTCACGCGGTGCGCCGTTGCGCGGGCCGCTGCGTTTGGCCGGTGGGGTGCCGGTGCTCGAACCGTTGCTGTTGCGCGGGCCGTTCTGGCGACCTTGCGACTGACCGCCGCGCGGTGCGCCGGCGCCTGCGCCTTGGGCCGGTGCGCCTGGGCGACGACCACGGCCGCCGGCCGGTGCGGCTTTCGGCACGTAATCAACGCGGTTGCCGAAGTTATCGATTTCGTCGTCGAGGAACTCGTCCGGAGCACGATCCGCCGCTGCACGCGGTGGCTGGCTCGGACGCTGTTCGCGGCTCGGCGTGCCTTCGCGCGGCTTCTGCTGGCGGGCAGGGCGCTCGCCACGTTCGCCGGCCGGTTTTTCCTTGCCCTTGTCTTTGCCTTTGTCCTTACGGCCGCCGCCGCCGCCACCGCCATTCGGGCCGTCGCCGCGCGGGCCGCGAGGGTTACGCGGGTTGCGCATGTCCGGACGCTCGCGGGCTTCCGGCTTCTCGGCTTCAATGGTGCTCGAGTCGAAGCCCATCAGGTCGCCGTCGGCGATCTTCTGCTTGGTCATGCGCTCGATGCTTTTCAGCAGTTTTTCTTCGTCCGGCGCGACCAGCGAGATCGCCTCGCCCGAACGACCGGCACGGCCGGTACGGCCGATCCGGTGCACGTAGTCTTCATCGACGTTCGGCAGCTCGAAGTTGACCACGTGAGGCAGCTGGTCGATGTCCAGGCCCCGGGCAGCGATGTCGGTGGCAACCAGAATGCGCACTTCGCCGGCCTTGAAGTCGGCCAGGGCTTTGGTGCGCGCATTCTGGCTCTTGTTACCGTGGATCGCTACAGCCGGCAGGCCGTGCTTGTCCAGGTACTCGGCCAGACGGTTGGCGCCGTGCTTGGTGCGGGTGAACACCAGCACCTGTTCCCACGCGCCGGCGGTGATCAGGTGCGCCAGCAAGGCACGCTTGTGGCTGGCCGGCAGACGGAACACGCGTTGCTCGATGCGCTCGACCGTGGTGTTCGGCGGCGTCACTTCGATGCGTTCCGGGTTGTGCAGCAGTTTGCCGGCGAGGTCGGTGATGTCCTTGGAGAAGGTCGCCGAGAACAGCAGGTTCTGACGCTTGGCCGGCAGGCGCGCGAGGACTTTCTTCACGTCATGCACAAAACCCATGTCGAGCATGCGGTCGGCTTCGTCGAGGACGAGGATTTCAACGTGGGACAGATCCACGCTGCCCTGGCCGCAGAGGTCGAGCAGACGACCCGGGCAGGCGACAAGCACGTCGACACCGCGGGACATGGCCTGAACCTGCGGGTTCATGCCGACGCCGCCGAAGATGCAGGCGCTGACGAATTTCAGGTCACGGGCGTAGATCTTGAAGCTCTCGTGAACCTGGGCCGCGAGTTCGCGGGTCGGGGTCAGGACCAGTACGCGCGGTTGGCGCGGGCCGTGGCGCTGGGATTTGTCCGGGTGACCGTTGGGAAACAACCGCTCCAGGATCGGAAGGGCGAAACCGCCGGTTTTACCGGTACCTGTCTGTGCCGCAACCATCAGGTCGCGACCTTGCAACACGGCGGGAATGGCCCGCTGTTGCACCGGAGTAGGCTCGGTATAGCCCGCATCTTCGATGGCGCGGACTAAAGCCTCGGAGAGACCGAGGGAAGCAAAGGACATGAGTAATCCTGTTTTAGTTAGGGCTTGGCCCAATGGGAGTCTTGCCTGGCGCGAATGGCGTTTAAGAGGACGCAATCCCGTCCGGTCCTGCTGCGGTTCCGAAGGCACGTCGGGAGCGCTCGCGCGGGCTGCAAAGCTGCGCTGTAGCGGGTCGGGAGGCCTGTTACGGTTCCGGGCGTCCGGGCGTGAGCCTGGCGGGAACGCCGGAGTATAACAGAGCAATCACCGCGCGCCGCTTTCCTGCTGCTCAACGGTTTTGCCGCTGACCGTCGCCGAGTTCAACAAAACACTGCCAACGGGCGCGGCACCATAGCGCGCGCTCAGCTCGGCGTAGGCTGGTTCGCGCTTGAAACGCTTGAGCTCGGCACCGAATCGCTGTACCAGCAGATCCATGCCGGCATTGCGCCGAACGGCCAAAAACTGGCTCTGGCGACTAATAACCGTGGGGTTTTCGGTGATCAGGCTGCGTATATTCAATTCATCGAGCAAATGCTGGCCGACGCGGCGATCAGTAATCAGCAGGTCGATGCGCCCACGCACCAGTTTGCCAAAGTTGGCTTCATGGGTCGGTGCCGGTTCCCGGGTAAACAGCTGCGACTGGCTGAAATCTTCGCTGTATAAATAGCCGGGCGAGGTGCCGATGGTCAGGCCTTTGAGTTCTTCGAGACGATTGAACGGGTGCGGCCGGTCATTGGCGTAGAACATCACGAACTCGACGTCCGATAATGGCTCGCTCGGATAGAGCAGGGTGCTGTCACGCTCGGCGCTGTGAAAAATATCCAGCGCGCCGTCAGCCTGACCGGTTTCCAGCATCGACAGGCAGCGTTTCCACGGCAGGAACTGCCATTCGACTTCGATGCCCAGACGCTGGAACACGATGGCCGTGGTTTCATAGTCGAGGCCGAGGTTCTTGCCGCCGTCTTCATACACGTACGGCGCCCACGGCTCGGTGACAATACGCAACTTCTCGCCCCGAGCGGCGAAGCTCAGGCAAGCAAATACCAGCACGGCGAACAACTGTGTGATCAAAGGCATGGCTGGAGATTACGACGAGAATCGCGAAAGAGCCAGAAAGCGGCCGCACAAGCTCTGTTTCGCGGCTTCAAACGCAAAAAATCGCAGCACGACAACCCAAAAAAGGCGTTGCCAAACACTGCGATCTCTTGTTCTTGCTTGTAGCTTTCAGCTCGAAGCTTGCAGCTGCTTCAGCGCGGTAACTTCAGGTTGTTCCAGATCGCCAGGCTAGGCTCGGCCTGGTTCATGGAATAGAAGTGCAGCCCCGGCGCGCCGCCCTGTAACAGGCGCTCGCACATCTCGCTGACGACTTGCTCGCCAAAGCGCTGAATGCTTTGCGTGTCATCGCCGTAGGCTTCCAGTTGCTTGCGGATCCAGCGCGGAATTTCCGCACCGCAGGCATCGGAGAAGCGCGCGAGTTTGCTGTAGTTGGTGATCGGCATGATCCCCGGCACGATCGGCAGATCCACACCCTGTGCCTGCAAACGCTCGACGAAGTAGAAGTAGCTGTCGGCGTTGAAGAAGTACTGGGTGATCGCGCTGTCGGCACCGGCACGGGCCTTGCGCACAAAGTTGGCGAGATCGTCTTCGTAGTTGCGCGCCTGCGGATGCATCTCCGGGTAGGCGGCGACTTCGATGTGGAAGTGGTCGCCGGTCTCTTCACGAATGAATTGGACCAGTTCATTGGCGTGACGCAGCTCACCGCTGGTCATGCCCATGCCGGACGGCAAATCGCCGCGCAGGGCGACGATGCGCTTGATGCCGGCAGCCTTGTACTCGTTCAGCAAGCCGCGCAGGTCGTCCTTGCTGTCGCCGACGCACGACAGGTGCGGTGCGGCCGGTACTTTGACTTCGCTTTCCAGCTGCAGCACGGTGTTGAGCGTGCGGTCACGGGTCGAACCACCCGCGCCGTAGGTGCAGGAAAAGAAGTCGGGATTGTAAGTGGCCAGCTGACGGGCAGTGGCGAGCAGTTTTTCATGCCCAGCATCGGTCTTGGTCGGGAAGAACTCGAAGCTGTAGCGACGTTCTTGGGACATCGGAGGGGACCTCCAGCTGCAAGCTGCAAGCTTCAAGCTGCAAGAGGGCGGAGTGCCGAAATCTTGTGCGTGGAGCTTGCAACCAACGGCTGCGAAATAACGATGAAGAAGCCAGCGACAGCTACAAGCCTCAAGTAAACCACCCGCTTTTACTTGCCGCTTGCAGCTTGACGCTCGCAGCTGCTCTTAGTACCGGTAGGCGTGCGGCTTGAACGGGCCTTCGACGGTGACGCCGATGTAGTCAGCCTGTTGCTTGGTCAGTTGGGTGACCACGCCGCCGAAGCCGCGGACCATTTCCAGAGCCACTTCTTCGTCGAGTTTCTTCGGCAGTACTTCCACGGTCAGACGCTCGGCTTTCTGAGCTGGCGACAGGTCGGCGTACTTCTGGCCGAACAGGAAGATCTGCGCCAGAACCTGGTTGGCGAACGAACCGTCCATGATGCGGCTCGGGTGACCGGTGGCGTTGCCCAGGTTCACCAGACGGCCTTCGGCCAGCAGGATCAGGTAGTCGTCGTTTTGTGGGTCGAAGCTGCCGGTACCGGTGCGGTGAACCTTGTGCACCTGTGGCTTCACTTCTTCCCATGCCCAGTTCTTGCGCATGAAAGCGGTGTCGATTTCGTTGTCGAAGTGACCGATGTTGCAGACCACGGCGCGCTTCTTCAGGGCCTTGAGCATGTTCGCGTCGCAAACATTGACGTTACCGGTGGTGGTCACGATCAGGTCGATCTTGCCCAGCAGCGCTTTGTCGATGCTCGCTTCGGAACCGTCGTTGATACCGTCGATGAACGGCGATACCAGCTCGAAACCGTCCATGCACGCTTGCATGGCGCAGATCGGGTCGACTTCGGAGACTTTGACGATCATGCCTTCCTGACGCAGGGACTGGGCCGAACCCTTGCCCACGTCACCGTAACCGATGACCAGCGCTTGCTTGCCGGACAGCAGGTGGTCGGTACCGCGCTTGATCGCATCGTTGAGGCTGTGACGGCAGCCGTACTTGTTGTCGTTCTTGGACTTGGTCACCGAGTCGTTGACGTTGATGGCCGGGATTTTCAGCTCGCCCTTGGCCAGCATGTCCAGCAGACGGTGTACACCGGTGGTGGTTTCTTCGGTCACGCCGTGAACGCGGTCCAGCACCTGCGGGTATTTCTTGTGCAGCAGCTCGGTCAGGTCGCCGCCGTCGTCGAGGATCATGTTGGCGTCCCATGGCTGGCCATCCTTGAGGATGGTCTGCTCCAGGCACCACTCGTACTCTTCTTCGGTTTCGCCTTTCCAGGCGAACACCGGGATACCGGCAGCCGCGATAGCGGCAGCGGCCTGGTCCTGGGTGGAGAAAATGTTGCACGACGACCAGCGAACTTCGGCACCCAGGGCAACCAGGGTTTCGATCAGCACGGCGGTCTGGATGGTCATGTGGATGCAGCCAAGGATCTTGGCGCCTTTGAGCGGCTGCTCGCTGGCGTACTTGCGACGCAGACCCATCAGGGCCGGCATTTCCGACTCGGCGATGATGGTTTCGCGACGGCCCCAGGCGGCCAGGGACATGTCGGCGACTTTGTAATCGGTAAAATCTGCAGGCGTGATAACAGCGCTCATGAAGAGCCTCCATTCGTAATGTATGCGAATGGGCGCCGTTGTGCGTTTAGTGTCCAGCCTGCGGCCGGTCAACGCCCCATCCGAGCCTGACAGGTCGAACCTGCTGCAGCGCCCCTCGGACAGGTGGCGGGAAAACGGTAACAAGTGATCATTACCGTTTTGAAACGGTGGCGATTATAGCCGTCCAGACTGATCTTCCAAAGGGTTTCTGTCGGTTGGATGAAGATCGTTAATGGCGACCATAGTCGAAGCCGCATGGAGCATGACCGCCCGGTCTGCCAAGATGGCGCCATCATTCGGCAAGAGACCAAGGAGTGAAGATGAATTTCCACACCCGCAAATGGGTAAAACCCGAAGACCTCAACCCCAACGGCACCCTGTTCGGCGGCAGTCTGCTGCGCTGGATCGACGAAGAAGCGGCGATCTACGCGATCGTCCAGCTGGGCAACCAGCGCGTGGTGACCAAGTACATTTCCGAGATCAACTTCGTCAGCGCCTCGCGCCAGGGTGACATCATCGAACTGGGCATTACCGCCACCGAGTTCGGCCGCACCTCGATCACCCTGACGTGCGAAGTGCGCAACAAGATCACCCGCAAGAGCATTCTGACCGTTGAGAAAATGGTCTTTGTGAATCTGGGTGAAGACGGCTTGCCGGCGCCGCACGGGCGGACCGAGATCAGGTATGTAAAAGATCAGTTCAAGGATGACGAGGCCGTTCAATAAGATTGGCGGCGCTTTCATCGCCAGCAGGCTGGCTCCCACAGAGGCGACAATGTGCCTGTGGGAGCCAGCCTGCCGGCGATAGCGGTGGTGCCATCAGCGAAGATTGATCTGGCCACTGAACAGCCATGAAGCGCAACGGTCGTAGCTAAATCGCCCCCCCCACGGTTGCCACGCCATGACCACGCCCACCAGCGACAAAACCCCCGACCTCTCGGCCAAAGAGCAGCACGAAGTCGAGAAAAGCCAGCCGCCTCGCGCGGCCGTCCTGCATGAAATCATCCGCACCCAAGGCGATCAGGAACTGGAACGCAGCATTGCCGCGCTCTGGTGGTCGGCGTTGGCGGCCGGGTTGACGATGGGGTTGTCGCTGATGGGCATGGGCCTGCTCAACTCGCGTCTGCCCGACGGTGACGAGTTCAAGGTGATCGCCAGCTTCGGTTATTGCGCAGGTTTTCTCGCGGTGATTCTGGCGCGCCAGCAACTGTTCACCGAAAACACCCTGACCGCGGTGTTGCCGGTGATGACCAAGCCAACCCTGCTGAATTTTGCCCGACTGATCCGGCTGTGGAGCGTGGTGCTGATCGGCAACCTGTGCGGCACGATTCTGGTGGCGTATGTGATGCTTGAGCTGCCGATTTTCGACAGCAAGACGGACCATGCCTTTCTCGAAATCGGTCGCAAGGTCATGGAAAACCACGCCAGTCAGATGTTCGCCAAAGGCATCGTCTCCGGCTGGATGATTGCCACCATGGTCTGGATGATCCCGTCCATGGAAAGCGCGAAGATGTGGATCATTATCCTCATCACCTACTTCATGGCACTGGGCGACTTCACCCACATCGTCGTAGGTTCGGCGGAGGTTTCGTACTTGGTATTTGCCGGCGAACTGCCGTGGAGTGATTTCTGGATGGTATTTGCCGGTCCGACACTGGCGGGGAATATCATCGGCGGCAGCTTCATCTTCGCGCTGATCAGCCATGCGCAAATCCGCAGCGAGAGCGGGGTGCCGAAGGAACCTGCGGATCAGGCGAAGAAAACCGATCCGCAGTCCTCCCTGAAATGATCAGTGGTGCGCTGGCTCAGGCACGGTAGCCGGCTCGTTGCGCGTTGCATGCTTGACCAGTTTGCCGATGCTCAGGCCCTGGAGAAGGATCGATGAGAGCACCACGATGTAGGTGATGCTCAGCAGCAGATCGCGCTCCGGGCCCAGCGGCAAAGCCAGCGCCAGGGCTACCGAGACGCCACCGCGCAAACCGCCCCACGTCAGGATGCGGATGGTGCCGGCCGGCACTGAGCGCCAGCGCCGCAGCAACAGAATCGCCGGGGCCACGGTGAGCAGGCGCGACAGCAGAATCGCCACCGCGAGCAAACCCGCTGCGGCCATGTGCAGCCAGTTGAACGGCAGCAGCAACAACTCCATGCCGATCAGCGCAAACAGCAAGGCGTTGAGCATGTCATCGAGCAACTCCCAGAAACCGTCGAGGTAGCGGCGGGTCATGTCGTTCATCGCCAGGTTACGGCCCAGGTTGCCGATGATCAGCCCGGCAACCACCATCGCGATCGGCGCCGAGACATGCAATTCGGTGGACATCGCTGAACCGCCAATTACCAGCGCCAGGGTCAGCATCACGGTGATCTGATGCTGCTCGACGCTTTTGATCATGCGATAGACCAGGTAACCGATCAGTCCGCCAAACAGCACACCGCCCAGCGCCTCGTGCGCAAACAGCATCGCGGTGGCGCTGATGGTCGGGGTCTCGCCCAGTTGCGCGATACCCAGCAGCACAGTGAACACCACGACCGCGGTGCCGTCATTGAACAGCGACTCACCGACGATGGTGGTTTTCAGTGGTTTCGAGGCATTGGCGGTACGCAATACGCCGAGCACTGCAATCGGGTCGGTGGGCGAAATCAGCGCGCCGAACAACAGGCAGTAGAGGAAACTCACGTGCCAGCCGAACAGGGCAAAAATGTAATAGGCGAGGCTGCCGATCACTGCAGTGGCAATCAATACACCAAAGGTCGCCAGCAGGCCGATGGGCCAGCGGTAGCTGCGCAGGTCATTAAGGTTGACGTGAAGGGCGCCGGCGAACAGCAGGAACGACAGCATCCAGTTCATCAACAGATCGCCAAAGTCGATCTGGCCGATCAGTTGCTGCACACGGTCTTCGAGGCCGGGGAAGCCGAGCACGCTGAGGCCCTGCAGGATCAGCGAGAACAGCAAGGCAGTGACCATTACGCCGATAGTCGGCGGCAGGCCGATGAAGCGGAAGTTGACGAAGGTGAGAAGGGTGGTCAAGCAGATGAAAGCGGCGACAAGTTCAAGCATCCGGGGTCCTTTGGATGAAGGGTGAATGGAGCGCGACCGGAGTTTTGGGCGCAGGGGTTTGATGGGGTGGGGTTGGCTGAGGGCACATTCGGATTTTGCGTCACGCCCGACAGCCCCTCACCCCAGCCCTCTCCCGCAGGGAGAGGGAGCCGACCGAGGTGTCTTGCGTGGAACATCGACCTGAACGACCGGGTTGATTTTGGATTCGACGAGGCTCGTTCCTGTCGCCTACGTTCCCAAGCATCCCCCAATCAGTCCCCTCTCCCTCCGGGAGAGGGCTAGGGTGAGGGCTCTATCTGGCACACCGCAATCAGTCCGACACATTGACCGCAACCGTCCGACCACGTTGCAGATAAATAAACCACAACGCCGCCAGCACCGTCAGCACACCGACCAGCGCCCCGGTCCATGGCAGGTCCGTCAGATCCGCGCCACTGGCTACCACCAGCCCGCCAATCCACGCGCCCGCCGCATTGCCCAGATTGAACGCGCTTTGGTTCAGCGTCGAACCCAGATTCGGCGCATCATGGGCCTGATCGATGATCAGCAGTTGCAGAATCGGGCACAGCGCAAAAGCGAAAATCCCCCACAACACCAGCGTGATCGCTGCTGGCACCACTGAGCGGCTGGTCTGGCTGAACGCGGCCAGAATCACCACCACCGCCAAAGCCACGCCGACCAGCGAAGGCAGCAAACGGCTGTCGGCCAGACGCCCGCCGAGCATGCTGCCACCCGTCAGACCGACGCCAAACAGCAGCAACATCACCGTGACGCCGTGGGGGCTGACGCCAGTGATGTCTTGCAGAATCGGCGCAATGTAGGTGAACACGCTGAACAGACTGGTCGAGGCCAGCACGCTCATGCCCAGCGCCAGTAGCACGTTGACCTTGCCCAGCACTCTGAACTCGCTGGCGAGGTTGGCCTTGTCCATCGCAATGTGTTTTGGCAACCACAGCCATTGCGCAAGCGCCGCGATCACGCCGATCACCGACACCGCCCAGAACGTCGAGCGCCAACCGGCGTATTGGCCGAGCGCAGTGCCCAGTGGAACGCCGAGCACGTTGGCCAGCGTCAGGCCGGTGAACATCATGGCGATAGCCTGGGCGCGCTTGTTCGGCGCGACCAGTCCGGCGGCGACCACCGAGCCGATGCCGAAGAACGCGCCGTGACACAGGGCGGTGACCACGCGCGCGGCCATCAGCGTGGCGTAATTCGGCGCGAGGGCGCACAGCACGTTGCCGAGGATGAACATCAGCGTCATTCCCAGCAAGGTTGCTTTGCGCGGCATGTTCGCGGTGCCGATTGCCAGGATCGGTGCGCCGAACACCACACCCAACGCATAACCTGTAATCAACAGACCAGCGTGGGGAATGCTCACGGCCAGGTCGCGGGCGACGTCGGGCAGCAGGCCCATGATCACGAATTCAGTGGTGCCGATGCCGAAGGCGGCGACGGCGAGGGCAAGCAAGGCGAGTGGCATGCGCAAGGTCTCTGTTAGTAGTCTTGACGCTTTGATCAGGCATACGCGGGCCGTCGCCCGATCTCGGAGAGAGCGGCGCAGGCAACATTTATTGGTATTTTTCTGTGCGCAACTGAGTGCGGCGTGGTCGCGCGCAGTATAAACAGCCATGGACACATCGCGAATCAATAATCTGACTAATTGGTTCAGCGTCAGATGCGGGGGCGAGCATGACGACAGCTCTGACGGCGTTGCTGCATGCAGCGTGGAATGTCCGGTTGTCAGCTACGCTCTGGTGCTGTGGGTGATGCAGTCGGGCTCAGTGTGATCCGTGTGGTTTGTCGGTATGCGCTACCTCAAGAACCTTTCGGCCGCGGGCGGCTCTTAGCCTTGGGCTGGCGATGTCTTTCTGCCTGCCCGCGAATTCCAAAATCAAAAAGGATGGTGTTATGACGGTAGCTCTGTGGTGTGTGTTGATCGCGATTTTCCTGCCGTACGTGTGCACGATCGTGGCGAAAGCGTCTGGCGGTTTCCGGCTGAAGGACAATTACGATCCGCGGGATTTTCTCGACAGCGTCGGCGGTGTGGCCCGACGTGCGCATGCCGCGCAACTGAACAGTTTTGAAGTGACCCCGGCATTTGCCGCCGCGGTGCTCGTTGCGCACCTGGTCGGTACGGCGCAGTTGGTAACGGTCAACGTGCTGGCGGTGCTGTTCATCACCAGTCGCTTGTTGTACATCATTTGCTACCTGGCGGACTGGGCGGCGTTGCGCTCGGTGGTGTGGTTTGTGGGGATGGGCTTGATTGCTTCGTTCTTCTTTGTGTCGATCTGATTGTCGGGTGTGTTGCTGATGGCCTCATCGCGAGCAGGCTCACTCCTACAGGGGAACGCATTCCAAATGTAGGTGTGAGCCTGCTCGCGATAGCGGTCTGACTGCCTCGGCGAATCCGAAGGTTACTTCTTCACTGTATCCGCCACCTGCGGCACTTGCGGCAACGGCGCGCCTTTCGGCCAGAGCATCCAGATCTGCCCCTGCTGTTTCATGTCGCCGGCCAATTGCCCGGCGGCATCACCGGTGCCCCAGAACAGGTCCGCGCGAACCTCGCCGGCAATCGCGCCGCCGGTATCCTGCGCGGCCACCGGGCGCACCAGCGGCGTGCCATCCGGGCGCGTAGTCGACAGCCACAACAGACTGCCCAGCGGAATCACCTTGCGATCCACTGCCGCACTGTAACCTGCGGTCAGCGGCACGTTCAGCGAGCCGCGTGGACCTTCGTTACTGTCCGGGTTGCGGGTGAAGAACACGTAACTCGGGTTGCTGGCCAGCAGTTCGGGAATCCGTGACGGATTGGCTTTGGCCCAGTTGCTGATGGCGCTCATGGTCACCTCTTCTTTCTTCAGCTCGCCCTGCTCGACCAGCCAGCGTCCGATCGGCCGGTAGGGATGGCCGTTCTGGTCGGCGTAGGCGATGCGCAGTTGTTTGCCGTCCTCGGTCTGAATCCGTCCGGAACCTTGGATTTGCAGAAATTGCAGGTTCATCGGATCAGTCAGGTAAGCCACCACCGGTGCTTTCACGCCTTTGGATTCGATGGTCGCCGCGTCGTCGTAAGGCTTGAGCACTCGCCCTTCGAGCCGGCCGCGCAGGCGCTTGCCCTTGAGCTCCGGATAAATGCTGTCCAGGGACACGATGATCATGTCTTCCGGCACGCCATAAACCGGCACGTTGACAGCCTCGGTGGGCGTCAGACTGCCGGGGTAGACCGGTTCGTAATAGCCGGTGATCAGGCCGTTGGGGTTGTCGTTTTCCGCGCGTAAGCCATACACATCGAGGTTCTGTTTGAGAAAGGCGCGAATTTCGCTGGCACTCTGCGGCACATTGGCCGCAGTTGCGCAGGTCGGGCCCCAGACCGCATCGGCTTTCAATCGGGTGCAGGCGCTGCGCCATGAGCCGAAACCGGCGACCAGATCGCTGTCGGATACGGCGGGAAGGGCTTCCCAGGTGGCGCTTGAATAAGTGGCCAGCGCATGGGTTTTTGGTTTGTCGCTGTCACCGCCGGTGCAGCCAGCGAGTGCGGCCAGCAGTGGAAGGATTGCAAGCAGTGGGTGACGCCAGGCCTGGAAACGGCGATTCATGGAGGGATTCCTGTGCCGGTTGCCCAAGTGCTCCATGCGCTCAAGCAACCCGTATTTTTAATAGGGCTATTGGTGTTTGACGGTGACGCGAGGATACTGGCCGCCGATTTCCGCGACCTGAAGCCGCCATGACTCTCAAACGAATTGCTGTTGTATTGCTGGCCTGTTTGGCCCTGTCCGCCTGTGGCGGGGTCGATCCGAATTCCCCGCTGGGCCAACGCAAGGCCGTCTTCAAACAGATGCTCAAGACCAGCGAAGACCTCGGCGGCATGTTGCGTGGGCGCATCCCGTTCGACGGGCCAAAATTTACTGACGGTGCGGTCAGGCTCGATGCCTTGTCCCATGAGCCGTGGCAGCATTTTCCGCAGGTTCGCGAAGAAGATCACACCAGCGCCAAGGACGATGTCTGGCAGAAGCAGGCACAGTTTCAGCAAATGGCCCGAGATCTTGAGGCGGCTACCGGTGAATTGGTCATCGCCAGCAAGGTTCAGCCGTACAAGGCCAGCAACCTCGGGCCGGCCGTGCAGAAAGTTGAAGATGCCTGCAGTGCTTGCCATAAGCAGTTTCGGGATCATTAACCTGCTTGGTCTGAGCTGGCCTCTTCGTCGGAACGCCGCCCGGAGCAAGCTCGCTCCCACATGGATATGTATTCCAACGTGGTAGCGAGCCTGCTCGCGAAAGCGGTTTGCCATTCGCCACGAAACCAAAGTCTTACTTGTCGATCTCTTCCAGCGCTTCCTGCAGTTCCTTGCGCGACTCGGCCAGCTTTTCCTTACGCTTGTTGATCCTCTCCGGATCGCCCTTCTTCATGGCCTTATCGAGGTCGGCCTGACGCTGGCTGACTTCATGCTTGGCCTCAAGCACCTTGTTCTCGCGCTCTTTTTTCAGTCCGGCATCGGTGCAATGCTCGGTCACTTCACGCAGGGCTGTTTCGAGACCTGCCTGCTGCTCCATGTTGCCGCGCGACTTGGCCTGTTCGATCTGGTTGATGATGCCCTGCTTCTTGGCAGCGCAACCGGTCAGCCCCGGGCCTTCTTCTTCCGCCATCGCCGGGGCGGCCAGGACGCCGCACAGAGTGAACAGGGCGAGCGGTGCGAGAAATTTCATAAAAGCTCCATGTGCATAAACAATCGGGTTGGAGGGCACTGCGCTGTTGGAGCGTCGGGCCGGCCATTGGGTTCCCGTCGAGCGGGGAAGGCATGTTCAGAAGCCGTCGATCCCGGCGGCCTGCAAGGTCTCGCTCAAGGCTAACACTTGCGGGTCGCGAAAGAAGGCGCTCAATTGCGCCGCACGGCCGGAGCCGATGCCGGGTTCTGCCTGCCATTGTTCGGTGTCGCGTTGTGCCAGCGCCTGCCAGGTATCAGCCAGTTGTGCCTGACCGGTCGGCGGCAGGCCCAGGGCTTTGAGCCACTGCACGAATGGTCGTTGGCGAGCGCTGTGAAAACTGTGGATCAGGCGGGCGCTGCTGCGTTCGCCGAAGCCGGCGATGTTAGCAAGCTCTGGCTCGTCGAGGGTCAACCAATCCAGCAGGTTGTTCAGGCGGCCTGTTTCGAAAAGTTTCTCCCAGGTGCCGCGACCGACATGCGCCATCGCCAGCCCCTGCTTGCCGCTGAGCCAGGCCAGACGCGCGAGAAACTGGCTTTCGCAGCCGGCGGTGGGTTGCCAACAGCTCAGGGCGTGGAAGTCCTGCGCATTCGGAACGGATAGCTCTGCGCGATCGGCAGCCCGCACAACCACGCTGTCGAGTCGCGGGATGGTCAGTCCGGCGAGGCTGATCGCCACTTGATCACCGGGGCGGATATCCATTTGCTGCCAGCGCTTCAATGAGCTGACGCTGACCCGCTTGATCTCGCGGTCGTCGAGCATCGTCGGGTTCAGCTCCAGCACCGGCGTGATGCGCCCGGTGCGACCTATCTTGAAATTGACCTTGCGGACGTCGGCCAAGACCTGTGCAAACGGATATTTCCAGGCGATCGCCCAGTACGGGGCGCGGGCCTGCCAGCGCTCGGCGGGTGGACGTTGACTCTGGCGCAGAACCACGCCATCGCTGGCAAACGGCAGCGGTGAGCGATACCAGTGCTCGCGCCATTTCTGCGCCTCGGTGAAGTCGGTGATGGCGTGGCTGTAAGGTTCGGTGGTGGCGAAACCCAGTGTCGCCAGCAGGGTTATTCGCTCGGGTAAATCCAGCGGACCCTGCGGCCAGTCCCACACGAACAGACCGATCCCGGCGGCTTGTTGCGCATCCAGCGATTTGCGCCCCATCAATCCGGCAACGGTAGCGCGAGCGTTGATGCTGCCGGCGCGGGCTTGTACGTGATCTTTGAGGCGCCAATAGAGTTCGCCTTGCACCAGCAGATCTTGCGGTTGGGTCAGGCGTTGCGGGATCGCCGGGATCTCGCGCGCCGAGGCTGTCCAGTCTTGCCCCGAGAGGCCGTCGCCACGGCTGATGGCTCGTTGTAACAGGCCTTGGCGATAGATCAGGGTGACCGCCACGCCGTCGATTTTTGGTTGAATCCAGACAGCCTTGCGCGACCGCAGCCAGCGTTCGACGTCTTCGGCTTGATGAAGCTTGTCCAGGCCAGTGTGAGCGACGGGATGCTGAATGGGGCCGGCGGCGCTGCGCAATGGCGCGGGCGACGAGGGCAGTTGGAAGCATTGTCGCCACGCTTTCAGGCGCAGGCGCGACTGGTCGTAAAGTTCATCGGCGATCAGCGAGCGGCCTTCGCGGTGGTAGGCGTCGTCCCATTGGTCGATCCGGGTTTGCAGGGCGGTGATTTCGCGTTGGGCTTTGGCGGGTGGCCAGTCTGGGCAGTTGGCGTGGGCGTGGAAGGTGATGAGTGTCAGCAGGAGAACCGACAGCAGGGGCAGGGTGAAGGGCATGTGAGCTTCCTTGCTCGGAGGTGATGCTTGAAGCGTAGGCGGGGATATTGGCACTGGTGCGTGGGTGTTTTGCTGCTTATTTCTGCATGGACCCAAAAGCCCCTCACCCTAGCCCTCTCCCGGAGGGAGAGGGGACTGACCGAGTGGTTCTTTCGGAGTACGCCAACCTGAACCGCCGCGGTGAACTCAGACTTGCAAGCAGAGCAAGTGAACATATTTCACGGCATGAAAAAGCCCCGCGCGGCGCGAACCGTGCGGAGCTTTTTTTGTAGCCGGGAAAGGGCTTACAGGCCGGCAGCGGAACGCAGGGCGTCGGCGCGGTCGGTTTTTTCCCAGGTGAACGTGGTGAAGCTGTCTTCGCCAACGGTCTTGGTCTGCGGCGCGCGGCCGAAGTGGCCGTAGGCTGCGGTTTCCTGATACATCGGGTGCAGCAGGTCGAGCATGGTGGTGATTGCGTATGGACGCAGGTCGAACACTTCGCGGACCAGTTTGATGATCTTGTCATCGCTGATCTTGCCGGTGCCGAAAGTGTTCAGCGAGATCGAGGTCGGCTGGGCCACACCGATCGCGTAGGACACCTGAATCTCGCAACGCTCGGCCAGGCCGGCTGCGACGATGTTCTTGGCCACATAACGGCCAGCGTAGGCAGCCGAACGGTCAACCTTCGATGGATCCTTGCCGGAGAACGCGCCACCGCCGTGACGGGCCATGCCGCCGTAGCTGTCGACGATGATCTTGCGACCGGTCAGACCGCAGTCACCTACCGGGCCGCCAATGATGAACTGGCCGGTCGGGTTGATGTGGAACTGGGTGTCCTTGCTCAGCAGTTCGGCAGGCAGTACGTGCTTGACGATCAGCTCCATCACGCCTTCGCGCAGGTCTTTGTACGACACTTCAGGGTTGTGCTGGGTCGACAGAACAACAGCGTCGATACCGACAACCTTGCCACCTTCGTAACGGCAGGTTACTTGCGACTTGGCGTCCGGACGCAGCCAAGGCAGCAGGCCCGATTTGCGCGCTTCGGCCTGACGCTGCACCAGTTGGTGCGAGAAGGTGATCGGCGCTGGCATCAATACGTCGGTTTCGTTGCTGGCGTAGCCGAACATCAGGCCTTGGTCGCCGGCGCCCTGATCTTCAGGTTTGGCACGGTCAACGCCCTGGTTGATGTCGGGGGACTGCTTGCCGATGATGTTCATCACGCCGCAGGTCGCGCCGTCGAAGCCGACTTCGGAGCTGGTGTAGCCGATGTCGCAGATCACGTCACGAACGATCTGCTCCAGGTCGACCCAGGCGCTGGTGGTCACTTCACCGGCAACGATGGCCACGCCGGTCTTGACCAGCGTTTCCACGGCCACGCGAGCGTGTTTGTCCTGGGCAATAATGGCGTCCAGCACCGCATCGGAAATCTGGTCGGCGATTTTGTCCGGATGCCCTTCGGACACGGACTCGGAGGTGAAGAGGGAGTATTCGCTCATCTCGATGTTTTCCTGAATTTACCGATGGTGAGTGTCGCCAGCCGGTCGCTGAAAATGGCGGACCTGGATCTGGAAACCATTACGTAAGCCTACATACAGGCTTTCCCCGGGAACGAGTCCCGCAGCGGTGGCCCAACGGGCCAGATCGTCCTGTTCAAACCCCAACCAGAGATCACCGCAGGCCTCCCTGGCCCAACTCTGGTTGTGGCTACATAACTCTGTCACGAGCAGGCTACCGCCCGGTTGCAGCAGGTCGGCCATGTGCCTGAGCGCATCGGCCGGGGCGGCGAAATGGTGCAACACCATGTTCAACACCACGCAATCGGCCTGAAGGCTGCTGCCGTTCAATGCATCGGCCAATTGCAGGCTGACGTTAGCCAGCTGTTCACGTTCGCAGACCTGACGCGCCAGTTCGAGCATCGCCGGGCTGTTGTCCAGCGCGGTCACGCTGGCAAAACGGCGCGCCAGTTCCGGCAGAAAAGCACCGTCGCCGGGGCCGACTTCGATGGCCGTGGCAGCACCATTGAAGTTCAGCTTGTCGAGCAAGGCCAGCACGCTATCGCGGTACTGCGGCAGGCCGGCGATCAAATCCTGCTGGGCGCGAAATTTCTCCGCGACCCGGGCGAAAAAGTCCTGACTGGCGGCGGCGCGTTGCCCGTGGACCTGTTCGATCCGCGTTTGCACGTCGTCCGGCAGCGCCAGATCGTCGACTTCCTCCAGCAATGCCGCGTGCAGCTTGCCGCCGAGCAATTCGGTATGGGGCAGGGCGCGACGATAGAAAATCGCGTTGCCTTCACGGCGGGTCGCCACCAGATCGGCCTGCGCCAGCACTTTAAGGTGGTGGCTCATGCCGGACTGACCGATGCCGAAAATCTGCGCCAGCTCCAGCACGCCGAACGAATCGTTGGCCAGCGCGCGCAAGACATTCAGCCGCAACGGATCGCCGCCGGCCTTGCACAGGGCCGCCAGCTCGTCGCAATCGTCATGGCGAATGGAAGGCACGCGTAGGTTCATAGGGCTGGCAGTCTAGAGACGGTGAGAGGGCATCGCAAGGTCAATATCAAAAAGTTTTGATATTGCTCGATAAATGGCACTTCTCATCAGGCGGTGGTCTCTACAAAACAACAGCGGAAAGGTTTCACCTGCAGAAACCGGCGCTATCGATTGGAAAAAAGCCTCCGGATCACTATCTGTCATTGCCCCGAGGCGCATGGGTGAGGGAAAATGCCCTCCTTTTTTCCGTTTCAATCTATTCACACCCAGGAGATCAGCGATGCCTAGCCGTCGTGAGCGTGCCAACGCCATTCGTGCCCTCAGCATGGATGCCGTGCAAAAAGCCAACAGCGGCCATCCCGGTGCCCCCATGGGTATGGCAGATATTGCTGAAGTGCTGTGGCGCGACTACCTCAAGCACAACCCGAGCAACCCGTCGTTCGCCGACCGTGACCGCTTCGTGCTGTCCAACGGTCACGGCTCGATGTTGATCTACTCGCTGCTGCACCTGACCGGTTACGACCTGTCGATCGACGACCTCAAGCAGTTCCGTCAACTGCACAGCCGCACCCCGGGCCACCCGGAATTCGGTTACACCCCGGGTGTTGAAACCACCACCGGCCCGCTGGGTCAGGGCCTGGCCAACGCCGTCGGTTTCGCGCTGGCAGAAAAGGTTCTGGGCGCGCAGTTCAACCGTCCTGGCCACGACATCGTCGACCACCACACCTACGTGTTCCTCGGTGATGGCTGCATGATGGAAGGCATCTCCCATGAAGTCGCATCCCTGGCCGGTACTTTGGGTCTGGGCAAGCTGATCGCCTTCTACGATGACAACGGCATCTCCATCGACGGTGAAGTCGAAGGCTGGTTCACCGATGACACGCCGAAGCGTTTCGAGTCCTACAACTGGCAAGTGATCCGCAACGTTGACGGTCACGACCCGGAAGAGATCAAGACCGCCATCGACACCGCGCGCAAGAGCCCGCTGCCGACGCTGATCTGCTGCAAGACCACCATCGGTTTCGGTTCGCCGAACAAGCAAGGCAAGGAAGACTGCCACGGCGCCCCGCTGGGTGACGCGGAAATCGCCCTGACCCGTCAGGCGCTGAACTGGAACTACGGTCCTTTCGAAATCCCGGCCGACATCTATGCCGAGTGGGATGCCAAGGAAAAAGGCCGCGCCGCCGAAGCCGAGTGGGACCAGCGTTTCGCTGCTTACTCTGCAGCGTTCCCGAGCGAAGCCAACGAGCTCATCCGTCGTCTGAGCGGCGAGCTGCCAGCCGACTTCTCGGAAAAAGCCTCGGCCTACATCGCCGAAGTCGCGGCCAAGGGCGAAACCATCGCCAGCCGCAAAGCCAGCCAGAACACCCTGAACGCGTTCGGCCCGCTGCTGCCGGAACTGCTTGGCGGTTCGGCTGACCTGGCCGGTTCCAACCTGACCCTGTGGAAAGGTTGCAAGGGCGTCAACGCTGAAGATGCCAGCGGCAACTACATGTACTACGGCGTGCGCGAATTCGGCATGACCGCGATCATGAACGGCGTGACCCTGCACGGCGGCCTGGTGCCATACGGCGCAACCTTTCTGATGTTCATGGAGTACGCCCGCAACGCGGTGCGCATGTCGGCACTGATGAAGAAGCGTGTGATCCATGTCTACACCCACGACTCCATCGGTCTGGGCGAAGACGGCCCGACACACCAGCCGATCGAGCAACTGACCAGCCTGCGCACCACGCCGAACCTCGACACCTGGCGTCCAGCCGATGCCGTGGAATCGGCAGTCGCGTGGAAAAATGCACTGGAGCGCAAGGACGGCCCATCGGCGCTGATCTTCTCGCGTCAGAACCTGCAGCACCAGGAACGCGATGCCGGCCAGATTGCCGACATCAGCCGCGGCGGCTACGTGCTGAAGGACTGCGCTGGCGAGCCTGAGCTGATCCTGATCGCCACCGGTTCGGAAGTCGGTCTGGCCGTTCAGGCCTTCGACAAACTCACCGGGCAGGGCCGCAAGGTTCGCGTGGTTTCCATGCCGTGCACCAGCGTGTTCGATGCGCAGGACGCCAGCTACAAGCAATCGGTGCTGCCGCTGCAGGTGGGCGCGCGTATCGCCATCGAAGCGGCGCACGCCGACTTCTGGTTCAAGTATGTCGGTCTGGAAGGTCGCGTGATTGGCATGACCACCTACGGCGAATCGGCTCCGGCTTCGGCACTGTTCGAGGAGTTCGGCTTCACCCTGGAAAACATTCTGGGTCAGGCGGAAGAGCTGCTGGAAGACTAAAACACAGCGCGGTGGCCTCAAGGTCACCGCAATCCCTGTGGGAGCTGGCTTGCCAGCGATAGGGTCATCAGCTTCGACATAAAAGTCGCCTGAACGGACGCTATCGCTGGCAAGCCAGCTCCCACAGGGATTGTGTTGCAACAAACATTGCGTCTGCCTGCGTACTATCGAGAACCCCATGCCTCAACCGCGTCCCTACAAAGTTGCACTCAACGGCTACGGCCGCATTGGTCGTTGCGTTTTGCGTGCGCTGTTTGAGCGAGGCGAGAAAGCCGGGTTTGAAATTGTCGCGATCAACGATCTGGCCGACATGGCCAGCATCGAATACCTGACACGCTTTGACTCCACCCACGGCCGTTTTCCCGGCGAGGTGCGCGTAGAAGGCGATTGTCTGCATATTAATGGCGACTGCGTGAAGGTCCTGCGCAGTGCCACTCCAGAAGGCATCGATTGGGCGTCGCTGGGCGTCGATCTGGTGCTCGAATGCTCCGGTGCCTATAACACCCGTGAAGACGGCCAGCGCTTTCTCGATGCGGGCGCGCCACGCGTGTTGTTCTCGCAGCCGATGGCCAGCGAGGCGGATGTCGACGCCACCATCGTTTATGGGGTCAATCAGGATTGCCTGACCGGTGACGAACGGCTGGTGTCCAACGCCTCCTGTACCACCAACTGCGGCGTGCCGCTGCTGCGTCTGCTCGACAAGGCGATCGGCCTGGATTACGTGTCGATCACCACCATTCACTCGGCGATGAACGATCAGCCAGTCATCGACGCCTATCACCACGAAGACCTGCGCCGCACCCGTTCGGCGTTCCAGTCGGTGATCCCGGTGTCCACTGGTCTGGCGCGGGGCATCGAGCGCCTGCTGCCGGAACTTGCCGGGCGAATTCAGGCCAAAGCGGTACGCGTGCCGACGGTCAATGTGTCCTGCCTCGATATCACGATGCAAACCGCCACAGCGACCGACGCCAACGAGATCAACCGGATCCTGCGCGACGCCGCCACCAGCGGCCCGCTCAAGGGGCTTCTGGCCTATACCGAGTTGCCGCACGCCAGTTGTGATTTCAACCATGACCCACATTCGGCCATTGTTGATGCCAGTCAGACCCGTGTTTCCGGCCCAAGGCTGGTAAACATCCTGGCCTGGTTCGACAACGAGTGGGGGTTTGCCAACCGAATGCTGGACGTTGCGGATCACTATCTGCAAACAGCAACTTCAAAAAAACCGTAGGAAGTGCGACCCATGACCGTGTTGAAGATGTCCGACCTCGATCTGCAAGGCAAGCGCGTATTGATCCGCGAAGACCTCAACGTCCCCGTCAAGGACGGTGTGGTCACCAGCGACGCGCGAATCCTGGCTTCGCTGCCGACCATCAAGCTGGCCCTGGAAAAAGGCGCGGCCGTAATGGTCTGCTCGCACCTGGGCCGTCCGACCGAAGGCGAGTTCTCTGCCGAGAACAGCCTCAAGCCTGTCGCCGACTACCTGAGCAAGGCCCTGGGCCGCGAAGTGCCGCTGGTGGCTGATTACCTGGGCGGTGTTGACGTCAAGGCCGGCGAAATCGTGCTGTTCGAAAATGTGCGCTTCAACAAGGGCGAGAAAAAGAACGCCGACGAACTGGCCCAGCAATACGCGGCCCTGTGCGACGTGTTCGTGATGGACGCTTTCGGTACTGCTCACCGCGCCGAGGGTTCGACTCACGGCGTGGCCAAGTTCGCCAAAGTGGCAGCCGCTGGCCCACTGCTCGCCGCTGAACTGGACGCACTGGGCAAAGCCCTCGGCGCGCCGGCCAAGCCAATGGCGGCCATCGTTGCCGGTTCCAAGGTTTCGACCAAACTCGACGTGCTGAACAGCCTGAGCCAGATCTGCGATCAACTGATCGTCGGCGGCGGCATCGCCAACACCTTCCTCGCGGCGGCCGGTCACCCGGTGGGCAAGTCGCTGTACGAACCGGATCTGCTCGACACTGCGCGCGCCATCGCCGCCAAGGTCAGCGTGCCGCTGCCGGTTGACGTGGTGGTTGCCAAGGAGTTTGCCGAAACCGCCGAAGCCACGGTCAAGCTGATCGCTGACGTCGCTGCTGACGACATGATTCTGGATATCGGCCCACAAACCGCGGCCAACTTCGCCGAGCTGCTGAAATCGTCGAAAACCATTCTGTGGAACGGCCCGGTCGGCGTATTCGAATTCGACCAGTTCGGCAACGGCACCAAAGTGCTGGCTCAAGCCATCGCCGAAAGCTCGGCGTTCTCCATCGCTGGCGGTGGCGACACCCTGGCGGCGATCGATAAATATGGCGTGGCTGAACAGATCTCCTACATTTCTACCGGTGGTGGCGCGTTCCTCGAATTCGTCGAGGGCAAGGTGTTGCCGGCCGTTGAAGTCCTGGAAAGCCGGGCCACGGCCTGAGGCCGCCCGTTTGGCCAGGCAAAGGAGTGTTCACATGGTCAAGTCGTTAGTGCTGTTGTTGCTGACCGCTACGCTGGCGGCCTGCGGGAGTAATAATCCCAAGGCCGAAGCCACGCCGGCACCGAGCGAGCCGCAGAAGGGCTGTTACCAGGCCGACTGGCAGGCCGAAACCAACCCGGTGCTGAACAAGCGTTCCGGGCCGGACGGTCTGGAGAAATACGAGACGCAAACCCCGGCCAAGGAACATGGTTGTCCTTGACGGGTCTGACTCTTAACTCAGGGCTGCCGGCGTGTGCCGTCAGTCGAGGAACACGGATGAAAGGCTTGATCGCCATTGCGGCGTTGGCATTGTTGGGCGGTTGCGCGCAGTTGAACCTGTTTCAGTCGTCCGCCCCGGCAGACAACTGGACCACCTGGACCTGCGACAGCCAGGCCAAAGTGCTGTGGCGTTACGCCGATGCCGGCCAGAAGGAAGTCGATGTGCGACTGGGCGGCGGCGATCAGGTCTATCGCCTGAAAGAAGAGCCGGGCGCCTCGGGCACGCTGTACAGCGACGGCATGCTGGCGTTCCACGTCAAGGGTGACGAAGGCCTGGTGTACTGGGTCGCCACCAATGACCTGATTGGCCGGGGTTGCAAGGCCGAATAATTGCAACACCGCAGGCCCATTGTAGGCCTTCGCCTGCTCGCGATAACGGTTCTGCAGTCAACACTGCAGCGACTGTCAGTCCGCTATCGCGAGCAGGCTCACTCCTACAAGGGAACTGTGTAGTTCTCAGAATTTTGCTTTACCGAATCACCCGACCGGGCCTCAACCCCCGATCTGCAATCACTTGAATAGCCGCCGCCGCTCCGGCAGGCTGGCACGATCAACGACCCTCAACCGGGAGAGACACACACAATGGCACTTATCAGCATGCGCCAGATGCTGGACCACGCAGCCGAGTTCGGCTACGGCGTTCCAGCCTTCAACGTCAACAACCTTGAGCAGATGCGCGCCATCATGGAAGCCGCTGACAAGACTGACTCCCCGGTGATCGTCCAGGCTTCGGCCGGCGCCCGCAAATATGCCGGCGCGCCATTCCTGCGTCACCTGATCCTGGCGGCAATCGAAGAATTCCCGCACATCCCGGTGTGCATGCACCAGGACCACGGCACCAGCCCTGACGTCTGCCAGCGTTCGATTCAACTGGGCTTCAGCTCGGTGATGATGGACGGCTCGCTCGGCGAAGACGGCAAGACCCCGACCGACTACGACTACAACGTCCGCGTCACCCAACAAACCGTCGCCATGGCCCACGCCTGCGGCGTTTCGGTAGAAGGCGAGCTGGGCTGCCTGGGTTCGCTGGAAACCGGCATGGCCGGTGAAGAAGACGGCATCGGCGCCGAAGGCGTTCTGGATCACAGCCAGATGCTGACCGACCCGGAAGAGGCCGCTGACTTCGTCAAGCGCACCCAGGTCGACGCTTTGGCCATCGCCATCGGCACCAGCCACGGCGCCTACAAGTTCACCAAGCCACCGACCGGCGACGTGCTGGCGATCGACCGCATCAAGGAAATCCACAAACGCATCCCGAACACCCACCTGGTGATGCACGGTTCCTCGTCGGTGCCACAAGAGTGGCTGGCGATCATCAACCAGTACGGCGGCGACATCAAAGAAACCTACGGCGTACCGGTTGAAGAGATCGTCGAAGGCATCAAGCACGGCGTGCGCAAGGTCAACATCGACACCGACCTGCGCCTGGCATCCACCGGCGCGATGCGTCGCCTGATGGCCACCAACCCTAGCGAATTCGACCCACGTAAATTCTTCGGCGCGACTGTTACCGCAATGCGTGACGTGTGCATCGCGCGTTATGAAGCGTTCGGTACTGCGGGTAATGCTTCGAAGATCAAACCGATCTCGCTGGAAGCGATGTACCAGCGTTATCTGAAGGGTGAGTTGAACGCCAAGGTTAACTGATCGTGAGTGTTGAACTGATTTAAAAGAAACCCGCCGTTAGGCGGGTTTTTTGTGGGCGCGATTTCTGGCGGTAACGAAGCTATCCAAAAGTCAGAGAAAATGGCGCTGCCGCGTGCTCAATGGCGTTGAACACATGGGGCGCCTGTTCGCGATAGTGGGAGTAGCGTTTGAGCACGACTTCAACTGAGGCAAGCAGACGCTGAATGCGCTCCTTGGGTTGGTCGACTTCACAGGTGTGAGCAAATTCCAGGAGACCTTGGCGCGAGGCGAATATTGACTTGTTGCCCGCCAGATCCAATGCCAGAACATCTTCTGGTATATAGGCCGTGGTGTTGACGATGTCGTAAGCCGGCGCCAGATGCGCATCGCGTTGCGTGGGTTCTGAATAGAGCAATCCGAAATTTTTCAAATGAGCGTCGCCGTTTCCGACGATGCAGCTTAGGGCGACGCTATCGAAGAGTTGATCAAGCGACGTACGCAAGTGTGTTACCGGGCAAAAAACCCGGACAGCCTTGGCGATTGCCGCATAACTCTTGCTGTACTTCTGATTAGCCGACAGCCCCATCAGCACCGCCATGTCTTCAAACCCAATCGGATTGAGCTGGTCGTCGCGGTCAAATCGACGCATGACAAACAGCTTGGCGTTGTCGGAAAGGTAAAACGGTGGAACGGGAATCCCCGCCTCTTTCGCCATGGACATGCAAAGGAATTCGTTGATCGCCAGGCCGGGGAATTCGTCACGCCCGCTTTTGATGATCAGATCCGATGTTTTGGATGTCACTCGAGGTAATCCAGCCTCTTGTCGTTCCGGTACCAGCAATTTGGGTTGAACACCTGAAATGCCTGCCCGCAGGATGTAGCGATCAAGCATGTTGGCAAAGATATCTTCCGTGCCGTCCCAAGTCAGAATCTCGTCGAGTTTTTCTCCCGGAAATTCTTTCGCCTGCAACAATGCATCAACGGCTTCAGAGCGTACGTGAACCCTGCCAATGGGCGATGTACTTCCGGAAAGCGCCAGTAGCAGCATTGGGTCAACATTCACAGTCTTTGCCAAGCGGTTGCGCAACTGCTCCAGTACGTAGCCTTCCGGCAGGTTCATTTGAAAAACAGGGTGCAACTCACGCCGACGAAACTCGTCATGCCGTACAGGCATCAAGAGGCTGATCGCCATTTGTGGCGATGCATCTTCGTGATAACGAAAAGTGTAATCCTCGGCATCGCTGAAAAGCTTGCCGCTATTACCTTCAGGGGTAGTGATATGAAGAGAGGTTATTTTCATTCGAATAAATCTCCAACCTCTTCAAGGGTTGGCATCGTCGCTGGAACAACCGAGAGTTCACAGTCCAGAGCAGCCAAAACCCGCGCATAAGCGATCATGCCGACAGAAAGGGTACCTTTCTCCACCGCGATGACTTTGTAGCGTGTCAGCCCTGCCAGCTCGGCAAGCTGAGCCTGCGTCAGGCCCCGATTCAAGCGTTTTTCGCGCAATTGCACGCCGAGGCGGCTGATCAAGAGAGAATAATCCATGTTGCGATACCGTAACATTAAGGTATCAATGTAGCGTATACAGAACATTAAAGCCATTGGGAAAAAAGCCCGCCGTGTGGCGGGTTTTTGCGCAGTTTTTATTCTTTAAGCTCAACATGATCCAGCGCCTGGTTTACCGCCAACTCACCCAGCATCACGACCTGCGCGATACCCAGCGCAGTCTTGCGGTGCGAGGTGTCGAGGGTCGCGGCGAAGTTGCTGAGCATTTCGCTGGCCGACCCCAGGGTTTCGCTGGCGTTGGCCAGTAGGGATTCGGTGTTGTACTTCGGGTTAGCGAGGTACATGGCCTCGGGTTCGTGGGCGCACGTCATGATGTGTGCGGCGGGGCTGAGGTAGTGGTCGAGGGCGCGTTCGGCGGCGTCGTTGAGTTTTTTTGAGTCGAGGGAGTCGTACGGGGATGCCGGATCGATGGCCGGCGGATGTGGTGTTGATCTGATCATGTGCTCGAAACCTGAATGGAGTCCCTCCGCTCTGGCTACTAATCAAAGTAGAGGCAACTGTGCGCAGGTTAGTAGACCGGGGTTTCGAGCAAGCCGGCGCACCCGAAGGTGCCCTGCGCACAGTTACCATCAAGCGCAGGTATGGAATACCTCACCGACAGATGCTGATGCACAAAGCTTGAAACCCCGGGCTACTAAACCCGATCACTGGAAATCAGTGACGCGAATCAAGTTACCGATGGCCCGCCAGGCGCACAAGCCGGCGGATTCTGGCGCAGTGGTAGGCAACGGCGCAAGCTGTTGTAGGCTCTCGGAGGTAGCTGCCGAAAAAACTAAACGTACTGTTGAAAAGCTGATGGTCCATTCGGAAATGCTTGAGTGTCGGCATGGAATCGCTCGTTGGAAAGTAACCCATATCGGACTTTACCGAGTAAAGTTGGATAAAAGTCGCATATGGGTGACATTTTGATTTTGAGCAACCCAGCCATCTTCGCCGAGCGCGTGCGTCAAGTGCGCAAAGCCAAGAGATACAGCCAAGCCATTTTGGCGCAGAGGGCCAAGTGCAGCCGCAAAACCATCATTGATCTTGAGGCCGGTGAAAACGTCGCGTTCTATACCGTGTTTCGAGTGATTACTGCGTTGGGCATGGCGTTGGAAATCGTCGATAACCGCATCGATCTCAAATCGTTAGCCGATCTGGTAGAGCGTGATGATTAAGGTCAAGCCCCAAGGCCGGGCAGGCGAACCGTGCAAAGGTTAGCTGTTGTTTGCCTGTAAATGCAGGTGCAGCCCCGTCTAACTGCGTAGCCTTTTAAATTTTGCAAAACCTCAGGGCTCTCAGCTCATTTATCGTGATCAATATCCAGCTTCGAAAACGTCACCTGTCCCCCCTCACTCGTATACCCCGTGTTGTCCTGCACATAAACCCCAGCCTTGAAGTACAGCGGCTTGTCCCGCCACGTCGCGCTGATCTGTGAGTCCCACTGATAGCCCGCCGCGCTGACACCCAGCGCGCCGCCGGGGCTGAGGTGTATGAGGTAGTTGAATTCGCGGTCGAGCTTGATCCCGGTGGCCAGTGTGATAACGCGGCTTTCGGCGTCATCGGGGCGCATGCGCACTTTGATTACCAGGTTGCCGGTTTCGGTTTTGGTCTTGTACTGGTATTCGAGTTTGACCATTGGCCGCTGGCTTTCGTAAGCATGGATCTGGCCGATGACGATCTTGCCGGAGCTCGGCACCTTGTTCACGATGAGGGTCGCGCGCAGCAGGTTGTCGGCGTCCGGGTAGTACCAGTTGCGCAGGGTGCCGTTGCTGAAGGTTTCACGCAGTTCGGTGCGCGGGTAGATGGCGTTTTCGGTTTTCGAGCCGGTCACCGGTGACCAGAAAAACAGGGTGCCGGTGTCGGAATGGAAGTACTGATCCTTGAAGCCGTCCACCAGTTTCGACGTTTCGACTGTGTACGGCGGGCTGCCAACGGGAACACTGAGGTTCCAGGTTGCGAGATCGATCATGACGGTTCTTCCACTCAATTCATCCGGAACGTCGGTGCCAGAAGCTCTAGCCCGCGCGTTTTCGGGCGTCTTTATAAGCGTAGCGGCAATTTTTGTTAATGCCCGTCCGGCGATTACTTGACGTCAAAGTCCTGTCGAAATGCCATCCCGCCCGGTTTTCGGGGGCTGTAGCGGTGACCGTTAGTCGGCTGAGTTGAGCATTGTCTGAATGATGGCGGGATGACAGCTTCTGCTTTCACCGATCCGCGTCTAGAGTGAAGGCTCAGTTCGTCTACGTTTTTGCCGGCAACGGTCCCGAAAAGAGAAGCAGCATGGAATGCGCGCAACCCCAGCCAGGTGAAGGCAGCTCTGTCCTTTTGATCGTTGATGATTACCCTGAAAACCTGATCAGCATGCGTGCATTGCTGCAGCGCCAGGATTGGCATGTGATCACCGCCGCCTCCGGTTTCGAGGCGCTGAATATTCTGCTCGAACAAGACGTCGACCTGGTGCTGCTGGATGTGCAGATGCCCGGTATGGACGGTTTTGAAGTGGCGCGGTTGATGCGCGGCAGCCAGCGCACACGGCTGACGCCGATCATTTTCCTCACCGCCAACGAACAATCCCAGGACGCCGTGATCAAGGGCTACGCCAGTGGCGCGGTGGATTACCTGTTCAAGCCCTTCGACCCGCAGATTCTCAAACCGAAAGTGCAGGCGCTGCTGGAGCACCAGCGCAACCGCCGTGCGTTGCAGCGTCTGAGTCATGACCTGGAAGTGGCGCGAGCCTTTAACGCCTCGGTGCTGGACAACGCGGCTGAAGGTATTCTGGTGCTCGGCGAGGACGGTTTGATCCGCTTTGCCAACCCGGCAATTTCGCGCTTGCTTAACGCGCCGGTGAAGGAACTCCAGGGCAGGGAGTTTCTCGACTATCTGCAGAAACCGCACATTGCGCTGTGGGCCGATTCCGAGTTCTATGCCGGCTATAAGCGTGGCGAAACCTTGCGACTGCACGATGCCCTGCTGCGTACGGCGCCAGGCCAGCAAGTGCCGGTTGCGTTGTCCTGCGCGGCGCTGCCGTCCGAGCAGCATGCGATGGTGGTGACCGTGCTCGACATGTCGGTGGTGCGTCACCTGCATCAGCAGCTGGAGTTTCAGGCCGTGACCGATCCGCTGACGGGACTGCTCAACCGTCGTGGTTTCTACCAGACCGTGGAAAACCTGCTGTTGCGCGGCGAGCGCAGCGACAGCAGCTGGGTGCTGTTGTATCTGGACCTCGACGGCTTCAAACGGGTCAACGACTCCCTCGGTCACGATGCCGGCGACCGGGTGCTGCGCTGGGTTTCCGAACAATTGAAAGCCTGCCTGCGGCCGTTCGACATTCTGGCGCGGATGGGCGGTGATGAATTTACCGCGCTGCTGGATCTGGAATTTCCCGAGCAGGCGGCGAAGATTGCGGAAAAACTCATCGAACGCGTGTCGATCTGTCAGCAGATCGAAGGTCTGGATATCGTCCTCGGCGCCAGCATCGGCATCGCCACGTACCCGGACTGCGGCTCGAACCTCGACGGTTTGTTGCGCGCTTCCGATATTGCGATGTATGAAGCCAAGCGCGCCGGGCGTCAGCAATATCGCTTTTACGATCATGAAATGAACGGCCGCGCGCGTTCGCGACTGATGCTTGAGGAAAGCGTACGCGCTGCGATCGAGAATCGTGATTTCAACCTGGTCTACCAGCCACAGGTGGCGATTGGCAGCGGCCGGATTCGAGGTTTCGAGGCGTTGCTGCGCTGGCAACATCCAAGCGTCGGCGATGTACCGCCGGGTCTGTTTTTACCGCTGCTGGAAGAGGCGCGGCTGATCAGTCGTCTCGGCAGCTGGATTTATCATCGCGGTGCAGGTCAGCGTAAAGCCTGGGAAAGTCTGTTTGCCGATGATCTGGTGCTGGGCGTCAGTTTGAGCAACACCCAGTTCAGCCTGCCGAATCTGGTTACCGAATTGCGTCAGGTGATGGAGCGTCACGCCTTGCAGCCGCGACAGCTGGAGGTCGAGATCACCGAAGAAGCCTTGATGCAGAACCCCGACGAAACCCGCAAACAGTTGCGCTTGCTGCGTAATCTCGGCGTGCGCGTGGCGCTGGATGACTTCGGTTCCGGGCCGTGCTCATTGGCGCATTTGCGCGATCTGGAGCTGGATACGCTCAAGCTTGATCGCCATTTGATCGCCCGGTTACCTGATTCGCCCCGCGACGCCTCGCTGGTCAGTACGGTGATCAGTCTGTGCAAGCAATACGGTTTGCTGGTGATCGCCGAAGGGGTGGAAACCGTCGAGCAATACCAGTGGCTGCAAGCCCATGGCTGCGAGTATGTGCAGGGTTTCCTGGTGGCGCGGCCGTTGATCGCCGAGGACGCGGCCAGCTTCGCCGAGCCGTTTGACTGGGGCGCGCTGGCCGGTTGAATTCGCTACACTGGCGCACCTTTTTGCCAACCGTGCTGCCCGCTGATGACTGCGTTGAAATACCTCCAGGCCTATCCGGAACGTTTGCAGGATCAGGTGCGCCAGTTGATCGCCGAAGGGCGGCTGGGCGAATACCTCGATCAACGCTATTCGGGCCGGCACGACGTGCAGAGCGACAAGGCGTTGTACAGCTATGCGCTGGAGCTGAAGCAGGAATACCTGCGCAATGCGCCGGCGATCGACAAGGTGCTGTTCGACAACCGCCTCGACCTCACCCACCGCGCGCTCGGCCTGCATAGCACGGTGTCGCGGGTGCAGGGCGGCAAGCTCAAGGCCAAGAAAGAGATTCGCATCGCCTCATTGTTCAAGGACGCCGCGCCGGACTTTCTGAAAATGATCGTCGTGCACGAACTGGCGCACTTCAAGGAGTCGGACCATAACAAGGCGTTTTATAAATTGTGCGAGCACATGCTGCCCGGGTATCACCAGGTCGAGTTCGATCTGCGCGTGTACCTGACCTGGCGCGACATGCAGGCTTGATCAGCTATCAGGAAGATGTGGATGGACGTCAGCAAGACCAAGAGCAGTTTCTATCGCCGCCTGTTTGTGGCGTACCTGATCGACAGCGGTCTGGCGCCGAGCGTGCCGGCACTGACCGAAGTCACCGGCATGCCCCGCCGCACAGCGCAGGACACGATCGCAGCGCTGGCGGATCTGGATATCGTCTGTGAGTTCGAGCAGGAAGAGGGCGCGCGCAATCATGCCGGGCGTTATCGGATTCGCGATTGGGGGGCGATTGATCGTGGCTGGATCGAGCGCAATTTGCGCCAGATCAAGGCAGTGCTGGAGTATCCCTGAATCCTGAGTGGACTGGGCTGACGCCATCGCTGGCAAGCCAGCTCCCACAGGTTTTTCTGGTGTTCACACAAGTTGTGAACGACGCAATTCCTTGTGGGAGCTGGCTTGCCAGCGATGGGGCCTTCAGGAGCGACGCATACCGATATGTGGAATGTCATCCTCAAGATATTCCTCACCTGCCACCACAAACCCGTACCGGCCGTAATACCCCTGCAGATGCGCCTGCGCCGACAGGTAGATCGGCACCTGCGGCCAATGCTTCTCGGCCTGTTTCAACGCCTGCTCCATCATCTTGTGCCCCAGCCCTTTGCCGCGACCGGCCGGTGCCGTCACGACGCGGCCGATCACCACGTCACCGCCCTGAGACTGCGGATCCAGCAGGCGCAGGTACGCGACCAGTTGATCATTGTCCCAGCCCATCAGGTGATGGGTGTCGCCGTCGAGGTCTTGGCCATCCAGGTCTGGGTAGGCGCATTTCTGTTCGACCACGAACACTTCCGAACGCAGTTTCAGAAGCGCGTACAGCTGTTCCTTGCCCAGATCGCTGTGATGTTTGCAGATCCACTCGATTGTCATTTGCCGATTCCTTGTTCGTGTCGCCCGATACTAAGCGCACGCGACGAAGATGTCTTTATGGCGTAAGAGTCTGTGATAAAGGTCAAAATGCCATCATTCCTTTCGCGCAGCCGTGCCGAGTTTGTGTAATCTGCTGGAGAGTGCCGTGCACTGGCTGTAATGAGCTAATGTTAGTGCCTGGGTTTTGCCGGTAAGGGGTCTTGGTTTTCTGCCGTGAGACGCGTCGGGCCGCTGCCCGTTGAGGATGTTCAAGCATGCCGCGATTGCTTCAAGCCGTTGCTTTGATCGGACTGCTGTTGCTGGGCCAGGATGCGACAGCGCAGAAGCTGCGACTGGTCTTCGATCATTGGCCACCGTTTACCGACGACACGCTGGTCAACGGCGGGCTGGCCACGGATATCGTCAGCACCGCGCTGGCCCGGGCTGGTTACGCCAGCAGTTATGAACAGGTGCCATGGGCGCGGGCCTTGCTCGGCGTCGACGAAGGTCGTTACGACGTGCTGGTCAACGCCTGGTACAACGAAGACCGCACCCGGTACGGGCAATTCTCCGGCGAGTACCTGACCAACCGGATTCGCTTCCTCAAGCGCAAAGACGCGCCGATCGATTACAGCAATCTGCAGGAACTGCACACCTATCCGATTGCGGTGGTACGCGGCTACGCCTATTCGGCGGTATTCGATGCCGATACGGCGATGCAGAAAGTCCCTGTGCATAACTTCGCCATGGGTGTGCGCATGCTCGCGGCGGATCGGGTCAAGTTGACCCTGGAAGACGAATACGTGGCCAAGTATTACCTGGCGCGCGAGTCAGCCAAGGTGCGCAATTCAGTGGAATTCCTGCCTAAGCCGTTGAGTGAGAACAGCCTGCATATTCTGGTCAGCCTGAAGAATGCGCAGCATGAACAGATTGTTGCGGGGTTCGACAAGGCGATTGCAGCGATGAAGGCTGATGGCAGTTATGAAAAGCTGCTGCGCCAGCATGGGATGTGAAGGCTGATCCAGGATTTGTTGTGTCGCTGATGGCGCTATCGCGAGCAGGCTCACTCCTACATTGGAATGCGTTCCCCTGTAGGAGTGAGCCTGCTCGCGATAACGCCTTGTCAGCCGCCGCTGATCTCTGAGGTGTCCTTGATAAGGTGCGCCGCCAGCGTGCGCAGCGGCCCCAACTGCCGGCAGATCAACGCCAGTTGCGTCTGCACCAGCCGCTGGCCTTCATCGATTTCATCCGGCATCTGCTCCAGCTCATTGGCCAGTGCTTCTTCCTCATCGCTCTGAATCGCAATCGGCTGTTTGCTTGCCAGCCCCTGGGCGATTTCGTCGATACTCGCGGCCAGCTTGACCCCGGCGCCATCGATCAGATGCTCACGCACATCGGCTGGCAATTGCGTCTCGCGATGCGCGCCCAGCCCTGACAGATAACTCAGCAGAGTGTGCGAGAGCACCAGAAAGCGGAAGCCGACGTCCGCTTCCTTACGGAAATGCCCCGGCTCCATGAGCATGTTCGCCAGCGTCGTCGACAGCGCCGCGTCGGCGTTGTGCGCGTTGCGGCGAGCCAGGCGATAGGCGAGGTCGTCGCTCTTGCCGGCGGCGTATTGCTGCATGATCTGGCGCAAATAGATGCTGTTGCAGGTCAGCGTGTTGGCCAGCACTTTGTTCAGGCGTCGGCCCTGCCAGTCCGGCAGGAACAGGAACACCGCCAGCCCGGCGATCAGGCTGCCAAGCAGGGTATCGAACAGGCGCGGCAGGAACAGCCCGTAGCCATCGCCGACCTGATTGAAGCAGAACAGCACCATGATGGTGATCGCCGCTGTCGCCAGGGTGTAGCGCGTGGTGCGGTTGGTAAAGAACACCACCCCGGCGGCAATGGCGAAGCACGATTGCACCAGCGGGTTGGGGAACAGGTCGAACAGCGCCCACGCCACCGTAAGGCCGATCGCTGTGCCGAGAATCCGCTGACCAAGTTTGCGCCGCGTCGCGCCGTAGTTCGGCTGGCAGACGAATAGCGTGGTGAGGATGATCCAGTAACCTTGCGACGGGTGAATCAAGTGCACCATGCCGTAACCGATACTCAGTGCCAGCGGCAGGCGCAGGGCATGACGGAACAGCAACGAGGTCGGCGTCAGCTGGGTGCGCAGGCGAATCCACACGTCTTTGAGATTGCGCGGCGAGCGGTCGAGCAGGCTGCTGTCGGTGGCATCGGCGAGGGCATCAGGATTGCTCGCATCGCTGAGCAAACGGTCGAGGGTGCCGAGGTTGGCCGCCAGTGCGCGTAGCGAGCGGAGCAAGCCGCGCCACGCGGGGTTGCTCTGGATGCGCAAGTGTTCGAGGGAGGCGTGCAGGTCGCCCAGGGCTTCGGCAAAACTCGCGTCGTAAACGAAAGGCTGGCGCATCTGGATCGATTCGGCCAGGGCGCGGCAGGCCTTGCCTTGCTGGCGCAACAGACGCTGGCAGCGGAACAGCACGTCGCTGTGAAAAAACGCCTCGGCGAGGGCGTTGTACGGATAGTGCGAAGAGCTGGCGCGTTCGTGGATGTCTTGGGCGAGAAAGTACAGCTTCAGGTAACGGCTGACTTTCGATCCGGGGCGACCGTTGCCGACCCGGTGCAGAATGATTTCCTTGGCGGTGTTGAGCGCGGCGACCACACGGCCATTCTGCTGCGCCAGTTCCAGACGCCGGGCTTCGACGTCCATCTGCCGGATCGGCTCGAACAGCGCTGACTTCAGCTTCAGATAAAACCCGAGTTCACGAAACAACCGCGCCAGACTCTGCTGCACCGGTTGATTGGAAAACAGTGCCTGCCACAGCACCGAGAGCAGACCGTACCACGCTGCACCGGCGACCAGCAGCATCGGCTCATGCCAGAAGTCGGTGACCGCGCCGCCACGCTGATCGACGCCGATCATCGTGTACACGGACAAGATCAAGGTTGCCGAGGCAATCGCCCCATAACGCTCGCCGAGTGCACCGAGCATGGTCAGGCCGAAACTGGCGAGCGCCAGGGCAACGGCGAAAATGATCGGGTAGGGGAACAGCAATTCCACCGACAGCGCGGCGATGCTGAAACACACCAGCGTCACCGCGAGCGCATTGAGGCGGCCCTGCCAACTGTCGTCGGTTTCCGCCAGGGCGCTGGCGATGATGCCGAGGAACAACGGAATCAGCAGGCCCATTTCATCCTGATACCAGCACAGCGCCATGCTGCCGGTCAGGGCGATGAACACCCGCACGCTATAACTGAATTTATCCAGCGCCCACAGGCGCCGCAAAGACTGACGAAACGAGGTCGAGGACATGAAGTGCGAAGGCCTTCCGAGGCGATGCCGCTAAATTGAGCCAGTAATGACGCCGACGCAATGGCGCCGAGCACATCTGACAGCAAAAAGTGTTCCTTTGAGATCTTGTGCGAACTAAATCTTGAATGAGGCACATGTTCCTGTGGGAGCTGGCTTGCCAGCGATGAGGCCGGTACATCCAACATCAATGTTGAATATCAGACCGCCATCGCTGGCAAGCCAGCTCCCACAGGGATTGCATTTCACATTCGAGAGAATGGGGTCAGGCGTACTGCGCAGCCGCGTATCCGGACGCCCACGCCCACTGAAAGTTGAAGCCGCCCAGATGCCCGGTGACGTCGAGCACTTCGCCGATGAAATACAGGCCGGGACTTTTCAGCGATTCCATGGTTTTCGACGAGACTTCGCGGGTATCCACGCCACCGAGCGTCACCTCGGCCGTGCGATAGCCTTCGGTGCCCGCCGGCACGACTTTCCAGCTGCCCAGCTTGTCGGCGATCTCGGCCAGTTCGGCGTGGGTGTACTGCTTCATCGGTTTGGAGACGAACCAGTTGTCTGCGAGCAGGTTGGCCATTTTCTTGGTGAAGATCTCGCCGAGTAGCGTCTTCAGCTCGCTGTTCGGCCGTTCGGCCACTTGCTGCTGCAGCCAGCTCGCGGCGTCGTGATCCGGCAGCAGGTTGATCTCCACCGTATCGCCGGATTCCCAGAACGAGGAAATCTGCAGAATCGCCGGGCCGCTGAGGCCACGGTGGGTGAACAGGATGTTTTCGCGAAAGCTCTGCTCGTTGCAGCTGACCAGACAATCCACCGAAGTGCCGGACAGCTCGGTGCACAGTTCCTTGAGCTGGTCGGTGATGGTGAACGGCACCAGCCCGGCGCGGGTCGGCAGCAGTTCATGGCCGAACTGTTTCGCCACCTGATAGCCGAAACCGGTGGCGCCCAGCGTCGGGATCGACAGGCCGCCCGTGGCAATCACCAGCGACTGGCACTGCACCTGGCCGAGCGTGGTGTCGAGCAGGTAACCGCTGTCGACTTTCTCGATAGTCTGGATCGAAGTGTCGAGGTGCAACTCGACGCCGGCCTGATCACATTCATCAAGGAGCATTTCGAGGATGTCGCTGGATTTGTTATCGCAGAACAGCTGGCCGAGTTTTTTCTCGTGGTACGGCACGCCGTGCTTGCCGACCATGCCGATGAAATCCCACTGGGTGTAACGCGCCAGTGCGGATTTGCAGAAATGCGGATTCTGCGAAAGGAAATTGCCCGGCTCGGTGTACATGTTGGTGAAGTTGCAGCGGCCACCGCCCGACATGAGGATTTTCTTGCCGGCCTTGTTCGCGTGATCGAGCAGCAACACCTGACGCCCGCGCCCGGCGGCGGTCAGTGCACACATCAACCCAGCGGCGCCAGCGCCAATGATCACGACTTCGGTAGAGCGCAAAACGGTGTCCTCACACAAAATTCAAAATCACCTGCGACCCATGTGGGAGCGGGCTTGCCCGCGATGAGGCCTGCACATCCAACATAGATGTTGTCTGTCAGTCCGTCATCGCGGGCAAGCCCGCTCCCACAGGGGATCTTCTTTGGATGGAAGATCGATTACAAAATGCGTACGCGCAGCGAGCGGCCCTTGATCTTGCCATCGTTCAAACGCTGCAGGGCCTGCATGGCCACGGTGCGTTCCACGGCGACGTAGGCCTGGAAATCGAAGATCGCAATCTTGCCCACTTGCGCACCGGGAATGCCGGCTTCGCCCGTCAACGCACCGAGAATGTCGCCCGGACGCACTTTGTCTTTGCGCCCGGCGCCGATGCACAGGGTAGTCATCGGCGGCTGCAGTGGTGCCAAGCCCTGGGACTTGAGGTTGTCGATCTGATCCCAGTTCAGCGGCGATTTCTGCAGTTGTTCGATGGCTTGCGCACGGTGCGCTTCGCCCGGGGCGACCAGGCTGATGGCAATGCCTTTCTCGCCGGCGCGACCGGTGCGGCCAACCCGGTGAATATGGATTTCCGAATCGCGGGCCAGCTCGACGTTGATCACCATGTCCAGCGCATCGATGTCCAGACCACGGGCGGCAACGTCGGTGGCGACCAGCACCGAGGTGCTGCGGTTGGCGAACATCGCCAGCACCTGATCGCGATCACGCTGTTCCAGATCGCCATGCAGGCCGACTGCGGAAATGCCTTTGGCGGTCAGGTGATCGACGGTTTCCTGCACCTGCTGCTTGGTGAAGCAGAACGCCACGCACGAGGCCGGACGGAAGTGGTGGAGGACTTTGGTCACCGCGCTCATGCGATCTTCCGGGGAAATCTCATAGAAGCGCTGCTCGATCTGGGTGTCATCGTGGAACGCTTCGGCTTTCACCGTTTGCGGGTCACGCATGAACTTCGAGGCCAGTTGCTTGATGCCCACCGGGTACGTGGCCGAGAACAGCAGGGTCTGACGGCGCTCCGGGGTTTTGACGATGATGTCTTCGATGGCGTCGTAGAAACCCATGTCGAGCATGCGGTCGGCTTCGTCGAGGATCAGCGTGTTCAGGCCATCGAGCACCAGCGAACCCTTGCGCAGGTGCTGCTGAATGCGCCCCGGCGTGCCGACGATGATGTGCGCGCCGTGCTCCAGCGAAGCGATCTGCGGGCCGAACGACACGCCGCCGCACAGGGTCAGGACTTTGATGTTGTCCTCGGCGCGAGCCAGACGACGGACTTCCTTGGCGACCTGGTCGGCCAGCTCACGGGTCGGGCAGATCACCAGTGCCTGGCAGCCGAAGTAGCGCGGGTTGATCGGGTTGAGCAAGCCGATACCGAACGCGGCGGTCTTGCCGCTGCCGGTCTTGGCCTGGGCGATCAGGTCCATCCCCTTGAGGATCACCGGCAAGCTCTGCGCCTGGATCGGCGTCATCTGGGCATAACCGAGTGATTCGAGGTTAGCCAGCATGGCGGCGGACAGGGGCAGAGTATTAAAAGCGGTGGCGATGGTGGTCACGGGACGGGCCTGCAAAACAAAATGTCGCGCAGTGTAGCAGCCCCGTGCCACTTTCTTCGAAAGTTCTGGACGAACAGCGATCAATGTTCGATGTGTTGTTCCGGGCGTTTGGGCCGGCGCCCGTCTTCCTTGGACAGCTGCGAGAAGATCGTCGCCGCCAGCATCGCCATCACCCCAACCGTGACAAAGGTCAGCTGGAACGCACCGAGCACGGTGTCCACGCCGTCGTTGCCGATCTGCGCGGTAAACCCGCCGAGCAGCGCACCGGCGCAGGCCACGCCCAGGCTCAACGACAGTTGCGCGACCACCGACAACAGGCTGTTGCCGCTGCTGGCGCTGGCGTCGTCGAGGTCGATCAGCGTCACCGTGTTCATCGCCGTGAACTGCAACGAGTTGATCGCGCCGAGCACCGCCAGCAGGCACAGCAGCAGCCAGTACGGCGTCTGCTCACTGACCAGCGCCATGCTCGCCAGCATGATCCCCAGCGCCAGCGTGTTGCCGGTCAGGACGATGCGATAACCGAGGCGTTCGATCAACGGCCGCGCCACCCACTTGGCGACCATCGCCGCTGCGGCCAGTGGCAGCATGCTCATCCCCGCTTGCGACGGTGAATACCCCAGCGCCACTTGCAGCAGCAACGGCACCAGAAACGGCAGGGCGCCGCTGCCCAGACGGGCGAACAGATTGCCGAGAATGCCGACGGCAAAGGTGCGGGTCTTGAACAGCGACGGTGCGAACAAGGGATTGTCGATGTGCCCGGCGCGCAACCAGTACGCCGCCAGACAGGCCATCCCAGCGAACAGCAGCAACATCACCCGCAGGTGCGGCAGGTGCAATTCACCGAGGCCTTCCATGGCAATGGTGATGAGGATCATCGCCGCACCGAACAGCAAAAAACCCAGGCTATCGAAGCGCGTGCGTTCGCTGCCACGCAGGTCGGGGATGAACTTCCATACCGCGTAGCAACCGATCAAACCGACCGGCAGATTGATCAGGAAGATCCAGTGCCATGTCAGGTACTCGACCATCCAGCCGCCCATGGTCGGGCCGATCAAGGGGCCGAGCAATCCTGGAATGGTGATGAAACCCATGATCCGCACCAGCTCCGAGCGGGGGTAGGCGCGAAGCACCACCAGCCGCCCGACCGGGAGCATCAGCGCACCGCCGAGGCCTTGAATCACCCGTGCGCCGATCAGCATGCTCAGGCTGCTGGACAAGGCGCAGAGCAGCGAGCCGAAGCTGAACAGCAGAATTGCCCCGAAGAAGATTTTCTTGGTGCCGAAACGGTCGGCGATCCACCCCGAGGCCGGGATCAGCAAGGCCACGGTGAGCATGTAGGCAATGATCACGCCCTGCATGCGCAACGGGTCTTCGGCCAGATCGCGGGCCATCGCCGGCAGAGCGGTATTGAGGATGGTCCCGTCGAGGGACTGCATGAAAAATGCAATGGCGACGACCCACGGCAACCAGCGGGCGGTGATGGCGTCGAGAGGCGGGCGGTTGGGCATGGAACCTCGTGTGGTCAGCATATTCAAGGTCGAGCGCGGTCAGTGTGGGAGCTGGCTTGCCAGCGATGGCGGATTTCCAGACAAACAGATGTTGAATCTGATGTCCTCATCGCTGGCAAGCCAGCTCCCACAGGTGTTGCGGTGTTGCGGTGTTGCGGTGTCAGAGGGTCAGGGTCAGTCGGCTGACCAATGCCCCCGGCAGCAACGATGACGAGGTATTGCGCTGGCTATAAGTACTGGCCGACAGCAGCAACTCCCGCTCGGCGGTCAACGCTTCCAGCTGCGAACCGAGCAGGTTGTAGGCGCTGTCGTCGAAACGCATGGTGCTGACCGGCGCCTGGATCTCGCCATTCTCGACCCAGAAGGTTGCGAAACGGGTCATGCCGGTCATGCGTGCGGCCGGTTGATCCGAGTAGTTCAGGTACCACAGGTTGCTGATGTACAGCCCGGTGCCCAACTGCTGGAGGATCTGTTCCTGCGACAAGTCACCGGCGGCCATGTTCAACGCACTGGGCATTTCACCGCCGCCCGCGCCGTTCGCCGCCAGGCCATATTCGGCGGCACTGCGCGAGCCGACCAGTTGATCGCCGGCCTTGCCCTCGACAATCAGGCGCAAGTCGCTACGCGGATAACCCTCACCGGAAAACGCCGGACTCAGCGAAGTGCTGACTTTCTCGTCCAGCGACACCAGCGGGCTGAATGCCTGATCGCCGACGTAGAGCTTTTGCAGCGGGCTGCTTTTGCTGGCAATCGACTGTGCCGAAAACCCGCCCCAACTGAGCATGCCCATGATTTCTTCCAGCGCCGCCGGCGCCAGGTAGGCGCGGTATTGCCCCGGTGCCAGAGTGCGTAACGGTCGTCCCAGGTATTCAAGTTGTTCGCGCGCCTGAGCGAAGCGTTTGGCGAAGCCTGCGCTGCTCCAGTCATGCCCGGCGTAGCTGGCCTTGACCGCCTCGCCGTTGTCGTGGAACAGGCTGAAATCGAAGTTGAAGCTGTTGGCCTGATGCCAGCCGAACGCCCCCGACGAACTGGCGAAACCCCGGCTGATCGGCCCGGCGGCGTAGAACCCGACGAGGTCCAGACCTTCAGCAGCAGCGCAGATTTCATCCACCACCTGCTCGGTGTCCGGCAGCGGATGCTCCTGCACTTTCTCGCTCTGCCAGCCGTTGTGGTTGAGCAGCAGGTACGGGTCCTGCGGCAGCAGCGGCAGGGTTTCGCGCAGTTGTTGCAGGCCTTCGCTGAGCCTGCGCAGGTCGCCTTCCTGATCGCCGGACAGGGTTACCTGCAAGTCGGCGTGGCGACCGTCATTGATCAGCTTCAGGACGATGTTGGCCTGTTGCACTTGCCCGGCCTGACGCACCTTGGCGTGATTGAAGCGCACGAACGCCGAGGCTTCGGCGGCGTAGCTGAGGGTGAACTGTTCCGGCTCGCGGACGCTGTCGCGCAGCCAATCGACCATGACCTTGAAGGCGTCGCACGGATTCTTCGAAATGCTCATCAGGCGTCTCCCCCAAACACATCAATATTGCTGAACACGCAAGCCGGCGAAGCGTGGCCGACGCGGATCACCTGGTTCGGTTCGCCCTTGCCGCAGTTCGGCGTACCAAGCACCTTGACGGTGTCGGCGTTGCCCACGGCGCGCAGGCTTTTCCAGAAGTGCGCGGAAATTGCCCGGTAGTTGGGATTTTTCACCACGCCTTTAAGTTCACCGTTCTCGATCAACTGGCCCCATTCGCAGCCGAACTGGAATTTGTTGCGAGCATCGTCGATCGACCACGAACGGTTGGTGCTCATCAGAATGCCGTGCTCGATGCCTTCAATGAGCAGGCTCAGCGGCTGGTCGCCCGGTTCGATATTGAGGTTGGCCATGCGGTCGATCGGCGCGCGGTTCCAGCTGCAGGCGCGGCTGTTGGCGACGCCGTCGAGACCGGCGCGGTATTGCGACAGCGCCCCGCCCAAGGGGCGCAGCAACAAGCCGTCGCGGATCAGAAATTGTTTGCTCGCCCGACTGCCATCGTCGTCATGCCCGTAACTGGCGAGTTCTTCGGGAATGCCCGGATCGAAGGTCACGTTGAGCAGTTCGGAGCCGTATTGCAGGCTGCCGAAATCGCTGGTCTTGACGAAACTGGTGCCGGCGTAATTGCGCTCGTCGCCAAGGATCCGGTCGAGTTCCAGCGGGTGGCCGATCGATTCGTGGATTTGCAGCATCATCTGATCGGGCATCAACAGCAGATCGCGCGGGCCTTGCGGGGTGTTCGGCGCGAGCAGCAATTGCAGCGCCTGATCGGCGACTTGCGGGCCGGCGCCGACCAGGCCGCAGCGACTGATCACATCGGCGCCGCCCTGCTGGCCGAAATTCTCACGGCCGAGGCTGCGGGTCTGGCTGTCATTGCCGTCGTAGGCGGTGACGTCGAGGCTCGGGTACACGAAGCGCTGAGCCTGGCGCAATTCGGCGCCGGCGCTGCTCAGGTAGATCTGCTCGACGTGGGTAATGCCGATGCTCACTTGCCAGTTCACCAGGCGCTCATCCTTGGGCACCGAGGCGGATTCCGCGCCGAGCAACTCATAACATTCGCTCAGCGACGGAAAGGGTTGTTCGAGGTTGGGCGAAAAATAATCAGCCCGATCGCTGCTCAGCGGCTGATCGCGCAGGTCGAGCAAGGCGTGCGGCTTGAGCTGGCGGGCTTGCTGCTCGGCACGCTCGAGCGCGGTTTGCAGGCCTTGCTGCGAGAGGTCGTTGGTCGCGGCATAAGCTTCGACGCCGTTGACGCGCACGGTGAGCATCGCCCCCTCATCGCGGCTCAGGCTCGGCGGTTCGGCGACGTTCTTGCGCACCGACAGGTACTGCCCGGACTCGCGGACATAGCGCAGGGAAAAAAACTCGGCGCCCGTGCGCAAGGCAGCGAAGCGCTGCTTGAGCTGGGGGTGGAAATCGAACATTCGGAAACCTCCTTGTAGGGGCAAGCGGCACAGCGACGGCGGGGAGGGATGAAACGGTTGCGCGAGGTCTAGAGTAGGCCTGCGTGGGGGTAGGATCAAGTGAAGAGGGGGTGTAGGAGGTTTTACTGTGCAGCGGGGAATTGTGTGCTGGCTGTGAGGGCCTCATCGCTGGCAAGCCAGGCTCCCACAGGTTTTTTGCTGAACACAATATGTGTGAACGACGCAAAACCCTGTGGGAGCTGGCTTGCCAGCGATTAGCCGTGACGCGGTGTTATGTCTTATTGAGTAACCGGGGTGATATCACGCATCGGCTTGCCTTTGACCGGCGCGCCGTTCGCTACGTAATACGCAGCATTGCTGCGCGGCAGCGGCTTGCGGCCACGGATCCTGTCGGCGATTTTCTCGGCCATCATGATCGTCGGTGCGTTGAGGTTGCCGGTGGTGATGATCGGCATGATCGAGGCATCGACCACGCGCAGGCTCTGCATGCCGTGCACGCGGCCTTCGCCATCGACCACAGCCATCTCGTCGGTGCCCATCTTGCACGAGCACGACGGGTGGAACGCGGTTTCGGCGTGCTCGCGGATGAACTTGTCCAGTTGCTCATCGGTTTGCACGTCAATGCCCGGGCTGATCTCCCGACCACGGAAGGCGTCCAGTGCCGGCTGCTGCATGATTTCCCGGGTCAGGCGGATGCCGTCGCGGAATTCCTGCCAGTCCTGCTCGGTGGCCATGTAGTTGAACAGGATGCTCGGGTGCTGGCGCGGATCCTTGGATTTCACCTGGATGCGGCCACGGCTCGGCGAACGCATGGAACCCATGTGCGCCTGGAAACCGTGTTCTTTGACACCGTTGCTGCCGTTGTAGTTAATCGCCACCGGCAGGAAGTGGTACTGGATATTCGGCCATTCGAATTCCGGACGCGAACGGATGAAACCGCCGGCCTCGAACTGGTTGCTGGCGCCGATGCCGGTGCCGTTGAACAGCCACTCGGCACCGATGGCTGGCTGGTTGTACCAGAGCAGCGACGGGTACAGCGAGACTGGCTGAGTGCAGGCGTATTGCAGGTACAGCTCGAGGTGATCCTGGAGGTTTTCACCGACGCCCGGCAGGTCGTGAACCACCGGGATATCGAGGCTTTCCAGCAGTTTCGCCGGGCCGACGCCGGAGCGCTGCAGAATCTGCGGCGACGCGATGGCGCCGGAGCACAGCAGGACTTCCTTGCGCGCCTTGGCTTCGACGCGCTCTTCAGCATCGCCGATCAGGTAACGCACGCCGACCGCACGCTTGCCTTCAAACAGAATCTTGTCGGTCAGTGCGTGGGTGACGATGGTCAGGGTCGAGCGCTTTTTGGCAACGTCGAGATAACCACGGGCGGTGGAAGCACGGCGGCCGTTCGGCGTCACGGTGCGGTCCATCGGGCCGAAGCCTTCCTGCTGGTAACCGTTGAGGTCTTCGGTGCGCGGATAACCGGCCTGCACGCCCGCTTCAACCATGGCGTGGAACAGCGGGTTGTTGCCGGCTTTCGGTGTGGTCACGCTGACCGGCCCGTCGCCACCGTGGTAATCGTTCGGGCCGATGTCACGGGTTTCGGCTTTGCGGAAATACGGCAGGCAATCGAGGTACGACCAGTTTTCCAGGCCCGGCAGTTTCGCCCAGCCGTCATAGTCCATGGCGTTGCCGCGGATGTAGCACATGCCGTTGATCAGCGATGAGCCACCGAGGCCCTTGCCGCGACCGCATTCCATGCGGCGACCGTCCATGTGTGGCTCTGGATCGGTTTCGTAGGCCCAGTTGTAGCGGCGGCCCTGCAGCGGGAACGCCAGCGCGGCCGGCATTTGCGTGCGGAAGTCGTAACGGTAATCCGGACCGCCGGCTTCGAGCAGCAGAACGGTGACGCCTTCGTCTTCAGTCAGACGGGTGGCAAGTGTGTTACCGGCCGAGCCGGCGCCTATGATGATGTAGTCGTATTCTTTAGTCATAAATTCTCCTGCGGGAGCTACAAGCCACTAGCTTCTAGCTGCAAGGAAAAGCAGCGAGCGGTGGCTTCGAAATCGGGGAGGGCGGCAAGCCCAAACTGCTTTTACTTGCAGCTTGAAACTTGCCGCTTGTGGCTCCTCAGAACACCGAGACGTAATCGCCCAGCTCGACCTGTACCGATTTGATGCGGGTGAAGTTGTTCAGCGAGCTGATCCCGTTCTCACGGCCCACACCCGACTGCTTGTAGCCACCGACCGGCATTTTTGCGTCGGACTCGCCCCAGGCGTTGATCCAGCAGATACCGGCTTCGAGTTGATGAATCACGCGGTGCGCGCGGTTCAGATCGCGGGTGACGATACCGGCGGCGAGGCCGAAGTCGGTGTCGTTGGCGCGGCGGATCACTTCTTCTTCGGTTTCGTAGGAGAGGATCGCCATGACCGGACCGAAGATTTCTTCGCGAACGATGGTCATGTCGTCGGTGCAATCGGTGAACACGGTCGGTGCCACGAACGCGCCTTTGGCGAACTCGCCGTCAGTCAGACGACCGCCGCCGCACAGTACACGTGCGCCTTGTTCCTTACCTTTCTCGATGTAAGCCAGCACGCTTTCCATGTGGGCGAAGCTGACCAGCGGACCGAAGTTGGTATTTTCGTCTTCCGGGTTGCCGACGCGAATGCGCGCAACGCGTTCGACGATCTTGGCTTCGAACGCGGCTTTCAGGTGCGCCGGTACGAACACGCGGGTGCCGTTGGTGCAAACCTGACCGGAGCTGTAGAAGTTGGCCATCATCGCGGTGTCGGCGGCGCGATCCAGATCAGCGTCGTCGCAGATGATCAGCGGCGACTTGCCGCCCAGTTCCATGGTCACGTCTTTGAGCGACGAAGCCGAAGCGCTGGCCATGACTTTCTTGCCAGTGTCGGTGCCGCCGGTGAAGGAGATTTTCTCGATGCGCGGGTGCTCGGTCAGCCAGGTGCCGACTTCACGGCCGCTGCCGGTCAGGACGTTGAACACGCCGTTTGGCACGCCGGCTTCGGTGTAGATCTCGGCCAGTTTCAGGGTAGTCAGCGAGGTGACTTCGCTTGGCTTGAAGATCATCGCGTTACCCGCCGCCAGGGCTGGAGCGGATTTCCACAAAGCGATCTGGATCGGGTAGTTCCACGCGCCGATACCGGCGACCACGCCCAGCGGCTCGCGACGGGTGTAGACGAAAGAGGTGTCACGCAGCGGGATCTGCTCTCCCTCGATGGCCGGCACCAGGCCTGCGTAGTACTCCAGCACGTCGGCACCGGTGACGATGTCGACGTACTTGGTTTCGGAGAAGGATTTACCGGTGTCCAGGGTTTCCAGCGCGGCCAGCTCATCGTTGCGCTCGCGCAGAATGTCGACGGCGCGACGCAGGATGCGCGAACGCTCCATGGCGGTCATCGCGGCCCAGATCTTCTGGCCCTTTTCAGCGCTGACCACAGCGCGCTCGACGTCTTCCTTGGTCGCGCGTTGCACTTGGGCGAGGACTTCACCGTTCGCCGGGTTGATGGCTTCGAAGGTGGCATCGCTGCCAGCGTCGGTGTACGCGCCATCGATGTAGAGTTTTTGCAGTTCGAAACGGGCCATAGTGTCCTCGCAAGTGCATTGGTTGTTGGCCTTGGCCACCGCGATGACGCTACGGTGGGGGTCAGGCGTCGAGCGGTTTCTGTGTGCTCTGACCTGCCTGCTTGGCCAATTGGAAATCCATGTATTCGTAAGCGATCCGTTGCGCCTGCGCCGTGTCGAAAGCGTCTCCCGACAGCGCGCCGCGCAACCACAAACCGTCAATCAACGCTGCCAGGCCTCGCGCGGCATTGCGCGCTTCTTCGAGCGGCAACACCCGGCGGAACTCGCAGCACAGGTTGGAATACAGGCGGTGATCGTTGATCCGCTGCAACCTGTGCAAAGACGGCTGGTGCATGCTGGTGGCCCAGAAGGCCAGCCAGGTTTTCATTGCCGGGCCATTGACCTGGCTGGCGTCGAAGTTGCCTTCGATGATCACCTGCAGATGCGCCCGTGGGCTGTCATCTGTCAGCGCCTGACGGCGCGCGGTGACGTTCTCGCTGAGGACGCTCATCAGGTACCGCATCGTGGCGGCGATCAGGCCGTTCTTGTCCTGAAAGTAATGACTGATGATGCCATTCGAGACACCGGCCAAACGGGCGATCAGCGCAATGCTGGCGTCCCCCATTCCGACCTGATCGACCGCTTGCAACGTGGCTTCGATCAGTTGTTGACGGCGGATGGGTTGCATACCGACCTTGGGCATCTTGCACATCTCCTTAGGCCTTCCGAGGGGCGAATGACGCCGATCGGATTGAGGGCCAGTCTATTTTGTTTTGATTGAACGTTCAATCAACAAAGAATAAGATCTGCGACAATTCGTCGCTGCCTACAGCTTTTTCCTACGTGTAATGACGATAAAAACCGACACTTGAAACGGCTCGAAACCTGCGTGGGGCATGGCGCGGTTCGCGATTCGATGGACGTGTTGAAAGGGCAAGACGCTCGAGGCCAGGTTTCGGATGAACGTCCGCACACTTGGGCCACGAAAGCGATCAGCGCGCCATTTCGGCAGGTTCGGGCTTTTTTCGGAGTGTCTTTATATCACCCGCCGGTCGGCTGCCAACTAACCGATTGGTCGGGTTCCGTGATGCCTTGTGTTCTTCTCTCGCACTGCCTGGAGCATTTGTGCCATGAGTTCTGCCTCGCTAATAAAGACCCCGCCCGAGAAGGTGACGGTCAACGGTTGGGTGTTCTACACCTCGACCGCGTTGATTCTGTTGTTGACCGCCATTCTGATCATCGCCCCGCAAGAGGCCGGCAGAGTGTTGGGGATGGCTCAGGCCTGGTTGTCGCGCAGCTTCGGCTGGTACTACATGGTGGTGATCGCCGCGTATCTGGTGTTCGTGGTCGGTCTGGCGTTTTCCTCGTACGGCAAACTCAAACTGGGCAGCAAGGACGACACCCCGGATTTCAGTTACGGCGCCTGGGCGGGGATGCTGTTCTCGTCGGGTATCGGCATTTCGCTGTTGTACTTCGGCGCGTCCGAGCCACTGGATCACTACTTCAATCCGCCGGAAGGCACGTCGGCCAGCAACCTCGCGGCGCGGCAGGCGGTGCAGTTGACGTTCCTGCACTGGGGCCTGCATGGCTGGGCGATCTACGCACTGGTCGGCCTGGCGGTTGCTTACTTTGCTTATCGGCATAACCAGCCGTTGGCCTTGCGTTCGGCGCTGTATCCGCTGGTCGGCGAGCGGTGGGTCAAAGGCGCGGCCGGTCATGCGGTGGACGGCTTCGGCATGTTCGTGACCCTGCTGGGTCTGGTGACCAATCTGGGTATCGGTTCGCTGCAAGTGTCGTCAGGGCTGGAAAACCTGTTCGGCATGGAGCACAGCAACACCAACCTGTTGATCGTGATCATTGTCATGAGCACCGTGGCGACCATCGCTGCCGTGTCCGGCGTGGAAAACGGCATCCGGCGTCTGTCCAACCTGAATATTGTTTTGTTCAGCGGCTTGCTGATCTTCGTGCTGCTGTTCGGCCCGACTCTGCACTTGCTCAATGGCTTCGTGCAGAACATCGGTGATTACCTGAACGGCGTGGTGCTGAAGACGTTCGACCTGTATGTCTATGAAGGCGACAACGCCAAGTCCGATCGCTGGCTGGGCCTGTGGACGCTGTTCTACTGGGCGTGGTGGATTTCCTGGGCGCCATTCGTGGGCATGTTCATCGCGCGGATTTCCCGTGGTCGCACCGTGCGTGAACTGGTTGCCGGCGTGCTGCTGATTCCGCTGGGCTTCACGTTGGCGTGGCTGTCGATCTTCGGTAATTCGGCACTGGATCTGGTGATGAACCACGGCGCGGTGGAGCTGGGCAAGACGGCGCTGGAACAGCCGTCGATGGCGATCTATCAATTGCTTGAGCATTACCCGGCGTCGAAGGTCGTGATCGGTGTGTCGATCTTCGTCGGCTTCGTGCTGTTCCTGACCCCGGCCGACTCCGGCGCGGTGATGATGGCGAATCTGTCTTGCAAGGGCGGCAACGTCGACGAAGATGCGCCGCACTGGCTGCGGATCTTCTGGTCGGTGGTGATCACCCTGGTGACCATCGGCCTGCTGTTCGCCGGTAACTTCGAGGCCATGCAGACCATGGTGGTGCTGGCTGGTTTGCCGTTCTCGGTTGTGCTGGTGTGCTTCATGTTCGGCCTGCACAAGGCGATGCGTCAGGACGTGCAGATCGAACAGGAGCAGGCGCAACTGGCCGAGCGTGGGCGCCGCGGTTTCAGCGAGCGGCTGACCCAGCTGGACCTGCAACCGAGCCAATCGGTGGTGCAGCGTTTCATGGACAAGCATGTGACACCGGCGCTGGAAGACGCAGCGGCGCAGTTACGCAATCAGGGTATTGAAGTGCAGACGCTACTGGGTAAAGCCAAGCGTTGCATGGGCGTGCGCGTCGAGATGGAAGAGGGCAACCCTTTCGTTTACGAGGTGAGCCTGGAAGGTTATCTGGCGACTCCGACTGAGTCAGCGCAATCGGATGAGGCGCGTCAGCGTTATTACCGGGCTGAGGTGTATCTGCACAACGGTAGCCAGGATTACGACTTGATGGGCTTTACGCCGGAGCAGATTACCCGGGATGTGCTGGATCAGTTTGAGAGTCATCGGCAGCTCCTTGGCCGGGTGTACAGCTAAAGTCAAAAGCTGACCCTCACCCCAGCCCTCTCCCGGAGGGAGAGGGAGCCGACTGAGGTGTCTGGCGTTGTACATTGACCTGAAAGATCGAGTCGATTATGGATTCGGTAAAGCAAGATCAGGTCGGTGCAGATCTGCAGCATCCCCCGATCGGTCCCCTCTCCCTCTGGGAGAGGGCTAGGGTGAGGGGCTATTCCTGACCCAACAAAAAGGGATCGCTCACCGCGATCCCTTTTTTTATGCCACCTGCGGCTAACCCAGATTCTTGCCCAACAACGCGTGATACAACTCGCTGTCGCCCAGAATCCCCACCACATGATTGTCATCGTGCAGCACCAGCTTGTTGCCGGTCTGATAACGAATCTGCAGCGCGTCGCGCATGCCGATGTTGGAGTCCACCAGCGTTGGCTTGCGCTCGAGGCCTTCCACCGCTTGCCCAGGGGCCCAGTTCTGCAGGTTCAGCACCGAGCCGTTCTGCCGTGCACCCTTGATGGTGTTGCCTTCGGCCAGGTCCAGCCACGAATCGCCGCCCGGATCGAGGCACACCGAGCCGTTGATGCGTTTGCACTTGTCCAGCGTGCGCATCAGGCTGCGGCCGCAAAGCACGTTGAGCGGGTTGGTATGGGCGACGAAGGTGCGCACATAGTCATCCGCCGGGTTAAGGACGATTTCTTCCGGCACGCTGTACTGAATGATCCGCCCGTCCTTCATGATCGCGATGCGGCTACCCAGTTTCAGGGCTTCATCAAGGTCGTGGCTGACAAACACGATGGTCTTGCTCAGCTTGCGTTGCAGCTCCAGCAGTTCATCCTGCAGGCCCTGACGGATCAGCGGGTCGAGGGCCGAGAACGGTTCGTCCATCAGCAGAATGTCGGCGTCCATCGCCAGCGCACGGGCAAGGCCAACGCGCTGCTGCATGCCGCCGGAGAGCTCATCAGGCTTCTTGTTGCGCCACTGCGTCAGGCCAACCAGTTCGAGTTTCTCATCGACCAGTTTCTTGCGTTCCTTCTCCGGTCGGCCCTGCATTTCCAGACCGAAACTGATGTTCTCGCGCACCGTCAGCCACGGCATCAGGGCGAACTTCTGAAACACCATGGCGATACGTTTGGTGCGCATCATTTTCAGCTCGGCCGGGGTGCACGAGGCGATGTCGATCTGGCGGTTTTCATGCTCGACGAACAGCTTGCCGCGGCTCACCGTGTTGAGGCCGTTGATGCAGCGCAGCAGGCTCGACTTGCCCGAGCCCGACAGGCCCATCAGCACGCAGATTTCGCCTTTATTGATGTCCAGCGTGGCTTTTTCCACGCCGACGATCTGCCCGGTCTTCTTCAGGATCTCGTTGCGGGTCATGCCCTGGTCGAGCAGCTTGAGTGCCTCGCGCGGGTCCTTGGCGAAGATTACATCGACGTCTTCGAAGCGAATAATGCTCATGCGTCACCCCCTACTTTGGCGTCGGGTTGTTTGCAGATACGGTCGAGCATGATCGCCAGCAGTACGATCGCCAGGCCCGCTTCGAAGCCCAGCGCAATATCAGCAGTGTTCAGTGCGTTGACCACCGGTTTGCCGAGTCCGTCGGCGCCGACCAGTGCCGCAATCACCACCATCGACAGCGACAGCATGATGCACTGGGTGATGCCGGCGGCGATGCTCGGCATGGCGTGGGGCAGTTCGATCCGTGAGAGTAGCTGGCGACGCGAGCAGCCGAAGGCCTTGCCGGCGTCCATCAGTTCTTGCGGGACATCGCGGATGCCCAGGTAGGTCAGGCGGATCGGCGCAGCGATGGCGAAGACCACCGTCGAGATCAGGCCCGGTACCACACCCAGCCCGAAGAGGGTCAGGGTAGGAATGAGGTAAACGAAGGTCGGTACGGTCTGCATCAGATCGAGCACCGGCCGCATCATGGTGTAGAACATCGGTTTGTGCGCAGCGACGATGCCCAGCGGCACGCCGATCAATACGCAGACGAGGGTGGCGAACAGCACCTGGGCGAGGGTTTCCATGGTTTCCTGCCAGTACCCCAGGTTAAGGATCAGCAGGAACGAGGCGACCACGAACGCGGTCAGGCCCCACTTGCGTTGAATCAGATGGGCGATGATTGCAATCAGGCCAATCAAGACCAGTGGGTTGAACCAGGTCAGCGCAAACGTCACGCCGTGGATCATCGTTTCCAGGGTCACGGCGATTGCGTCGAAGGTGTTGGCGCCGTGTTGCGTCAACCATTCGACGAAGCCCGCGATGTACTGGCCTAAAGGTATTTTCTGATCAATCAGCATGGTAGTGAACGTCCGCATGCAAGGAAATTAACAGCCCGGGCAAGCATGCCTGCCCGGCATAAGCGATGCCCCTCGGATCAAGGCGCGAGCTTGGCTTTCACGGCCTCCAGGCCTGGTTTTCCGTCAATGGTGGTCACGCCAGCGAGCCAGGTATCGAGCACCTGTGGATTCTTTTTCAGCCAGGCCTTGGCGGCCGCGTCAGGCTTCATCTTGTCGTCGAGGATGTTGCCCATCAGTTCACTTTCCATGTCGACGGTGAACTCCAGGTTCTTCAGCAACTGACCGACGTTGCTGCATTCTTCGGCGTAACCCTTGCGGGTGTTGGTGGCCACGGTGGCGGCACCAAAGTCGGGGCCGAAGAAGTCGTCGCCGCCGGTCAGGTATTGAATCTTGAAACGCTTGTTCATCGGGTGCGGCGCCCAGCCGAGGAAGACCACGGCGGTGTCGCGCTTCTGCGCACGGTCGACCTGCGAGAGCATGCCGGCTTCCGATGATTCGACCATTTTGAAACCGGCGGTCTTCAAACCGAAGGCGTCCTTGTCGATCATGCTCTGGATCAGCCGGTTGCCGTCGTTGCCCGGCTCGATGCCATAAATCTTGCTGTCGAGTTCTTTCTTGAACTTGGCGATGTCGGCGAAATCGTGCAGGCCTTTGTCATACAGGGCTTGCGGTACGGCGAGGGTGTACTTGGCGCCCTTGAGGTTGGTGCGCACGGTGTCCACGGTGCCGGCATCGCGATACGGCTTGATGTCGTTTTCCATGGTCGGCATCCAGTTACCGAGGAACACGTCCATGTTCTTGCCGTCGGCCAGCGACTTGTAGGTCACGGGTACGGAGATCATGGTGGTCTTGGTCTTGTAGCCGAGGGCGTTGAGGACAACGGAGGTGGTGGCGGTGGTCGCGGTGATGTCGGTCCAGCCGACATCGGAGAAGTTAACGAGGCTGCACTGTGCCGGTTCTGCGGCTTGCGCCAGTAGCGGCAGACTCAGCAGGGCGGCCAACAACAACGACGGGGAACCTTTCATGGATGGACTCCTTGGTGTTTTTTTTGGCAGTGTTCCGACTGTGGACCACCGCACTTATGGGTTGCGGTTGGGTGGCGTTCTGAAGACAGCTCTACCGCAGCGCCTGGCAATCGAGTCATCCCGATCATGTACCAGTGAAAATCTGACGCCTACAGGGAGGGTCGTATCCAGTACAGGGATGGTCGCTTCCAGTGTCGGTGACGTCGCTTACAGCTTTTTTCCGCCCTCGATGGCCTTCTGATCTGCATAAAAACGGCGCATTTGCGGGGCGAAAACGTAACGGCGCTGCTGGACATGAGTGCGTCGGTGTCAGACGCCGTGCGCGCCGACAAAAGCCCGATGATGCCGGCATTCGGCGGATCGCAGCTTGAGCGTAGCAGCTCCGCCAGCGGGCGCTTTTGCCGCCCGGACCGGTATTCTCAGGAGCTCTGCAGCAATGGCTATCAGCGTTTTCGACCTGTTCAAAATCGGCATCGGCCCTTCCAGTTCCCATACCGTGGGGCCGATGCGCGCCGCGGCATTGTTCGTCGAGGCGTTGCGCGACAAGCATCAGCTGGAGCAGGTGCGGCGCATCGAGGTGCAACTGTTCGGTTCGCTGTCGGCCACCGGCGTCGGCCACGGCAGCGATAACGCAGTGATCATGGGCCTGATGGGCGAATGGCCGGACGCCATTGACCCGGCGCAGATCGGCCCGCGTATTCAGGCGCTGCGTGAAACCGACACGCTTCTATTGGCTGGTCGCCTGCCGGTGCCGTTTGTCTGGGCGCGCGACATGCGCCTGATCGATGAAAACCTGCCGTTCCATCCCAATGCCATGACCATCGTTGCCGAGGGCGATCACGGTGAATTGCATCGCGACACCTACTATTCGGTGGGTGGCGGTTTTGTCGTTGATGAGGCACAGGCCAGCAGCGGTGTGGTCGATCTCGACCGCACTGAATTGCCCTACGACTTCTCCAGCGCGGTCGAGCTGCTGGAACTGTGCAAGAAGCACAACCTGCGGGTTGCCGAACTGATGATGGCCAACGAAAAAGTCTGGCGCAGTGAAGAAGAAATCCGCGCCGGGCTGATGAAGCTGTGGCGGGCGATGCAGGATTGCGTCGAGCAAGGCCTCAAGCACGAAGGTATCTTGCCCGGCGGCTTGAATGTGCGGCGGCGCGCGGCGAAGTTGCACCGCAGTCTGCAGGAGCTGAACAAACCCAATGTCATCGGCTCGACGCTGAGCGCGATGGAATGGGTCAACCTGTTCGCGTTGGCGGTCAACGAAGAGAATGCCGCCGGTGGGCGCATGGTCACGGCGCCGACCAACGGCGCGGCGGGAATCATCCCGGCGGTGTTGCACTACTTTATGAAGTTCAGCGAGGCGGTCACCGACGCCAATGTTGTCGACTACTTCCTCGGCGCGGCGGCAGTGGGGATCCTGTGCAAAAAGAACGCTTCGATCTCCGGCGCCGAAGTTGGCTGTCAGGGCGAGGTCGGTTCGGCTTGCGCGATGGCGGCGGCGGGGCTGGCGGAGATTCTCGGGGCGACGCCTGAGCAGCTATGCAATGCGGCGGAGATTGGTCTGGAACATAACCTAGGCCTGACCTGCGATCCGGTCGGTGGTCTGGTTCAGGTGCCGTGCATCGAGCGCAATGCGATTGCCGCGGTGAAAGCGATCAACGCGGCGCAGATGGCGCTGCGTGGTGATGGTCAGCACTTTATTTCCCTGGACCGGGTGATCCGCACCATGCGTGATACCGGTGCGGATATGCATGACAAATATAAAGAAACTTCGCGCGGTGGGTTGGCGGTCAGTGCGGTTGAGTGCTGAAACCGAGTTGGCCCCGATCGCGAGCAGGCTCACTCCTACAGTTTGAAATGCGTTCTCCTGTAGGAGTGAGCCTGCTCGCGATGGGGGCCAGACCAGTCAAAACTGCTCAGCAAACGAACACCATAATTCAACCGCGCCACCTTTTGGCGCGTCGCAATCAGATAAGAGCGGTTGTCAGTCGTGACCGCTGAGTCTCTAATCGACCGTCCATCGCCTGTGCTTGCGGTGACACTCCGTGCAAATCCCCCGCAGGCCAGTTCCCACAAGTGCTACCGATCTGCTCACAGGTCGCGGGACAGGGCCCTGTCCGCGCTTGATGGCACTTCGAAATGCCACATTCGCAAGTCTCGAATAGACACGTCGGCAGGTCGTTTTCAGGAGTTATTGAATGGCCGTCCAATTTTAGGCATGGCAATTGCTCTGTCATAACAAAGCCTGCTTCTCTCGTGAGACCGCCGGCAATAACAAGAGCCTCCGCCTGAGGCCATCACCCGCTTTGTGTGAGGAGATACCGCGATGACGTCGTTCAACTCCGGGGCCCAACCCCAGAACCGTGCGCCTCAATCCATCGGCTTTCTGCTGCTGGACAATTTCACGCTGATTTCTCTGGCGTCCGCAGTTGAACCGCTGCGCATGGCCAACCAGTTGTCCGGTCGCGAGCTGTATCGCTGGAGCACCCTCACTGTCGACGGTGGCCAGGTCTGGGCCAGTGACGGGCTGCAAATCACCCCCGACGCCTCCATGCACAAAGCTCCGCCACTGGACATTGTTATCGTCTGCGGCGGCGTCGGCATTCAACGCACCGTGACCCGGGAACATGTGTCCTGGTTGCAAAGCCAGGCGCGCCAGTCCAAGCGTCTTGGCGCGGTGTGTACCGGTAGCTGGGCGCTGGCCTGCGCCGGCCTGCTCGACGGTTTCGATTGCAGCGTGCACTGGGAATGTCTGGCGGCGATGCAGGAAGCCTTCCCACGTGTCGCCATGAGTACGCGACTGTTCACCCTCGACCGTAACCGTTTCACCAGCTCCGGTGGCACCGCGCCGCTGGACATGATGCTGCACCTGATCAGCCGCGATCACGGCCGCGAGCTGTCGGCGGCGATCTCGGAAATGTTCGTCTACGAGCGCATCCGCAACGAACAGGATCACCAGCGCGTGCCGCTCAAGCACATGCTCGGCACCAACCAGCCGAAGTTGCAGGAAATCGTCGCGCTGATGGAAGCCAACCTGGAAGAGCCGATCGATCTGGATGAACTGGCGGTGTACGTCGCGGTGTCGCGTCGGCAGCTGGAGCGGCTGTTCCAGAAATACCTGCACTGCTCGCCGTCACGTTATTACTTGAAGCTGCGGCTGATCCGCGCCCGGCAACTGCTCAAGCAGACGCCGATGTCGATCATCGAAGTGGCGTCGGTGTGCGGTTTCGTCTCGACCCCGCACTTCTCCAAGTGCTACCGCGAATATTTCGGCATTCCACCGCGTGACGAACGCGTAGGCTCCAACACCACCCAGCAAGTGGCGATGCTGCCGCTGCCGCAGGCGATTGTGATGTCGCCGCTGTCGGGACCGATGTCGGCGTTGAGTCAGGCGCGCAATGAATCGACGTTTGCCAGCGTAAGGCTGTAGACCGCGTCAGCTTCATCGCTGGCAAGCCAGCTCCCACAGGGTCTGTGCAGTACACAAATGTTGTGTCGGTCCGGATCACTGTGGGAGCTGGCTTGCCAGCGATGGCGGCCTGTCAGGCGCTGTGGGATTGCTGGTAAACCGAGAGGGCCGGCAACAATTGCTTGTCGATCGCCTGACGCACGGCCGGCTGAATGCTCGCGCCGCTGGTGTACATGTCCTTGACCATCTTGCGCAGTTCAAAGGCGCGCACGTTGTCCAGCCCGCGCACCGCACACTCGCAGGCCTGTTCGGCGGTGGTGCCGCTCGGCACCTGGATGCCCAACGCCTTGAGCTGGCCCAACAGGTCTTCCTGATCAATCAAATCGGCGTACATCATCACGCAAATCCTTCTGTGGCATCGGAGGTCTGGCCCGATTCTGGTGGCCCCGACCGGAGGCGGCAAGGGCGTTTTGTCGCAGTGGCCGGGACGACTATGAACAGGTCGTTTTCGGCTAACCGACGTAATTGTCGACTAGGCACACTGGCCTCAGCTCGCTTCACGAAGGTTTGGTCACCCTCGCCTGGCAGCTCCTCGACAGTACCCTCCTCAGCTCCGATCCTGTCACGGCTTGATCGGGGTTTTTTTTGTCTGTGGATCAGAAATGTCCAGGTTGTCTGTGCTGACGCCATCGCTGGCAAGCCAGCTCCCACAGGGTCTAGCGTTGCAACACCAGAATCCGCGACAACAACTCATCCCGGTCGACATAACAGCCCTGAAAATGCCGCGCCCCGCTGGCCGGATCGAACACATTGCGCGCATGCAACGTGCGGCGGTTATCGAAGCACCACAATTCGCCCGGTTTGAGCCGCTGCATCAGTCGAAACCGCGGCTCGCGGGTCATCGCGATAAACCGTCGATAGGCGCGATACAGCAACGGCATCTGCTCAACTGAAGTCTCAAATGCCCCGCGCAAGAAGTTCGCCATGCGAATCTCCGCGACCCGTCCCAGCGTATCGAGGGCAATGATCGGCGCCAGGCGGCGATAGTCGCTGTGACGGTCCTTGTTGCGAAATTCCACGGGGATTTCGCATAGCGCCTGAAACAGCGGCGCATCCTCTTGGCGCAAGGCATCGGCAATCGCAAAGCCGTCGACAAAGATACTTTCGCCACCCTCAGCGTCATTCACCAGACAGTGCAGAAATTGCAGGCCCGGTTGCAGCTCGCGGGTGGGCAGGTCGGTGTGCAGCGGCAAGTTGAAAGCGGTGTAGGCGTTGCTGTCGGCGTCGGCTTTGGATTGCACGTTGAACAGCACGCCGAAATTGCTCTCGCGAATGAAGGAAATCCGCTGCGCGATGAGTTGCAGCGAACCGGGCTCGGTGGGCACGCCGCGCACTTGCGTCAGGCCGATGTCACGCACGGCGAGCAACCACTGCAGCAAGGCAGCGTTGTCGTTCATCAGCGCGGCGTAGTCGAACACCGGCAACTGCAGATCGCTGCGCCACAAATAGCTCTTGGGTTTTGCGGCCAGACGTTCGGTGCGGGACTCGTCGTCGTAGGCATGGGCACGCAACCAGCCCGGATCGAAACGGCTGAGGTGGCCGTCCTGCCAATCGATGCGCAGGCAGCCTTCGGTGTCAACGTAGGCGGCGCTCGGTTGCAGTTCGTCAGGCGCATCGACAATCTCGAACACCTGCTCACGAGTCACGCTGTAGACGCACTGCTGGCACGGGCAGTTGTCGCGCAGCCAGACATGGTGAAACGGGCTGACACGGCCGTCGGCCCACTTGATGACAACGCGATCCGCCAGACCCTGCACGCCACTCAGCGCGCTGATCAACGGATAAGTACGGAAATCGGCAACAGCGGCAGCGGTGTGCATGGCGGCTCCTGATGATCGAGGGATTTACCGGGCGGGCGGCAGCGCAATCACGCGGCCGACGTAAGCAGGAGCGGGCAGGTCCCGCTGCTCGGCGACGATGCTTTGCAGGTGACTCAAGGTCTCGGCACTGAATGGCGCCGAACGTGGCCCGGCGAGGTCGACGTGCAGCAGCATCTGTTCGTTGCCGGCCAGTTCCTGCGCATCACCGATCTTGTGCAGGCTGTGATAGAGGTGCAGGCGTTTGTTGTCGTGGCCGATGATCTGCGTACGCACTTCGACCTCGGTATCGAGCTTCACTTCGTGCAGGTAATTGAGGTGCAGTTCGAGGGTGAACAGCGAATGGCCGCTGGCTTCGCGGTTGTTGCTGTCCATACCGAGACGGTCCATCAGGGCGTCGGTGGCGTAGCTGAAGATCAGCAGGTAGAAGGCATCGCGCAGGTGGCCGTTATAGTCGACCCACTCGGGGATGATTCTGGTTTGGTAGGTGGTGAGGTGGGGCATTGGTTTTGGTTCCGGCAGTTGGCGGGTCGTTAGGATCAAGAGCAACCCCCTCACCCCAACCCTCTCCCCCAAGGGGGAGAAGGGGAAAGGGAGCTGATCGGGGGCCTTTCAAAACTTGAGCTCGGCACGCTGGTGCAAGTCGGCGTCACTCGAACAATCAACGCGGTCAGTTCCCTCTCCCCCCGGGAGAGGGCTAGGGTGAGGGCTGCGGTGTCATGCCATACGCATCACTCGCTGAAACTCATCCCGTGCTTCTCTTTGGTGGTTTTCACCGCCTCAAGCACCGCCAGCAAACAATCATCACGATAGCGCTCCAGCGCCGAGATGCTGTGCCGGCCCAGTTGATCTGTGGTGCCATCGACCACATCATCGATCAGCTTGTCAGTCAGCTCCGGCGCCGGCAGATAGGTCCATGGCAACTGCAACGCCGGGCCGAACTGCGACATGAAGTGGCGCATGCCAGCATCACCACCGGCCAGGGTGTACGTCAGGAAAGTGCCCATGAACGACCAACGCAACCCGGCGCCAAAGCGGATCGCATCGTCGATCTCGCCGGTGGTCGCTACGCCGTCATTGACCAGATGCAGCGCCTCGCGCCACAGCGCTTCGAGCAAGCGGTCGGCAATAAACCCCGGCACTTCCTTGCGCACATGCAACGGACGCATGCCGAGGGATTCGTAGACTTGCATCGCCGCCTGAACGGCCGCGGGCGCGGTGTTCTTGCCGCCCACCACCTCTACGAGCGGCAGCAGATACACCGGGTTGAACGGATGCCCGACCACGCAACGTTCAGGATGCGTCGAACTCTCGTAGAACTCGCTCGGCAGCAGGCCCGAGGTACTCGAACCGATCAACGCATCGGGTTTGGCTGCTGCGCTGATTTTGCTGTGCAGGTCGAGTTTCAGCTCCAGCCGCTCGGGGGCGCTTTCCTGGATGAAGTCGGCGTCGCGCACGCATTCTTCGATGGTCGCGACAAAGCGCAGGCGATCCTGCGAAGCGCCCGGCGCCAAGCCGTTTTTCTCCAGCGCACCCCAGGCATTGGCCACACGTTTGCGCAGCGCGGCTTCGGCACCCGGTGCCGGGTCCCAGGCCACTACGTCGAGACCGTGGGCGAGGGCGCGGGCGACCCAGCCACTGCCGATGACACCGCTGCCGAGGGCGGCGAAGGTTTTGATTTCGGTGATAAAGCGCATGGTGGATTTCCTGAAATTGGCTCGAAATCTGTAGGAGTGAGCCTGCTCGCGATAGCGGTTGTTCTACCGCTGGAGATGCTTCGGATGTACCGACGCCATCGCGAGCAGGCTCACTCCTACAAGGGAAATGGGTGTTCATTAGCCGCGCTGGGTCAGGCCCATCTTTTTTCGGCCTTCAGCCGGCGTAAGCACGCGGGCGCCGAGGCGGCTGAGGATTTCGCTGGCGCGTTCGACCAGTTGGCCGTTGGTCGCCAGCACGCCCTTGTCCAGCCACAGGTTGTCTTCGAGGCCGACCCGCACGTTGCCGCCGAGCAGCACCGCTTGCGCCGCCATCGGCATCTGCATGCGGCCAATGCCGAACCCGGCCCACACCGCATCGGCCGGCAGGTTGTCGACCATGGCTTTCATGGTGGTGGTGTCGGCCGGCGCGCCCCACGGGATGCCCAGGCACAGCTGGAACAACGGGTTGTCGAGCAAGCCTTCCTTGATCAGTTGCTTGGCGAACCACAGATGACCAGTGTCGAAAATCTCCAGTTCGGCCTTCACGCCCAATTCAGTGATGCGCTTGGCGCCGGCGCGCAGTTGCGCCGGGGTGGACACGTAAATGGTGTCGCCGTCGCCGAAGTTCAGGGTGCCGCAATCGAGGGTGCAGATTTCCGGCAGCAATTCTTCAACATGGGCCAGCCGGGTCAGCGGGCCGACCAGATCGGTGTTCGGGCCGAACTCCATCGGGTTTTCGCCGGCACCGATTTCCAGGTCACCGCCCATGCCGGCGGTGAGGTTGACGATGATGTCGACGTCCGCCTCGCGGATGCGCTCCATCACTTCGCGGTACAGGGCCACGTCACGGCTGAACTTGCCGGTCTGCGGATCGCGAACATGGCAGTGCACGACGGTGGCGCCGGCCTTGGCGGCTTCGACGGCGGCGGCAGCGATCTGTTTCGGGGTGACCGGCACGTGCGGGCTCTTGGCGGTCGTGTCGCCAGCACCGGTGAGTGCGCAGGTGATGATGACGTCGTGGTTCATGGTGCGGTTTCCTTGGGGCGTGATGGGTCTGTCCGCAGCCCTGTTCGGGGCTGCGAAGCGTCGTCCGGTTCCCTTTTCCTCTGGAGAGGGTCAGGGTGAGGGGCTTTTCAAAAGAGGCTTATTTGCTGGTCAGCTGCAGGTTTTCAGCGGCCGGTTTGCCGTCGAAGGTAGTCACCCCTTCGAGCCAGCGCTGCTTGTCTTCCGGGTGATCCTTGAGCCATTGCTTCGCCGACTCGAAGGCGTCTTTATGGTCGAGCAGCGGCTGCATCATCCGGCTCTCGTCTTCGGCGGTGAAGGTCAGGTTGGTCAGCAGGCGGCCGATGTTCGGGCACTGCTCGGCGTATTTCGGCGCGGTCACGGTCCACACCGTGGCCATGCCTTCGTTCGGGCCGAGGGCGTCTTCGCTGCCGGTCAGATAAGTCATCTGAATGTTGACGTTCATCGGGTGCGGCGCCCAGCCGAAGAACACCACGGCTTCCTTGCGACGTACTGCGCGATCGACGGCGGCGAGCATGCCGGCCTCGCTCGATTCCACCAGCTGGAACTTGCCGAGGCCGAACTGGTTCTTGGCGATCATTGCCTTGATCTGCGTATTGGCCCCCGAGCCCGGCTCGATGCCGTAGATCTTGCCGCCCAGTTCCTTCTGAAATTTGGCGATGTCGGCAAAGGTCTTCAGACCCTTGTCAGCCAGATACGTCGGCACCGCGAGAGTGGCGCGGGCGTCTTTCAGGCTTGGCGCTTCAAGCACCTTGACCTGGTTGGCCTCGACGAACGGGGTGATGGTCTGGGTCATCAGCGGGTTCCAGTAACCGAGGAACAGGTCCAGGCGCTGATCGCGAATCCCGGCGAAGATGATCTGCTGGGAGGCGCTGGTCTGTTTGGTGCTGTAGCCGAGGCCGTCGAGCAGGACCTGGGTCATGGCACTGGTGGCGATTACGTCAGTCCAATTGACCACGCCCATGCGCACGTTCTTGCAGGACGCCGGTTCGGCCGCCATGACGCCGGTGCTCAAAAAAGCGGTACCGCTGAGTGCAAGAACGCAGCTGCTGATCAGTCGTTTCATGTCGGGTTCCTCGGCAGTTCGATTATTGTGGTTTCCGGCATCTGGCGCGCCGGTGGTGCCAAGTTACGCAGCAACGGCCCGGTGAAAGCGCACTGCGGCGACTGGCATTTGCACTGTAGCGACCTGCACGCTTGAATGCCGCCGGCAAACGGCGTATCAACGAGCCACGCGTCCGCCAACCGAGTGCGCCCATGTCCCAGGATTTCTACTTTTTGCTGATGCCGGGGTTCTCCGCCATTGGCTTTATTTCAGCAATCGAACCGTTGCGCGTGGCCAATCGCTTTCGTGGCGAGCTGTATCGCTGGCATGTGCTCAGCGCCGACGGCGGGCCGGTACTGGCAAGCAATGGCATGTCGGTCAACGCCGATGCCGCGCTGGAGCCGCTGAAGAAAGGTGCAACGTTGCTGGTGGTGGCCGGCTTCGAACCGCTGAAGTTCATCACGCCGACGCTGGAGCACTGGTTGCGTCGGCTGGACAACGACGGTGTGACGCTCGGTGGCATCGACACCGGTAGCTTCGTCCTCGCCGAAGCAGGGCTGCTCGACGGGCACCGCCTGACGCTGCACTGGGAGGCGATCGATGCGTTCAAGGAATCTTATCCACAGCTGAGCGTGACCCAGGAGCTGTTCGAGATTGATCGGCGGCGGATCACTTCGGCGGGTGGCACGGCCTCGATTGATCTGATGCTCGACCTGATTGCCCAGGCCCACGGCCCGCAACTGGCGATTCAGGTCAGCGAGCAATTCGTGCTCGGGCGCATCCGCCCGCGCAAAGACCACCAGCGCATGGAAGTCGCCACGCGCTACGGCATCAGTAACAAGAAACTGGTGCAAGTGATCGGCGAGATGGAACAGCACAGCGAACCACCGCTGACCACGCTGCAACTGGCGGAATCGATCAAGGTTACCCGGCGGCAGCTGGAGCGCTTGTTTCGGCTGCATCTGAACGACACGCCGAGCAATTTCTATCTGCGGTTGAGGCTTGAGAAGGCGCGGCAGCTGTTACGCCAGACCGACATGAGCGTGCTCGAAGTGAGCATTGCCTGTGGCTTCGAGTCGCCGTCGTACTTCACCCGCAGCTACCGCGCAAAATTCGCCCGCTGCCCGCGCGAAGACCGGCGTACCGCACAGGCCTGAATGGCTTCCGCAACGCCATAGAATCCTGTGGGAGCGGGCTTGCCCGCGATGAGGTCGGCACATCCAACATTAGTATTGCCTGACAGTCCGTCATCGCGGGCAAGCCCGCTCCCACAGGTTCCAATGTGATTTCGGCAATCGGGTTACCTCTTCACCAACGCCGAACATGCCGCTTTGTAAGCCTCATGCTGATATTTGTTCAGCGTCCCCGGCAGTTCGAAATTGTGTTTCTTGGCCTGCGCATTGATCGTCTGCGGCGACAACAGCGTCACCTCACACCCGTCCAGCAGCTGAAACACGCCTTCAATCTTGAACGTCGTTGGCCCACCGGCAAACTCACCCTTCTTGCTGCGCTTCTTGATCGCAATCCGGTCCACCGAATTCTCCCGCACAAACGACGCGACTTGCGCCGCGAACAGCTTCACGTTGGCCGCTTCGTCATCGTCATCGAGGGCAATTTTTTTCGTGGCAAGGGGAACGTGGCTCAAGGCCGAGCCGTCGAGAGCGGCCACGGCGATGATCGCTTCGCTGCCTTTGATTTCGATGCCGCAGATGTTCATGGGAATCCTTAGACTGACTTAAGAGGTTCAGCTTACAGCTCAAACACTCATTCCTGCCCGATCGACTCCAAAAACTCCGACCGTTCATCACTCATCCGCGCCACACAATCATTCTGCGCAATGGTGAACGCTTTGCTGCCTGCAGTCGCCGGGAACGCTTCCACCGCGCAATCCGCATCCCGCGTCTTCAACCATTGCTGCTGAGCCGTCTTCAACTTGGCGGTGATGTCGGCCAGTTGCGTCGGGTTCTTGCCGTACGCACTCTGCATGCGTTCGTTGAGGCTGGCGTAGTTGTCCTTGAGCAGGTCTTCGGCGGTGGTGCGGCTGTAGGCGGAGCATTCCAGGGTCTGGATGTCGTTTTCCACCGCGTCGCACGGGTTGTTCTCGGATTCTTCGGCGGCGTGGGCGCCGGTCGCAATCAGTGCCAGGGCGAGGAGGATCGATTTCATTGGGGTCGCTCTAATCCGTTGGTGTGTGCAGGCTGCGGCAGATTCTGGCGCAAGCATGCGAGCTTGAACAGGTAGCTGATCGGAGCGGCACACGACCCTTTGTCGCGGATTGACGCTTTCGGCAATTCCCCTGTCGTTTTTGCACCCGGTCGCCCCGACACCTAGGCATATGCTGGCCCCAAAGCGCCGGCAGACGATTCGGCGCATGAATCGCCAACAAGGGGACGCCTGATGAGCCCAGCCGAATTACACGCCGACAGCATCGTTATCGACGGTCTGATCATTGCCAAATGGAACCGCGAGCTGTTCGAAGACATGCGCAAGGGCGGTCTGACGGCGGCCAACTGCACTGTGTCGGTGTGGGAAGGCTTTCAGGCGACCGTGAACAACATTGCTGCCAGCCAGAAGCTGATCCGCGAGAACAGCGACCTGGTGATGCCGGTGCGCACCACCGCCGACATCCGTCGTGCCAAGGAACAGGGCAAGACCGGCATTCTCTTCGGCTTCCAGAACGCCCACGCTTTCGAAGACCAGATCGGCTATGTCGAGGTGTTCAAGCAGCTCGGCGTCGGCATCGTGCAGATGTGCTACAACACCCAGAATCTGGTCGGCACCGGTTGCTACGAGCGTGACGGCGGCCTGTCGGGCTTTGGCCGCGAGATCGTCGCCGAGATGAACCGCGTCGGCGTCATGTGCGACCTGTCTCACGTCGGTTCCAAGACCTCCGAAGAAGTCATCCTCGAATCGAAAAAGCCGGTCTGCTATTCCCACTGCCTGCCATCGGGTCTCAAAGAGCACCCGCGCAACAAGTCCGATGCAGAGCTGAAGTTCATTGCCGACCATGGCGGTTTCGTCGGCGTGACCATGTTCGCGCCGTTCCTCGCCAAGGGCATCGATTCGACCATCGACGATTATGCCGAAGCGATTGAATACACCATGAACATCGTCGGCGAAGACGCCATCGGCATCGGCACCGACTTCACTCAGGGCCACGGCCAGGACTTCTTCGAATACCTGACCCACGACAAGGGCTACGCCCGCCGCCTGACCAGCTTCGGCAAGATCATCAACCCGCTGGGCATCCGCACCGTCGGCGAATTCCCCAACCTCACCGAAACCCTGCTCAAGCGCGGCCATTCCGAACGCGTGGTGCGCAAGATCATGGGCGAGAACTGGGTCAACGTCCTGAAAGACGTCTGGGGCGAATAGCGCTTTCTCAAGACCGCCGCCGATCTGCCCCCTCTCCTGAGGGAGAGGGCTGGGGTGAGGGCCGCGGCCAACACTGAACCATCATTTTTCTGGAGTTAAGTTTCCATGGCCAAGATCGCCCCGCAATTGCCTATCGAAGTCGACAGCGAGACCGGTGTCTGGACCTCCGACGCCCTGCCGATGCTCTACGTGCCACGTCACTTTTTCGTCAATAACCACATGGGCATCGAAGAAGTATTGGGTGCTGATGCCTACGCCGAGATCCTCTACAAGGCCGGCTACAAATCCGCCTGGCACTGGTGTGAAAAAGAAGCTGAATGCCACGGACTTGAAGGCGTTGCGGTGTTCGAACACTACATGAAACGCCTGTCGCAACGCGGCTGGGGTCTGTTCAAGATTCAGGACATCGACCTCGACAAAGGCACCGCCAGCGTCAAGCTCGAGCACTCGGCGTTTGTCTACGTCTATGGCAAGGTCGGGCGCAAGGTCGATTACATGTTCACCGGCTGGTTTGCCGGCGCCATGGACCAGATCCTCGAAGCCCGTGGCAGCAAGATTCGTACTGTGGCCGAACAAGTCTACGGAGGCTCCGAAGAGGGCCACGATGACGGCCTGTTCACCGTCAAGCCGTTGTAAGCCGAGGACCGTGAAATGGCTTTCGAAGCAATGTTCCAGCCGATCCAGATCGGCAAACTGACCATCCGCAACCGCGTGCTCAGCACCGCGCACGCCGAGGTCTACGCGACTGACGGCGGCATGACCACCGACCGCTACGTCAAGTATTACGAAGAGAAGGCCAAGGGCGGCATCGGCCTGGCCATCTGCGGCGGTTCGTCCGTGGTGGCGATCGACAGCCCGCAGGAGTGGTGGAGTTCGGTCAACCTGTCCACCGACCGGATCATTCCGCATTTCCAGAATCTGGCCGACGCCATGCACAAGCATGGCGCCAAGATCATGATTCAGATTACCCACATGGGCCGGCGCTCGCGCTGGGACGGTTTCAACTGGCCGACCCTGATGTCGCCATCGGGCATCCGTGAACCGGTGCACCGCGCCACCTGCAAGACCATCGAGCCGGAAGAAATCTGGCGGGTGATCGGCAACTATGCCCAGGCCGCGCGCCGGGCCAAGGCCGGTGGCCTCGATGGCGTCGAGCTGTCGGCCGTGCACCAGCACATGATCGACCAGTTCTGGAGCCCGCGCGTCAACAAGCGCACCGACGAATGGGGCGGCAGCTTCGAAGGACGGATGAAGTTCGGTCTCGAAGTACTGAAAGCCGTACGCGCCGAGGTCGGTGACGACTTCTGCGTGGGCATGCGCCTGTGCGGTGACGAGTTTCATCCGGACGGCTTGTCCCACGAGGACATGAAGCAGATCGCCAAGTATTACGACGACACCGGCATGCTCGATTTCATCGGCGTGGTCGGCTCGGGTTGCGACACTCACAACACCTTGGCCAACGTCATTCCGAACATGAGTTATCCACCGGAGCCGTTCCTGCACCTGGCTGCCGGGATCAAGGAAGTGGTCAAGGTGCCGGTGCTGCACGCGCAGAACATCAAGGACCCGAACCAGGCCACGCGAATTCTCGAGGGCGGTTACGTCGACATGGTCGGCATGACACGCGCGCACATCGCTGACCCGCACCTGATCGCCAAGATCAAGATGGGCCAGATCGATCAGATCAAGCAGTGCGTCGGCGCCAACTATTGCATCGACCGTCAGTATCAGGGTCTGGACGTGCTGTGCATCCAGAACGCCGCGACTTCTCGTGAATACATGGGCGTGCCGCACATCATCGAGAAATCCACCGGGCCGAAACGCAAAGTGGTCATCGTCGGTGCCGGCCCGGCCGGGATGGAAGCCGCACGGGTGGCTGCCGAGCGTGGCCACGACGTGACACTGTTTGAGAAAAAAGAATTCATCGGCGGGCAGATCACGACCGCGTCGAAAGCACCGCAGCGCGACCAGATCGCCGGCATCACCCGCTGGTTCCAGCTGGAACTGGCGCGGTTGAAAGTCGATCTGCGCCTGGGCGTAGCGGCGGATGCGCCAACCATCATGGACCTGCGTCCGGACGTGGTGGTGCTGGCGGTCGGCGGACATCCGTATCTTGAGCAGAACGAGCACTGGGGCGCGGCCGAAGGGCTGGTGGTCAGCAGCTGGGACGTGCTCGACGGCAAGGTCGCGCCGGGCAAGAACGTGCTGGTCTACGACACCATTTGCGAATTTACCGGCATGTCGGTCGCCGACTTCCTCGCCGACAAGGGCAGCCAGGTCGAGATCGTCACCGACGACATCAAACCGGGCGTGGCCATTGGCGGTACGTCGTTCCCGACCTACTACCGCAGCATGTATCCGAAAGAAGTGATCATGACCGGCGACATGATGCTGGAGAAGGTCTACCGCGAAGGCGACAAGCTGGTGGCGGTGCTGGAGAACGAGTACACCGGCGCGAAAGAGGAGCGGGTGGTCGATCAGGTGGTCGTCGAAAACGGCGTGCGCCCGGACGAGGAAATCTACTACGCCCTCAAGGACGGCTCGCGCAACAAGGGCCAGATCGACGTCGAAGCGCTGTTCGCGATCCAGCCCCAGCCTTCGCTGAGCGAGGCGGGCGACGGCTACTTGCTGTTCCGCATCGGCGACTGCGTGGCGCAGCGTAATACCCACGCCGCCATTTACGACGCACTTCGGCTCTGTAAGGATTTTTGACGGCTCAGCTGCAAGCCACAAGCTGCAAGCTGCAAGTAAAAGCACAGCCGGTCCATGCTGCTCTTTCTTGCCGCTTGTAGCTTGCAGCTTGCCGCTCGCCAGAGGTGACCCTGATGTTGAACACCCTTCTTCCAATCCTGTTGTTCGCAGCCATCGGCCTTGCGGTCCTCGGCGCGCTGCGGCGGATGAACATGTGGCGTCGTGGCCGGGCGGCGAAGGTCGATCTGCTCGGCGGTCTGCTGGCCATGCCCAAGCGCTACATGGTCGACCTGCACCACGTCGTGGCGCGGGACAAATACATCGCCAACACCCACGTCGCCACGGCCGGCGGTGCCGTGGCGTCGATTGTGCTGGCGATACTGGTGCACGGTTTCGGCCTGCATAACCGCATCCTCGGCTACGCCTTGCTGCTGATGTCGGCGGTGATGTTCGTCGGTGCGATCTTCATGTACCTGCGTCGTCGTAATCCGCCAGCGCGCTTGTCGAAAGGCCCGTGGATGCGCCTGCCGAAAAGCCTGCTGGCGTTTTCCGCGTCGTTCTTTCTGGTGACCTTGCCGGTGGCCGGGATCCTGCCGGAGAACTTCGGCGGTTGGGTGCTCGCCGCTATTCTCGGTGTTGGCGTGCTGTGGGGCGTGTCGGAACTGTTCTTTGGCATGACTTGGGGCGGGCCGATGAAGCACGCCTTCGCCGGCGCCCTGCACCTGGCCTGGCACCGTCGCCCGGAACGCTTTGGCGGTGGTCGCTCGACCGGTTTGAAAGCGCTGGACCTGAGCAATCCAGACGCACCGCTGGGCGTGGAAAAACCCAGGGATTTCACTTGGAACCAGTTGCTCGGTTTTGATGCGTGCGTGCAGTGCGGCAAATGTGAAGCCGCGTGCCCGGCGTTCGCCGCCGGCCAGCCGCTGAACCCGAAAAAACTGATTCAGGACATGGTTGTCGGTCTCGCCGGTGGCACCGATGCCAAATTCGCTGGCAGTCCGTATCCGGGTAAGCCCGTAGGCGAACATGGCGGCAATCCGCATCAGCCGATCGTCAACGGTCTGGTCGATGCCGAAACCCTGTGGTCGTGCACCACCTGCCGCGCCTGCGTCGAGGAATGCCCGATGATGATCGAGCACGTCGATGCGATCGTCGACATGCGCCGCCACCTGACCCTGGAAAAAGGTGCGACGCCGAACAAGGGCGCCGAAGTCCTCGAAAACCTCATTGCAACCGACAACCCCGGCGGCTTCGCCCCGGGCGGGCGGATGAACTGGGCAGCGGATCTGAACCTCCATCTGCTCAGCGAGAAGAAAACCACCGACGTGCTGTTCTGGGTCGGCGATGGCGCCTTCGACATGCGCAACCAGCGCACCTTGCGTGCCTTCGTCAAAGTGCTGAAAGCGGCGAAAATCGACTTCGCCGTGCTCGGCCTCGAGGAGCGCGACAGCGGCGACGTGGCGCGGCGGCTCGGTGACGAAGCGACCTTCCAGTTGCTCGCCAAGCGCAATATCCAGACCTTGGCCAAATACAGCTTCAACCGCATCGTCACCTGCGATCCGCACAGTTTCCATGTGCTGAAAAACGAGTACGGCGCCTTCGACGGCCATTATCTGGTGCAGCACCACAGCACCTACATGGCCGAGATCATCCAGGCTGGCGCGCTCAACCTCGGTCAGCACAAAGGCAGCAGCGTGACCTATCACGACCCGTGCTACCTGGGCCGCTACAACGGCGAATACGAAGCACCGCGCGAAGTGCTGCGTGCGCTCGGCATTGAGGTCAAAGAGATGCAGCGTTCCGGTTTCCGCTCGCGCTGCTGCGGTGGCGGTGGTGGCGCGCCGATCACTGACATTCCGGGCAAGCAGCGCATTCCCGACATGCGCATGGACGACATCCGCGAGACCGGCGCCGAACTGGTAGCAGTGGGTTGTCCACAGTGCACGGCGATGCTCGAAGGCGTGGTCGAACCGCGTCCGCTGATCAAGGACATTGCCGAACTGGTGGCCGATGCGCTGCTCGAAGACGCCGCGCCGAGCAAACCGGCGGCACCGGCCAAACGTGAACCTGCGGAGGTGCATTGATGAGCGACATTATCCGCCGCGACCCGCGCGCCGAATGGATCGCGCGTAACCGCCTGCATCCGCTGCACGCGGCGATGCAGCCGGCGCAACACAGCTGGATGGGGCCGAATGGCGTTATCCGCAAGAATCTGCACGGTATCGGTTTCATTGGCCCCAACGGCATCAAACGCATTGACCGCAGCGGCGCGCAGCAGGGCGGGGCGGTCAAGCGTTCGGCCGCGGTTGAGGTGCAATTGCCGTTGCATCAGGTGCCAGCGCCGGCGTTCTACATCTGCGTGGTGCCGGACATGGTTGGCGGCCGCTTGAGCAGCCACGACCGCGATCTGCTGGGCCTCGCTCATCAACTGGCCGGCACGGACGGCGCGGTGTTGGCGGTGGTGTTTGGCGAGCATAAGGAAAGCACTTTTGAAACCGCCGGCGTCGATCGCTTGCTGGTACTCGAAGGCGACGAATTCAGCGGTTATGCACCGGAACAACGGGTGCAAGGGCTGCGGGCTGTGGATAACCAGTTCAATCCGCGCCACTGGCTGCTGCCGGACAGTCGTAGCGGTGGTGGCGAACTCGGCCGACGCTTTGCTGCAGCGCTGGGCGAACGCCCGGCAACGCGGGTCTGGCAAGTGAAGGACCAGGAATGCATCGGCCGCGCTGGCGCCGGGTTGCAGGACTTGGCCCGTCCGGTCGAGCGGTTGATCCTGGCGGCGGCCGAATGCGCCGAACCGGTCAGCGAAACCCGTCACGAAGCACTGCCGGTAGAGTTATCCACAAGCGTGGCGCGCAGCCTGTCGCGAATCGAAGATCTCGGTGCGGTGGCGGTGGACCCGGGCGCGATCCCGATGGCCGAAGCCGAATTCATTTTCTCCGGTGGCAACGGCGTGAAGGACTGGGCGCTGTTCCACGAAACAGCCGCTGCACTCGGCGCCACCGAGGGCGCGTCGCGGGTCGCCGTGGACGACGGTTTCATGGCCCGTGATCGCCAGGTCGGCGCGTCCGGCACCTGGGTCACCGCGCGGGTGTATGTCGCCGTGGGTATCTCCGGGGCGATCCAGCACCTGCAAGGCATCGGCGCCTGCGACAAGGTGGTGGCGATCAACCTCGATCCGGGTTGCGACATGATCAAGCGTGCCGACCTTTCGGTAATCGGCGAAAGCGCAGAGATTCTGCAAGCGTTGATCGAGGCGGTCGCGGCTTACCGCAACGAAGCCAAGCGCGATGCGGCTTAAGGAAACCCTATGAACACGAACGTTATCAGTCTGGTCTCGATTGGCGCCCATCCTACCTCCGGCCGGCCACGGCGCGCCGAACAGGACGCCCGCGCGGTCGAGCTGGGCTTGCAACTGGCTGGGGATAACCTGCAAGTGCTGCACGCCGGCGACATCGCCGAACCGGCCCTGCGCGCGTATCTGGGCATGGGTCTTGAGCAGATGCACGTGCTGGAACAACCGGCTGGCGCCGATGCGTTGCCGGCGCTGACGGCGTACCTGCGTGATGCAGGTGCGCAGGTGGTATTGACCGGCAGTCAGGCGGAAACCGGCGAAGGTTCGGGGATGCTGCCGTTTCTGCTGGCCGAAGGCCTGGGCTGGCCACTGGTGGTCGGGCTGGCGCAGGTGGAGTCGATCAACGACGGTTCGGCGCTGGTGCTGCAAGCGTTGCCGCGTGGGCAGCGTCGACGCTTGAAGGTGAAGCTGCCGTTTCTGGCGACTGTGGATAACGCTGCGCCGAAACCTCGGCAGAGTGCTTATGGGCCGGCGCGACGGGGCGAGTTGCAGGCCAATGAAGTCGAGGTGGTGGACGACCAACTCCTGGCCGTCGCCACGCTGCAGCCTGCCAAGCCACGGCCCAAGCGTTTGAAAGTGATCAAGGCCAAGAGCGGGGCTGACCGGATGAAGGCTGCCACGGCGAAGGCCAGTGGTGGCGGTGGGCAGGTTTTGAAAGGTGTTACCGCGCAGGCGGGTGCCGAAGCCATCCTCAAATTGCTGATCGAAGAGGGTGTGGTGCGCTGAGAAGCCCCTCACCCTAGCCCTCTCCCGGAGGGAGAGGGGACCTACCGTGGTGAATTGGCCAATTACATCGACCTGCGACGTTGCGATGGCCTTGGTTTGGCCAAACTGAGACCGCCTCGATCGTTCTGTTCGATGTACCTTTACGAGTCGACTCGGTCTGCTCCCTCTCCCTTGGAGAGAGGGCTGGGGTGAGGGTAGGCTGCTTACCCACAATCCCTGTTGGCGAGTCTGTGGATAACATGTTCGCCCCTCCCTGCATGCCAAGCCAATCAAGCCTTCCACCCCAATGATCAAAAAGTGATCAGTGTAACCTACGGATTTTCAGAGGTTTTTTACAAGGCCGTGCGAAAACTTGCCCCCAATCCCTGTTGGCGCTTCTGTGGACAACATGTTCGCTGTCCTCTACACCCCTTATGAAACGGGGGTTACAAGGGGATGGTCAAATTTTGATCAAATGAAGCCGTTCTGCAGTAAAAGCGCCATGCACGGGGTCTTTTCCCCAGCCTTGCACGCTTTTCCACAGAACAAGCGAAGTTACCCCCGATCTCTGTTGGCGCTTCTGTGGATAACGTGTTCGCTACCCGCTACAGGCCTTTAAAAACCTGATCTGTAGAGATCTGTTCAAAAAGTGATCAGCCGTTTTCAGAAACCATGATTCTGAATAAGTCACGGTTTTTCTTTGCAAATCAGCAGGATATTTTTCACTTCATCCACAGTTACCCCCAATTGCTGTGGGTGGGTATGTGGATAACTTGTTTGCGGAAGGCTGGGGGGCTTGCAGGGTATGGCTGACGGGGTGGTTGATCAGAATTTGCGCAATTAAGGTTTGGGGATGTGGTGAATGTTAAATAGCTATCGCGAGCAGGCTCACTCCTACAGGGGAACGCATTCCAAACTGTAGGCGTGAGCCTGCTCGCGATACTTTTTTTAGCCTTGAACAGGAACGCCTTTGAGGTACGGTGCTGGCTCAGCCCCAAGGTTGTTCAACATCCGCTCGCTGTACCAGTCGACAAAGTTGACCACGCCAAACTCATAAGTCTTCGAGTAGGGCCCCGGCTGGTAGGCGGTGGAGTTGATCCCGCGCTGGTTCTCTTCTGCCAGGCGACGGTCCTGATCGTTGGTGGCGTCCCATACCTGACGCATGCGCTCCACATCGTAATCGACCCCTTCAACGGCGTCCTTGTGCACCAGCCATTTGGTGGTGACCATGGTTTCCTGGGCGCTGATCGGCCATACAGTGAAGACGATGATGTGGTCGCCCATGCAGTGGTTCCACGAATGCGGCAGGTGCAGGATGCGCATCGAACCCAGGTCCGGGTTCTTGATCCGGCCCATCAATTTGGCGCAGCCCTGCTTGCCATCGAGGGTCATCGACACGGTGCCCTTGAGCAGCGGCATGCGCACGATGCGGTTGCGCAGGCCAAAACTGGCGTGGGCGTACGGAATCTTCTCGGCTTCCCAAGCCGCGGCGGAGGCGGCGACGTGGTCCTTGAATGCCTGATCGGCGCGCGGATCGGTGACGTCGTCCCATTCCAGCAGGGTTTTCAGCAGTTCCGGGTGCGACGCGTTGCAGTGGTAGCACTCGCGGTTGTTTTCCAGGACGAGTTTCCAGTTGGCCTTTTCCATCAAGGTGGTGGTGATCGCCACCTTGGTGTTCTCCATGTCGTACGGTTCCATGTAATGGTTGAGCGTCGACAGGAAGTCATCGATGGCCGGCGGATTCTCGGCCAGGCTGATGAAGATGTAGCCGCCGGCGGTTTTCACGTTCACCGGTTTGAGGCCGTACTGCTTCATGTCGAAGTCGGCGCCCATCTCGGTGCCGGCGAACAGCAAGCGACCGTCCAGTTCGTACGTCCACTGGTGGTAATGACAGACCAGTTTGGCGACCTTGCCTTTTTCACTGGTGCACAGGCGCGAGCCACGGTGGCGGCAGACGTTATGGAACGCGTGCACCACGCCTTCGGCGCCACGAATGACGATGATCGGGTTCTTGCCGACCTGCAGGGTCAGGTAGTTGCCCTTGGCCGGGATTTCGCAGGTCATGCCGGCGATCAACCACTCTTTCTGAAAGATCTCCTGCATGTCGATATCGAACAGGCGCTCGTCGCTGTAGAACGGCTGCGGCAGGGAAAAGGTCCGCTCGCGCTCCTGAAGCATCTGTGCGGTGGCCTTGCGTGCGGGTTCCAGCGGATCGCCCAGGCTGATTTTTGCGGTGACGTCCATCGATGTAATCCTCATGGCCCTCTGCGTGGCCGGCGAAAGTGGCTGATCAGGTGTGCTGCAAAACGGTTGCTACGCAAGGTGTAAAGAAGTCGTCTTGTGTTGGGGCGAGTGTGGGGCCGGCGCTGCCCCGAACCTTATCCATGGGCGACATGGTGCAATCTGTTCCCGACGCGCAAGCCCCGGTGTTCAAGGGCTGGTCGCGATAAGCATGTCAATGTCGCGGATAGGTAAACGCGCGGTCCGCGCTATACGCAGAATCGCCGACATGAGGCCGACAGTCGGCCGTGGAGAACAGCATGTCCAACAGCTTCCTGAATCCGGTCACCACCCAGACCTGGGCCAATGGCCGACACATTGTCCGTTGCGTCAAAGTCATCCAGGAAACCTGGGATGTGCGCACTTTCTGCTTCATGGCCGATCAGCCGATCATGTACTTTTTCAAGCCGGGGCAGTTCGTCACCCTGGAGCTGGAAATCGAAGGCCAGCCGGTCATGCGCTCATACACCATTTCCAGCTCGCCCTCGGTGCCCTACAGCTTTTCGGTAACCATCAAGCGCGTGCCGGGCGGCAAGGTGTCCAACTGGCTGCACGATACCCTTCACGAGGGGCAGGAGCTGGCGGTGCATGGCCCGGTCGGGTTGTTCAATGCCATCGATTTCCCGAGCCCGAAAGTTCTGTACCTCAGCGGTGGCGTCGGTATCACCCCGTGCATGTCGATGGCGCGCTGGTTCTACGACACCAACGCCAATGTCGACATGACCTTCATCCACAGCGCCCGCTCGCCGAAGGACATCATTTATCACCGCGAGCTGGAACACATGGCGTCGCGGATCGACAACTTCAGCCTGCACCTGATCTGCGAGAAACATGGCCTCGGTGAGCCATGGGCCGGTTATCGCGGCTACCTCAACCACAAGATGCTTGAGCTGATGGTGCCGGACTTCCTCGAACGCGAAGTGTTCTGCTGCGGCCCGACGCCGTACATGACCGCAGTCAAGCGCCTGCTGGAAAACGCCGGCTACGACATGTCGCGTTATCACGAGGAATCGTTCGGCGCTACGCCACCGGAAGCGCGTGCCGACGCGGTGGAACAGGCCGAGCAGGCAGCCGATGCGCCGGAAATCGACGCGGCGGATCTGCATCAAGTCGAATTCACCGCCTCCGGCAAGAGCATCCGCGTGGCACCGGGCGAAACCGTGCACGCGGCGGCGGCCAAGCTGGGCTTGATGATCCCGAAAGCCTGCGGCATGGGCATTTGCGGAACGTGCAAGGTGATGAAGCTCGGTGGCGAAGTGGAGATGGAGCACAACGGCGGGATAACCGAGGATGACGAGGCCGAGGGTTTCATCCTTTCTTGCTGCAGCGTGCCTAAAGGTGATGTGCGGATTGAGTTCTGAGTAAGGCGGGCTTCGGCGTCCGGCTCGCCCCTCACCCCAGCCCTCTCCCAGAGGGAGAGGGGGCCGACCGAGGTGTCTGTCGCTCTCACCGACCTGAGACACCGTGTCGATTATGGATTCAACACTTCACGTTCAGGTCGGCGCAATGCTTGAGCGTCCCCCAATCAGTCCCCTCTCCCTCTGGGAGAGGGCCAGGGTTAGGGGCTTCTTGCTTTGCGTCAGGCCGACATCACTTCGCGAATGTCACGCGCCAGTTCGCGCACGCGTTCTTCTTCGGTGTCCCAGGAGCACATGAACCGTGCGCCGCCCTTGCCGATGAAGGTGTAGAAACGCCAGTTCTTCGCAGTCAGCGCGGCGATGGCCGGTTCCGACAGTTGCAGGAACACGCCGTTGGCCTGGACCGGGAACATCAGTTCGACGCCGGGTATGTCGCTGACCAGCTCGGCCAGCAGTTGCGCGCAGTGGTTGGCGTGGCGGGCGTATTTGAGCCAGGCGCCGTTTTCCAGAATGCCGACCCAGGGCGCCGACAGGAAGCGCATTTTCGACGCCAGTTGCCCGGCCTGTTTGCAGCGATAATCGAAGTCTTCAGCCAGTTTGTGGTTGAAGAACAGAATCGCCTCACCCACCGCCATGCCGTTTTTCGTGCCGCCGAAGCAGAGCACATCGACGCCGGCCTTCCAGGTCAGATCAGCGGGCGAGCAGCCGAGGAATGCGCAGGCGTTGGAAAACCGCGCGCCGTCCATGTGCAGGTGCAGGCCCAGCTCCTTGCAGGTGGCGCTGATCGCGCGGACTTCTTCCGGGGTGTAGACGCTGCCGACTTCAGTGGCCTGGGTCAGGGTCACCACACGCGGTTTCGGGTAGTGAATGTCCTGGCGCTTGAGCGCGACTTCGCGGATCGACTGCGGAGTGATCTTGCCGTTTTCGGTGCCGGCGATCAGCAGTTTCGAACCGTTGGAGAAAAATTCCGGGGCGCCGCATTCGTCGGTTTCGACATGGGCGGTTTCCGAGCAGATCACGCTGTGGTAACTCTGGCACAGCGACGACAGGGCCAGCGAGTTGGCGGCGGTGCCGTTGAAGGCGAAGAACACTTCGCAGTCGGTTTCGAACAGGTTGCGGAAATGATCGGCCGCGCGGGCGGTCCATTCATCGTCGCCATAGGCGCGCTGGTGGCCGTGATTGGCCTGTTCCATGGCAGCCCAGGCTTCCGGGCAGATACCGGAATAGTTGTCGCTGGCGAATTGTTGGCTCTTGTCGGTCATGGCCGGCTTCCGTAATCGAGACTCTTGTGAAGGCTCGTGGTCAATGAAGATGCGCACTTTACCGAAGATCTTCCGGGGAGCACATGCGATGTCGGGTGCAGGAAATTACCAGTTTATGAGCCGATTATGCACCTGAGCCGACGCGACGGTGCGCTGGATCTGCTCAAGTGGCTGGCGCTATTGAGTATGGTCCTTGATCACTTGCGATATGTCGGCTTTTCCGCCGATTGGCTGTACGTGCCGGGGCGACTGGCCTTTCCGTGGTTCTGCCTGGCGATGGCGGCGAATCTTTCGCGCGACGGTTCGCGAAAAATGGAGTGGCGCTATCTGGGCTGGTTGTTGCTGTTCAGCGCCGTCAGTGAAATTCCGTATCGCTTGTACATTGCTGATCCTGACACGTTGAACGTGATGCCGACGCTGGCGCTGGGGTTGTTGGTGGCGCGCGGTTGGCAGGACTCCTCGTCGGTATCGCGAATGCTGGCAGCCGCTGCGTTGGTGGCCGCGGCGGTTTTTTCAGAACGACTGATGTTTGGTTTTTTCGGCGTTCTGCTGCCCTTCGCGATGCTGTGGGTGTTTCGCCGCACCTGGTATTTTGCTCTGCTGCCGGGCCTGATCTGTCTCGCTGCCAATCAATGGCAGGTATTGCTCGAATCGGCGCGGTTCGGCAATCACGTGGCGATTGTCGGTCTGGCGGTTTGTCTGTTGGCGCCAATGCTGGGGATGTTCCTGTTGCGACATGGGCGACATCTTCAGTCGCCACCGATGCGCCGGTGGGCGTATGCGCTGTATCCAGCACATTTCCTGCTACTGCAACTCATCCGTCAAATCACCGCTTAACCCTGTGGGAGCTGGCTTGCCAGCGATAGCTGTGGGCCAGCCGCCATCGATGCCGGATATGACACCGCCATCGCTGGCAAGCCAGCTCCCACAAGGTTCTCCAGTGTTTTCCAGATCGAGTCTGGAAAACGCATTTCCAGCCATGTCGTAAACGCACCTTTGCGTGGCGCGCGCAGGCATTTGAGCTGTCTGTGCCGGTCATACCATCGCATCAAAGGGCACCGCTGCGATTGCCGGTGCCTTACCGAGACGAATGGCGCACAGATGCCGCTGGGAGAGACGCGATGTTCAGCAAGCAAGACCAGATCCAGGGTTACGACGATGCACTGCTGGCGGCGATGAATGCCGAGGAGCAACGTCAGGAAGATCACATCGAGCTGATCGCGTCGGAGAACTACACCAGCAAGCGCGTCATGCAGGCGCAAGGCAGTGGCCTGACCAACAAATATGCTGAAGGCTATCCGGGCAAGCGCTACTACGGTGGCTGCGAGCACGTCGATAAGGTCGAAGCGCTGGCGATCGAACGCGCCAAGCAACTGTTCGGCGCCGATTACGCCAACGTCCAGCCGCACTCCGGTTCGTCGGCCAACAGCGCGGTGTACCTGGCGCTGATCCAGCCGGGCGACACCATCCTCGGCATGAGCCTGGCCCACGGCGGCCACCTGACCCACGGCGCGAAAGTGTCGTCCTCGGGCAAGCTCTACAACGCCGTGCAGTACGGTATCAACACCGACACCGGGCTGATCGATTACGACGAGGTCGAGCGTCTCGCCGTCGAATCCAAGCCGAAAATGATCGTCGCCGGTTTCTCCGCTTACTCGAAGACTCTGGATTTTCCACGCTTCCGCCAGATCGCCGATAAGGTCGGTGCGCTGCTGTTCGTCGACATGGCCCACGTTGCCGGTCTGGTCGCCGCCGGTCTGTACCCGAACCCGCTGCCGTACGCCGACGTGGTCACCACCACTACCCACAAGACTCTGCGCGGTCCACGCGGTGGGCTGATCCTGGCCAAGTCCAACGAAGAGATCGAAAAGAAGCTCAACGCCGCAGTATTCCCCGGCGCCCAGGGCGGCCCGCTGATGCACGTCATCGCTGGCAAAGCGGTGTGCTTCAAGGAAGCGCTGGAGCCAGGCTTCAAGGCCTATCAGCAACAAGTGATCGACAACGCTCAGGCGATGGCCAGCGTGTTCATCAAACGTGGCTACGATGTGGTGTCCGGCGGCACCGATAACCATTTGTTCCTGGTCAGCCTGATCCGTCAGGGCCTGACCGGCAAGGACGCTGATGCTGCCCTCGGCCGCGCTCACATCACCGTGAACAAGAACGCCGTGCCGAACGACCCGCAGTCGCCGTTCGTGACCTCGGGCCTGCGCATCGGCACCCCGGCGGTGACCACCCGTGGCTTCAAGGTCAGCCAGTGCGAAACCCTTGCCGGCTGGATCTGCGACATCCTCGACAACCTCGGTGACGCCGATGTCGAGGCCAATGTCGCCCAACAGGTGTCGGCCCTGTGCGCAGACTTCCCGGTTTATCGCTGAGCGTTCTGGAGTAAATGACTATGCAACGCTATTCGGGCTTCGGCCTCTTCAAACACTCGCTCAGCCACCACGAAAACTGGCAGCGCATGTGGCGCACGCCCACGCCGAAAAAAGTCTACGACGTGGTCATCGTCGGCGGTGGCGGGCACGGTCTGGCGACCGCCTATTACCTGGCGAAAGAACACGGCATCACCAACGTCGCGGTGGTCGAGAAGGGCTGGCTGGGCGGCGGTAATACCGCGCGCAACACCACCATCGTCCGTTCCAACTACCTGTGGGACGAGTCGGCGCACCTTTACGAACACGCGATGAAATTGTGGGAAGGCCTGTCGCAGGACCTCAACTACAACGTGATGTTCTCCCAGCGTGGCGTCTACAACCTGTGCCACACCCTGCAGGACATCCGTGATTCCGAGCGTCGGGTCAGCGCCAACCGCCTCAACGGCGTTGATGGTGAACTGCTCAACGCCAAGCAAGTGGCAGACGAGATTCCGTACCTCGACTGCTCGAAGAACACCCGTTACCCAGTGATGGGCGCTACCGTGCAGCGTCGCGGCGGCGTCGCCCGTCACGATGCCGTGGCCTGGGGCTTTGCCCGTGCCGCCGATGCCTTGGGCGTGGACCTGATCCAACAGACCGAAGTGATCGGCTTTCGCAAGGAAAACGGTGTGTGCATCGGCGTCGAAACCAACAAGGGCTTCATCGGCGCCAAGCGCGTCGGCGTGGTCACTGCCGGTAACTCCGGACACATGGCCAAGCTCGCCGGTTTCCGTCTGCCGATCGAATCCCACCCGCTGCAAGCGCTGGTGTCAGAGCCGATCAAACCGATTATCGACAGCGTGATCATGTCCAACGCCGTGCACGGTTACATCAGCCAGTCCGACAAGGGCGACCTGGTGATCGGCGCCGGTATCGACGGCTACAACGGCTATGGCCAGCGTGGTTCGTACCCGGTGATCGAACACACCGTGCAAGCGATCGTCGAGATGTTCCCGGTGTTGTCCCGCGTGCGCATGAACCGCCAGTGGGGCGGCATCGTCGACACCACTCCGGACGCCTGCCCGATCATTTCGAAAACCCCGGTACCGAACATGTTCTTCAACTGCGGTTGGGGCACCGGTGGCTTCAAGGCCACTCCCGGGTCGGGCAACGTGTTTGCCGCGAGCCTGGCCAAGGGTGAAATGCACCCATTGGCCGCACCTTTCTCCATCGACCGTTTTCACAACGGTGCGTTGATCGATGAACATGGCGCTGCTGCCGTCGCCCACTAACAGGAGAAATCCCTATGTTGCACATCTTCTGTCCTCACTGCGGCGAACTGCGCTCCGAAGAGGAATTCCACGCATCCGGCCAGGCGCACATCCCGCGCCCACTGGACCCGAACGCCTGCACCGACGAGGAGTGGGGCGACTATATGTTCTTCCGCGATAACCCGCGCGGTCTGCACCACGAACTGTGGGACCACGTCGCCGGTTGCCGGCAGTACTTCAACGTCACCCGCGACACCGTGACCTACGAGATTCTCGAGAGCTACAAGATCGGCGAGAAGCCACAATTCACCGACAAGGCTGGTACTGCAAAAACCGCCACGACGGCGCTGGGAGAGAAGGTATGAGCCAGACCAATCGCCTGTCCAACGGTGGACGGATCGACCGCAACAAAGTGCTGAGCTTCACCTTCAACGGCCAGACCTACAAAGGTTTCGAGGGTGACACCCTGGCCGCCGCGCTGATTGCCAACGGCGTCGACATCATCGGCCGCAGCTTCAAGTACTCGCGTCCGCGCGGCATCTTCGCCGCCGGTGCCGAAGAGCCGAACGCGATTCTGCAGATTGGCGCCACCGAAGCCACGCAGATTCCCAACGTGCGCGCCACGCAACAGGCGTTGTACCAGGGTCTGGTCGCGACCAGCACCAACGGCTGGCCGAGCGTCAACAACGACATGATGGGCATTCTCGGCAAGGTCGGCGGCAAGCTGATGCCGCCGGGTTTCTACTACAAAACCTTCATGTACCCGCAATCGTTCTGGATGACTTACGAGAAGTACATTCGTAAGGCTGCCGGGCTCGGCCGTTCGCCGACCGAGAACGATCCGGACACCTACGACTACATGAACCAGCACTGCGACGTGCTGATCGTCGGCGCCGGCCCGGCCGGTCTCGCCGCTGCCCTGGCCGCTGCGCGCAGCGGTGCCCGAGTGATCCTGGCCGATGAGCAGGAAGAGTTCGGCGGTAGCCTGCTCGACTCGCGCGAAAGCCTCGATGGCAAACCGGCGATGGAGTGGGTCGCCAGCGTCCTCGCTGAACTTAAGAACACCCCGGACGTGCTGCTGTTGCCGCGCGCAACGGTCAACGGTTACCACGACCACAACTTCCTGACCATTCACGAACGCCTCACCGATCATCTCGGTGACCGCGCGCCGATCGGCCAGGTGCGTCAGCGCATCCACCGTGTCCGCGCCAAGCGTGTGGTGCTGGCGACCGGCGCGCACGAGCGTCCGCTGGTCTACGGCAACAACGACGTGCCGGGCAACATGCTTGCCGGTGCGGTGTCGACTTACGTGCGTCGCTATGGCGTGGCGCCGGGCAAAAAACTGCTGCTGTCGACCAACAACGATCACGCCTATCGTGTGGCGCTGGACTGGCTCGATGCGAGTCTGCAAGTGGTGGCCATCGCCGATGCCCGCAGCAATCCGCGCGGAGCGCTGGTGGAAGAAGCGCGCGCCAAAGGCATTCGCATCCTCACCGGCAGCGCTGTGATCGAAGCGCGTGGCAGCAAGCGCGTGACCGCTGCCCGTGTTGCGGCGATTGATGTGAAAGCGCATGCCGTAACCAGCCCGGGCGAATGGCTCGACTGCGATCTGGTTGCCAGTTCCGGTGGTTACAGCCCGGTGGTGCACTTGGCTTCTCACCTGGGCGGCAAGCCGATCTGGCGTGAGGACATCCTTGGTTTCGTACCGGGAGAGGCACCGCAGAAACGCGTATGCGTGGGTGGCGTCAATGGCGTTTACGCGCTCGGCGATTCTCTGGCTGACGGTTTCGAAGGTGGCGTGCGCGCTGCTGCTGAAGCCGGTTTCCAGACTGTCGAAGGCGTGCTGCCGAAAGCCTTGAGCCGCGTCGAAGAACCGACGCTGGCGCTGTTCCAGGTGCCCCACGAGAAAAACTCGGCACGTGCGCCGAAGCAGTTCGTCGACCTGCAGAACGACGTCACCGCCGGTGGCATCGAACTGGCGACCCGTGAAGGTTTCGAGTCGGTCGAGCACGTCAAGCGCTACACCGCGCTGGGCTTCGGCACCGATCAGGGCAAGCTCGGCAACGTCAACGGTCTGGCGATTGCCGCACGCTCCTTGAACGTGACCATCCCGCAGATGGGCACCACGATGTTCCGCCCGAACTACACGCCGGTGACCTTCGGCGCCGTCGCCGGTCGTCACTGTGGGCACATTTTTGAACCGGTGCGCTACACCGCGCTGCATGCCTGGCATGTGAAGAACGGCGCCGAGTTCGAAGACGTCGGGCAGTGGAAGCGTCCATGGTATTTCCCGAAAAACGGCGAAGACATGCACGCCGCGGTCAAGCGCGAATGCAAAGCCGTGCGCGACAGCGTCGGCCTGCTTGATGCCTCGACCCTCGGCAAGATCGACATTCAAGGCCCGGATGCCCGCGAGTTCCTCAACCGCGTGTATACCAACGCCTGGACCAAGCTCGACGTGGGCAAGGCGCGTTACGGTTTGATGTGCAAGGAAGACGGCATGGTCTTCGACGACGGTGTCACGGCGTGTCTGGCCGACAACCATTTCGTCATGACCACCACCACCGGTGGCGCTGCCCGCGTACTGCAATGGCTGGAGCTGTACCACCAGACCGAATGGCCGCAGATGAAGGTCTACTTCACCTCGGTCACCGACCACTGGGCGACCATGACCCTGTCCGGGCCGAACAGCCGCAAGCTGCTCAGTGCCGTGACCGATATCGACCTGAGCAACGAAGCATTCCCGTTCATGACCTGGAAAGAAGGTCTGGTGGGTGACGTGCCGGCGCGGGTGTTCCGCATCTCGTTCACCGGTGAGCTGTCGTACGAAGTCAACGTCCAGGCCGACTATGCGATGGGCGTGCTGGAAAAAATCGTCGAGGCCGGCAAGCAGTACAACCTGACGCCGTACGGCACCGAAACCATGCACGTGCTGCGCGCCGAGAAGGGTTTCATCATCGTCGGCCAGGACACCGACGGCTCGATGACCCCGGACGACCTGAACATGGGCTGGTGTGTGGGTCGCACCAAACCATTCTCGTGGATCGGCCAGCGTGGGATGAACCGTGAAGACTGCGTGCGTGATCAACGCAAACAGTTGGTCGGCCTGAAACCGGTCGATCCAACCAAATGGCTGCCGGAAGGTGCGCAACTGGTGTTCAACACCAAGCAGGCGATCCCGATGAGCATGGTCGGCCACGTGACTTCCAGCTACGCGCACAACTCCCTCGGTTATTCGTTTGCCATGGGTGTGGTCAAGGGCGGTCTCAAGCGCATGGGCGAGCGGGTGTTCGCACCGCTGGCCGATGGCAGCGTGATCGAGGCGGAAATCGTTTCTTCGGTGTTCTTCGATCCGAAGGGCGAGCGGCAGAACATTTGATGGTCGGCTCCTGGGGAGTGCAGTTGCACCGCGGTGACTTCATCGCGAGCAGGCTCACTCCTACAGGTGATCGCGTACCCCTTGTAGGAGTGAGCCTGCTCGCGATAGCGGTAGATCTGCCTACACAGGGCTCAAGTCAGAATTCAGAAGGTGCTTTATGACCACAGCCAATGTGTACCAGCAACGTCCGACCACCGGCGCCCGCGCCGAGTCGTCGCTGCACCATGCCGACCTCGCCAGCCTGGTCGGCAAGGGACGCAAGAACGCCGGCGTGATCGTGCGTGAGAAAAAACTCCTCGGCCACCTGACCATTCGTGGCGATGGCCACGATGCCGCCTTCGCCGCCGGTGTGCACAAGGCGCTGGGCATTGAACTGCCCGGCGCCCTCAGCGTCGTCGTCAAAGGTGAAACCAGCCTGCAATGGATGGGCCCGGACGAATGGCTGCTGATCGTGCCCAGCGGTGAAGAGTTCGCCGCCGAGCAGAAATTGCGCGAAGCGCTGGGCGACCTGCACATCGCAATCGTCAACGTCAGCGGCGGCCAGCAACTGCTCGAACTGAGCGGGCCGAACGTGCGTCAGGTGCTGATGAAGTCGACCAGCTACGACGTGCACCCGAACAACTTTCCGGTCGGCAAAGCGGTGGGCACGGTGTTCGCCAAGTCGCAGCTGATGATCCGCCATACGGCCGAAGACACCTGGGAATTGCTGATTCGCCGCAGCTTCTCGGATTACTGGTGGTTGTGGTTGCAGGATGCTTCGGCCGAGTACGGCCTCAGTGTTCAGGCCTGAAGTGAATTGTGTTGAGCTTGCTTGCGTGTAGGGCCGGAGATTTTTTCCCCCTCACCCAGCCCTCTCCCCCAGGGAGGAGAGGGGGAAAGGGAGCCGATCTCTGGCGTATGGGAGATTTGAGTCTCGCTCGAAATTGCTCTTGAGTACGACTCGGTATTTCACGTCGGCGTAGCTCGAAAGAACACCTCGGTCAGTCCCCTCTCCCTCTGGGAGAGGGCTAGGGTGAGGGAAAAACCTGACACCCCGCACAATGAACAGGAGTCACCGCACCATGAGCCGCGCCCCAGACACATGGATTCTGACCGCCGACTGCCCCAGCGTCCTCGGCACCGTGGACGCGGTCACGCGTTTTCTGTTCGAGCAGGGCTGCTACGTCACTGAGCACCATTCGTTCGACGACCGTCTCTCCGGGCGCTTTTTCATTCGTGTGGAATTCCGCCAGCCCGACGGCTTCGACGAACAATCCTTCCGCGCCGGCCTGGCCGAGCGCGGGCAGGCCTTTGGCATGGTGTTCGAGCTGACCGCGCCGAACTACCGGCCGAAAGTGGTGATCATGGTGTCCAAGGCCGATCACTGCCTCAACGATTTGCTCTATCGCCAGCGCATCGGCCAGTTGTCGATGGATGTGGCCGCGGTGGTCTCCAACCATCCGGATCTCAAGCCGTTGGCCGACTGGCACCAGATTCCCTACTACCATTTTCCTCTCGACCCCAACGACAAGCCGGCGCAGGAGCGGCAGGTCTGGCAGGTGATCGAAGATTCCGGCGCCGAACTGGTGATCCTTGCCCGCTACATGCAGGTGCTGTCGCCGGAGCTGTGCCGCAAGCTCGATGGCAAGGCGATCAACATCCACCACTCGCTGCTGCCCGGCTTCAAGGGCGCCAAGCCGTATCACCAGGCCTACAACAAAGGCGTGAAACTGGTCGGTGCGACCGCGCATTACATCAACAACGATCTGGACGAGGGGCCGATCATTGCCCAAGGCGTCGAGGCGGTGGATCACAGTCATTACCCCGAGGACCTGATTGCCAAGGGGCGCGATATCGAAGGGCTGACGCTGGCGCGGGCGGTTGGGTATCACATTGAGCGCAGAGTGTTTCTCAATGCCAATCGCACGGTCGTTCTTTAGGCCGCCATCGCTGGCAAGCCAGCTCCCACAGGGATTTGTGTCGTACACAATATTTGATTCCACCCGAAACCTGTGGGAGCTGGCTTGCCAGCGATGAGGCCATAACAAACAACGCAAAACCAACAAGCAATAACCCGAGCACTCAACGCGCTGCCCTTCTTGGGGCGACGCGGTTCCATAAAAACAACAGTGAGGTGAAAGCATGTCTGGCAATCGTGGTGTGGTGTATCTCGGCGCTGGCAAGGTCGAAGTACAGAAAATCGACTATCCGAAAATGCAGGACCCGCGCGGCAGGAAGATCGAACACGGTGTGATCCTGCGTGTGGTTTCCACCAATATCTGCGGCTCCGACCAGCACATGGTGCGCGGCCGTACCACGGCGCAGACCGGTCTGGTGCTGGGTCACGAAATCACCGGCGAGGTCATCGAAAAAGGCTCCGACGTCGAAAACCTGAAGATCGGCGATCTGGTTTCGGTGCCGTTCAACGTGGCTTGCGGGCGCTGCCGTTCCTGCAAGGAGCAACACACCGGCGTCTGCCTGACCGTCAACCCGGCGCGTGCCGGTGGCGCATACGGTTACGTCGACATGGGCGACTGGACCGGCGGCCAAGCCGAATACGTGCTGGTGCCATACGCCGACTTCAACCTGTTGAAACTGCCGGACCGCGACAAGGCCATGGAGAAGATCCGCGACCTGACCTGCCTTTCCGACATCCTCCCGACCGGTTACCACGGCGCGGTCACTGCCGGCGTCGGTCCGGGCAGCACCGTGTACATTGCCGGCGCCGGCCCGGTCGGTCTGGCCGCTGCCGCTTCGGCACGTCTGCTCGGCGCGGCGGTGGTGATCATCGGCGACGTCAACACCATCCGCCTGGCCCACGCCAAGGCTCAGGGTTTTGAAATTGTCGACCTGTCCAAGGACACCCCGCTGCACGAACAGATCGCTGCACTGCTCGGCGAGCCGGAAGTCGACTGCGCGGTTGACTGCGTCGGCTTCGAAGCCCGCGGCCACGGCCACGACGGCGTCAAGGCCGAAGCCCCGGCCACCGTACTCAACTCACTGATGGGCGTGGTGCGGGTTGCCGGCAAGATCGGTATCCCGGGCCTGTACGTCACCGAAGATCCGGGTGCCGTGGACGCGGCCGCAAAAATGGGCAGCCTGAGCATTCGTTTTGGTCTGGGCTGGGCCAAGTCCCACAGCTTCCACACCGGGCAAACCCCAGTGATGAAGTACAACCGCCAGTTGATGCAGGCGATCATGTGGGATCGCATCAACATTGCCGAAGTGGTCGGCGTGCAGGTCATCAGCCTCGATCAGGCGCCGGAAGGTTACGGCGAGTTCGATGCCGGCGTGCCGAAGAAGTTTGTGATTGATCCGCATAAGTTGTTCAGTGCGGCGTAGGGTTTTACTGCAACGCGAGAACGGCGCCGTCAGGCGCCGTTTTTATGGAGCTGTCTTCCGTTTTAATCAATGATCTGGATTTCGTCAGCTTGCATACCTTTTTGTCCTCTCATGGCAATAAATGAAAGAACTTAAAAAGACCACAGTCTTCACAGTCTACGTAATCAAAGAGCAGCCAATGCCCCTTGATAAAGAACCGGTCCGGTTGGCTTGCCAGTTGGCGACCCACCTTTGGGCTCCAGCGTTACCGCCAACGTAATCGGCTTGCCGATCAACCCTTTCTGCGCCTCGCTTAACTCGAGCCTGCCCTTGCCCCCGACCGGAACCACGCCCAGCGAGATCGGCGTGCCACCGTCGGGAATCGCCCACAATTCGAGGCTGCGATCCACATCTACTGCCGCCAGTGTCAGCGGTTCGACCTGCAGATAATCCGCATGCGCTTCGACCTTTAGCGCCGGTTTTGCATCGGTGGTTGACAGGGTGGTGCTGTAGCGGGCGTCGTCACGGTCGTACAGCGAGCCAATGAACACCAGCGCGACGATGGAGCACGCCGCCGCTGTGAGCCGCAGCCATTTCCAGAACGGCCGTTTCTCGGGTACGTGCAGCACTTGCGGTTCGATGCGCGCGGTGATGCCGTGCCAGACGCGGTCGGGCACCGGGCGTTCGGGCAGCGCTTCGGTGAGAGAGGCGAGGGTTTCCTGCCAGTGCGCCAGCTCGCGGCGCAGTGCCGCGTCATCCACAAGCAACTGTTCAAAGCGCCGCCGCGCCGACGCAGGCATCAGGCCGATTGCATAGTCGGCGGCGAGGGCGCGGCGCAGGGCTGGGGTCTGGTAGTTCACGATTCAAGGCACCGGCGCAGGCGTTCCAGGCCTCGGCGAATCCACGATTTGACGGTTCCCAGTGGCGTGGCCAGATGTACGGCAAGTTCGCTACAGGACAATCCGTGAAAGTACGCCACAGTGATCGATTGGCGCTGCATGCCGTCGAGGGTTTCCAGGCAGCGGTTTAAGGCTTGGGCTTCACGGGCGCTGTTCAATTGCTCGTGCGCCGAGGGGCTTTCATCCGACAGCGCGTCTTGCTCAACCTCGCTCAGCGGCCGCTCGCGCTGCTTGCGCAATTGATCGATGGCTTGATTGCGGGTGATGTTGATCATCCAGGTCAGCGGCGCCGACAAGTGCGCCTCGTAGCGCGAGGCGTTGTGCCAGTTGCGCACGAAGCTTTCCTGCAGCACCTCTTCGGCCAGATCGGCGCGGCCCATGAAGCGCAGCGCCACGCCGTGCAGGCGTGGGCCGACGCTGCGGTACAGCGTTTCAAAAGCACGCCGATCCCCTAGCGAACACTGGGCGAGGAGCTGGCGCAACTGATCGGTGTCGGCGATGGAAATGACCATTCTCCAGACAAGCGTGAGCGCACGACGGCGAGGCTCGAACTGTTCACAGGCTAGTTCAGCGACAGGGCTTGTGCCATTCATCATGTCGGCGTCCGGATTTCACGTTTTATATACGCAGACCAGATGAAAATGGATGCGCCGCGCCGGAACATGCGCCTGGATACCCGGTCAAACCGGCAGTTTTACTGCCCGTCGACCGGGTGGTTTTCACAGCTCGAGAGGATGTCTGAATGAAGATTTCACGCGGTTTTGCCTTGGCATCGCTCCTGACCCTGGCCGCCGGCCCGGTGTTTGCCGGTTTCAGCCTGAATGACGTGGCCGGTGCGGTATCGGGCATGCAGGGTGGCGACAAGGCCGCTGCTGCTGCGCCGACCTCGGAAACTGCCGGCTTGCTCAGCGCCTTGAGTGCACTGGACGTGACGCCGGAGCAAGCGGTGGGCGGCACCAGTGCAATGCTGGGCCTGGCGAAGAATCAGTTGAGCAGCACCGACTATTCGCAACTGGCCAAGGAAGTGCCAGGCATCGACAAGTTGTCCGGTGGCAGCGGCAATCTGGCGGCGTTGGGTGCGTTGCTCGGTTCGTCGGGCAAATCCGCCGGGCTGGAAAACGCCTTGGGCAACGTCAAGGACAGCAACGACCTGAACAATGCGTTCAGTGCGCTTGGCATGGACAGCGGCATGATCGGCCAGTTTGCCCCGGTGCTCCTGCAATACCTCGGTCAGCAGGGTGTCGGCGGTTCGCTGCTGAGCAGCCTGGGCAATATCTGGGGCACCGGCACCGGCAGCTGAGTCAACGGCGCTGGTTGCGCAATTCGGCAATGCGCTGATCCTTTTCGGTCCAGAGCTGGTTGACCCAGTTCTGGACGCGCTCGCGAAACACCGGGTCCTTCTCGTAATCACCCTGCCACAGCGCGGGATCGAGTTCGCGGGTCTTGATGTCGATGATGACCCGCGGCACGTTGCCGCTGATCAGATCCCAAAACCCCGGAATCTTCTCCTGCGGGTACACCACCGTGACGTCAAGCATGGCATCGAGCTGTTCGCCCATCGCCGCCAATACAAACGCCACGCCACCGGCCTTGGGCTTGAGCAGGTGATTGAATGGTGAAGTCTGCTGTGTGCTTTTCGCCAAGGTGTAGCGCGTGCCTTCCAGATAATTCACCACCGTCACTGGCTGGCGCTTGAACAGCTCGCAGGCGGCTTTGGTGATCTCCAGATCCTTGCCCGCCAATTCCGGGTTTTTCGCCAGAAAGGCCTTGGTGTAGCGCTTCATGAACGGGTAATCCAGCGCCCACCACGCCAGCCCAAGGAACGGCACCCAGATCAGCTCTTTCTTGAGGAAGAATTTGAAGAACGGCGTGCGTCGGTTGAGGGTCTGGATCAACGCGGGAATGTCGACCCACGATTGATGATTGCTGACCACCAGATAGGAAGTGTCGCGACGCAAATCGTCGCCGCCGCGAATGTCCCACTGCGTCGGAATGCACAGCTGGAAGATCAGCTTGTCGATCTCGGCCCAGGTCTCGGCAATCCACATCACCGCCGCGGACGCATGATCGCGCCAGCGCCCCGGTGCGACCAGCTTGAGCAAGGCAAACACCATCAACGGCCCGATCAGGATCAGGGTGTTGAGCAACAGCAGCAGGGTGACGAAACAGCCGGTGAGCAGGCGGCGCATAGGCAACTCTATGAAGTGTCAGGGGCGGGCCATGATAAGCAGCTTCGCGCGACAGGCCAAATCGGTGGTGACGAATGTTTCACTTTAGTCGCGTTAACCTGATCGTTCCCACGCTCTGCGTGGTAACGCCGCCCGGGACGCTCGGCGTCCCTGTGACGCAGAGCGTCACCGGATGCATTGCCCACGCAGAGCGTGGGAACGATCAAGCGCGCAACGGTCTAAAATCCCGTTGCCCAACCTCTCCCAAGGAAGCCCCTTACGTGAAATCCCTCCTTGCACTGTTTGCCCTCGTCGCCCTGCCGGTCATGGCCGCCGAGCCGACCCTGTACGGGCGCTACGAATACATCGCGCTGCCGGAAATCGGCGGTGAAGTGCTCAAGGCCAAGATGGACACCGGTGCGCTGACCGCCTCGCTGTCGGCCAAGGACATCGAGACCTTCACCCGCGATGGCGATGACTGGGTGCGTTTCCGCCTGGCCACCAAGGACGCCAGCAACAAGGTCTACGAACACAAGGTCGCGCGGATCAGCAAGATCAAGAGCCGTTCGGACGAAGAAGACGAGGGCGAAAGCACCGACGTCGCCAAGCGCCCGGTGGTCGATCTGGAGCTGTGCCTGGGCAACGTCAAGCGCACCGTCGAGGTCAACCTGACCGACCGCAGCCACTTCAACTATCCGTTGCTGATCGGTGCCAAGGCCTTGCGTGAGTTTGGCGCAGCAGTGAATCCGGCGCGGCGCTTCACTGCCGACAAGCCGGACTGCTAAGTGGTCTCATTGACGTAACGTCAGGCTTGGGGCACCGTTCGCGCACTTAACCTACGGGCTCGGACGCCATGCCTCATATCCTGATTGTCGAAGACGAAGCGGCGATTGCCGATACGCTGATTTTCGCCCTGCAGGGCGAAGGCTTCAGCACCACATGGCTGAGCCTCGGCGCGGCGGCGCTGGAACATCAGCGGCAGACGCCGGCCGATCTGCTCATTCTCGACATCGGCCTGCCGGACATCAGCGGCTTCGAGACCTGCAAACAGCTGCGGCGTTTCAGCGAAGTGCCGGTGCTGTTTCTCAGCGCACGGGATGCCGAGATCGATCGCGTGGTCGGCCTGGAAATCGGCGCTGACGATTACGTGGTCAAGCCGTTCAGCCCGCGTGAAGTTGCCGCTCGGGTGAAGGCCATCCTCAAACGCATGGCGCCGCGCCCGGCGGTCGAAGGTGCTTCGGCACTGTTTCGTATCGATGCCGATCGGGTGCAGATCATCTATCGCGGCCAGACCTTGAGCCTGACCCGTCACGAATTCCGCCTGTTGCAGTGCTTGCTCGAACAACCCGAGCGGGTCTTCAGCCGCGAGCAACTGCTCGACGCGCTGGGCGTGGCCGCCGACGCCGGTTACGAGCGCAGCATCGACAGCCACATCAAAAGCGTGCGCGCCAAACTGCGTCTGGTGCGCGCCGACGCCGAGCCGATCCAGACCCATCGCGGCCTTGGCTACAGTTACAGCCCGGGGCACAGCTGATGTCGCTGGGGCTGCGGATTTTTCTGGTGTATGTGCTGTTCGTCGGCCTGACCGGGTATTTCGTGCTCAACACGGTAATGGAAGAAATCCGCCCCGGCGTGCGCCAGTCCACCGAAGAAACCCTGGTCGACACCGCCAACCTGATGGCGGAGATCCTGCGCGACGACTTCAAGGCCGGCACCCTCAGCGAGAACCGCTGGCCGCAATTGCTGCGCGCCTATGGCGAGCGCCAGCCGCAGGCGACGATCTGGGGCTTGCCGAAGAATCAGGTCAACCACCGGATCTACGTGACCGACGCCAAAGGCATCGTCGTGCTCGACTCCAGCGGCGTCGCGGTCGGCCAGGATTATTCGCGCTGGAATGACGTCTACCTGACCTTGCGCGGCGAATACGGTGCGCGCTCGAGCCGCAGCGACCCTGACGATCCGAACTCCTCGGTGATGCACGTCGGCGCGCCGATCCGCGACAACGGCAAGATCATCGGGGTGGTCACCGTGGCCAAACCGAACAGCTCGTTGCAGCCTTACGTCGATCGCACCGAGCGGCGCTTGCTGGTTTACGGCGCCGCGCTGATCGGCCTCGGTCTGTTGTTCGGTGCGTTGCTGTCGTGGTGGCTGAGCCGCGCGCTGCACCGGCTGACCGGTTATGCCCAGGCGGTGAGCGAAGGCCGGCGTGTGGAAGTACCGCATTATCGCGGCGGCGAACTGCAACAGCTCGCCACTGCGGTGGAGCAGATGCGCACTCAGCTTGAGGGCAAAGCCTACGTCGAGCGCTATGTGCACACGCTGACCCACGAACTGAAAAGCCCGTTGGCGGCGATTCGTGGCGCGTCGGAGTTGCTGCAAAGCGATATGCCGCCCCTCCAGCGGCTGCGCTTTGTCAGCAACATCGACAGCGAAAGCGCGCGGATGCAGCAGCTGATCGAACGCTTGCTCAATCTGGCGCAGGTCGAACAACGTCAAGGCCTGGAAGAGCGTGTGGCAGTGCCGCTGGCGCTGTTGGTCGCAGAGTTACTGCGGGCGCAGGCCGCGCGGATCGAGGGCAAGCAACTGCGTGTCGAGCAAGCGATTGGCGAGGATCTGTTGCTGATTGGCGAGCCGTTTCTGCTGCGACAGGCGTTGGGCAATCTGCTGGAAAATGCTCTGGATTTCACTCCGGCGCAGGGATTGTTGCGCTTGAGTGCCGAGCGGGTTGGCGAGCAGATCGAGGTGCGTTTGTTCAATGAAACGGCGCCGATTCCCGATTACGCCTTGCCGCGCCTGACCGAGCGGTTTTACTCATTGCCGCGCCCGGACAGTGGGCGCAAGAGCACCGGGTTGGGGCTTAACTTCGTTGAAGAAGTGGTCAAGTTGCATGATGGATCACTGAGCATTCGCAATGTCGAAAGCGGTGTGGAAGTTTCATTGCGCCTGCCTTGAGACCGAGTCGCGGCCATCGCGAGCAGGCTCACTCCTACAATTTGAAATGCGTTCCCTTGTAGGAGTGAGCCTGCTCGCGATAGGGCCATAAAAGTCTCCACACAATCTCCATATTCCCCCCACAAAACCCCCACACCGACACAACAGACTCTCCCCATCCAAACAGGGAGAGTCCCATGAACCGAAATCTGACCATCAAGCTCGGCGCCATCGCCTTGCTGATCCTGCTGTTGCTGATACCGCTGCTGATGATCGACGGCGTCATCGACGAGCGCCAACAGCTGCGCGACGGTGTGCTCGATGACATCGCCCGCAGTTCCAGCTACAGCCAGCAACTGAGCGGACCGGTGATGGTGGTGCCGTATCGCAAGGTCGTGCGCACCTGGAAAACCAACGAAAAAACCAATCAGCGTTTTGAGGAAGTCGGTGAAGAACGTGGGCGTTTGTATTTCCTGCCCGAGCGTTTCGAACTCGACGGACAGGTGGAAACCGAGCTGCGCAAGCGCGGCATTTATGAGGCGCGGCTGTTCCACGCCGACAACCGCATCAACGGTCATTTCACTGTGCCGGCGCAATTGGGCATCAAAGAGAATTTCACCGATTACCAGTTCGACGCGCCGTTCCTGGCGGTCGGCATCAGCGATATTCGCGGCATCGAAAACGCCTTAAAACTGGAACTTGACGGCCAGCGCCTGGACTTTGTCCCCGGTTCGGAAGTGGGCTGGATCGGTGAAGGCGTGCACGTAACCCTGCCAGCGCTGGACACCGGCAAAGTTACGCAACTGAGCTTTGCCTTCGACCTGCGCCTGCAAGGCACCGGCTCGTTGAAAGTATTGCCGGTGGGCAAGACCAGCAGCGTCAGCCTCAAGGCCAACTGGCCGCACCCAAGCTTCGTTGGCAACTTCCTGCCGGCCAAGCGTGAAATCAACGATGAGGGTTTTAGCGCGGATTGGCAGACCTCGTTTTTCTCCACCAACCTGCAAGAGGCGATGGACCGCTGCATCGTCGGCGACTGCGATGGGCTGAACGGCCGCAGCTTTGGCGTCAGCTTCATCGACCCGGTCGACCAGTACCTGAAAAGCGACCGAGCGATCAAATACGCCTTGCTGTTCATCGTCCTGACCTTCGCCGGTTTCTTCCTCTTCGAAGTACTCAAGAGCCTGGCGGTACACCCGGTGCAGTACGCGCTGGTCGGTGTGGCGCTGGCGTTCTTTTACCTGTTGCTGTTGTCGCTGTCCGAGCACATCGGTTTTGCCCTGGCCTATCTGCTGTCGGCCAGTGGTTGCGTGTTGCTGATCGGCTTTTACGTCTGCCATGTGCTGCGCAGCGTGCGCCACGGTTTGAGTTTCTCCGCCGGGCTGGCAGCGTTGTATGGCCTGCTTTATGGATTGCTGAGCGCCGAGGATTACGCACTGCTGATGGGCTCTCTGTTGCTGTTCGGACTGCTCGGGGTGTTCATGGTGCTGACGCGCCGGCTGGACTGGTATGCGCTTGCGCAGAAACCGGGCAAGCCGCTGGAGTTTGATCTGGGGGTGGTGGAATGAACGGGGTGGGCTTGCGCGAAGAGCAGCGCTGGAAGGACGATTTGGTGACGCGGATTGTTGGATTTCTGCCAGTGGAATCGAGGTGGTGCCATCGCTGGCAAGCCAGCTCCCACAGGATATGTACCGACACACAGGTCAGCGATCTGTCCCGATCCAATGTGGGAGCTGGCTTGCCAGCGATGGGGCCGGAACAGGCACCGCCGATTTAAGGCTTGGGCAGGGTCGCGACCATGGAAGGCCGCTGACTCACTTCAAAATACCAGTTGCCCAGTTGTGGATTGGCCGCGCGCCAGTCCATGTCCGGGAAGCGCAGATCCAGATAACCCAGCGCACAGGCGACACTGATGGCAGCCACGTCAAAGTGGCTGGTCAGCTCGGCAATCGCCTCGCTCTCCAGCACGGCGAGGGCGCGGCGGATCTTGTCGCGCTGCGCATCGAGCCACTGCTCCCAGTGTTTTTCCACCGGGCGCAGCACGGTTTCGTAACGCACCATCACCGAGGCGTCCATGATCCCGTCGGCCATCGAGGCCAAGGTCAGACGCCGCCAGCGCGCCGAGCCTTCACGCGGGATCAGCGGATTGCCGACGTGCTGCTGGTCGAGGTATTCAAGGATCACGCGGCTGTCATGGATGACATTGCCATCGGCCAGACGCAGGGCGGGGATCTTGCTCAACGGGTTGTCGGCGATCAGCGCCGGGTCCGGGCTGACCGGGCTGAGCACACAGTCTTGCAACGCCACGCGATCCTGCTGCCCGGTTTCGTGGAGCAACACCATTACTTTGCGCACGAACGGGGAGAGCGTGTTGTGGTACAGGGTCATGCTGGGGGCGGACATGGGCAAACCTCGGTGATCGTCGAAGAGCAGGAGGTTAGCCTAGCCACAACCTCTGTGGCTGGCGAGGGAAATGATGGTGCCTTGGCGATCGCCATCGCTGGCAAGCCAGCTCCCACAGTGTTTTGCAGTGAACACAAATTTCAGATTCAGCGTAAACCCCTGTGGGAGCTGGCTTGCCGGCGATGAGGCCATCACCGACAACACAAAAATCACCCGCGCTTCAGCAATCCCTTGAGCGCCAGAAATGCCGGCACGCCGAGGCCGACCCAGCTCAGCGCATCCCAGATGCCGTCCCCCAGCAACGCCGCAAACAACCCCGCCGCACTGAGCAGGGCGATCACGATCGGTGTGCTGAAGACCTTCCAGAAACTCGACTGACGCGGCTTCATGCCGAGGCCTCCGCGGTTTCCGCCACCCGGTTCGCCGCTTTGCGCCGCACCACCCACAGGTACACGCCGCTGGCCAATACGATGATGGTCAACACATCGAGTGTGGCCCACAGGATCTTCATCGGCATGCCGCCGTAGTCACCGAAATGCAAAGGCTGGGACATGCCCATGGCATCCATGTACCACGGGCGTTCGGCCACGGCGGTGACTTGCAGCGTCGTGGCATCGATCAGCACCGGGGTCAGCAGATGCGAAGTCAGGTGCGTGCCGCCCTTCATGAATACCGCGTAATGGTGCTCGCTGGAAAAACGCGTGCCGGGAAACGCGATGAAATCCGGCTTCATGCCCGGCGCGACTTCAGCGGCGATGTCGAGCAAACGCGTGGCCGGCGCCAATTGCGTCAGCGGCGGCGCGTCGCGGTACGGCGCAACCAGCGTGGTCAGCGCGTCGTTGCGCCACGCGGCGATCAGCAGGTCGGCGCAGGCGCTGATCACCCCGGTGACACCCACCACCAGACACCACGTCAGCGTCACGACGCCGATCAGGTTATGCAGGTCGAGCCAGCGCAGCCGCGTGGATTTTTCCTGGCGCACAGTGCCGAACTTCAAGCGACGCATGAACGGCAGGTACAGCACCGTCCCGGACACGATCGCCACGACAAACAACAACCCCATGAACGCCAGCAGCAGTTTGCCCGGTAACCCGGCAAACATGTCGACGTGCAGGCGCAGGATGAACAGCATCAAGCCGCCGTTGGCCGAAGGGGTTTCCAGCGCTTCACCGGTGCGCGCATCGAGCATGAAGGTGTGCGACGAGTTCGGTTCGGTGCCGGCGGTTTTCGCCATGATCGCGAATGCCGCGTTCGGGTCTTCGTCGTCATAGCCGAAGTACTGCATGACTTCGCCGGGTCGATGCTGCTGCGCGGCATCGACCAGTTGCTGCAGATTGAGCTGCGGCGTGTCGGCCGGCATCTCGCGCAACTCGGGAGCGTTGCCCAGCAGATGATCGATCTCGTGGCTGAAAATCAGCGGCAGACCGGTCAGCGCCAGCATCAGCAGAAACACCGTGCAGATCAGGCTGGTCCAGGTGTGAATGAACGACCAGCGGCGGATGGTTTTACTTTTCATTGCATGACCTTCAAAAACACCGAAGCCGTCCACCGGGGACGGCCTGGTAATTGGGCCCGTTTCAGCTCACGCGCTTACCACTTGTAGGTGGCACTGGCGACGACGCTGCGCTGGTCGCCGTAGTAGCAATAGAAGCTGTCGCAGGTGGAAATGTATTCCTTGTCGAACAGGTTGGTCGCGTTGACCGCCAGCGACGCGCCTTTGAGGCTGTTGTCGAGGCGACCGAGGTCGTAATGCACCGAAGCGTCGAACACCGTGTAGGCGTCGGCCTTGCCCAGCCAGGTATTGGCCTTGTCGCCGTAGGTGTTGCCGGTGTAACGCACGCCGCCGCCAATGCCGAAGCCGTCGAGCACGCCGCTGTGCCAGGTGTAATCGGTCCACAGCGAGGCTTGCTGGTTGGGCATCAGTTGCAGGCGATTGCCCTTGTCGACGCCATTTTGCACCTCGGACTTGGCCAGGGTGTAGGCGGCGATGACTTTCAGGTTATCGGTCACGTCGGACACGGCTTCGAGTTCCAGGCCTTTGACTTTGACTTCACCGGTCTGGCTGGTGATCGAAACGTTGTTGACGAAGGTGTTCACCGAGACGTTCTTCTGGGTGAGGTCATACACGGCGGCGGTCAGCAGGGTCTTGCTGCCCGGCGGCTGGTACTTGATGCCCAATTCCCATTGCTTGCCTTCGGTGGGTTTCAGCGAGCCGGTGGACGTGGCGTCGGCACCGGTGGTTGGCTGGAACGACTCGGCGTACGACAGGTACGGCACGAAACCGTTGTCGAACACGTAGCTGAGGGCCGCGTTGCCGCTGAATTTCTTGTCGCGCTGGGTATTGGTGGTGTCGCCCTGGTTGATGAATTTCGTGCTGGTGTGCACCCAGTCTTCGCGACCGCCGAGGGTCAGGCGCCATTGATCGAGGGCCATCTGATCCTGCACGTACAGGCCGGTCTGGTAGGTCTTTTGGTCGTAGTCGTAAAACGCCGTGGAGCGCGCCGGGCGGACGATCGGCTGGCCGTAGATCGGGGTGATCACGTTGGTGGTCAGGCCGTCACCAAAAATCGAGGTGTAATTGGTATTGCTGCGCTGGTGATCCAGACCCAGCAGCAGGGTGTGGCGGATGTCACCGGTGGCGAAGTCGGCCTGGAAATTGTTGTCCACGGCGAACTGGCTGATGTCTTCTTCGACGCTGGTGCTGGTGCGGCCGACGTTACCTTGCTCATCCACCGTGGTGAATGGATAGGAGCCGGGCGTCAGCGACTGGAACGACAGATCCGACTTGGTGTAACGCAGGTTCTGCTTGAACTGCCAGACATCGTTCAAACGGTGTTCGAAGGCGTAGCCCAGCGCGTAGTAGGTGCGGTCGTAATATTCCCAGTCCGGATCGCCGAGGTTTTTGTGGTGAGAGATATCCCCGAACGGCGAATTGATCTTCGTACCCTGGATCGGCAGAAACTGGCTGGTGATACCGGTGTCGTCGCGGGTGAACTGGCTCAGCAGGGTAAATTTTGTGTCGTCGTCGATGTTCCAGGTCAGGCTCGGCGCGATGTTGTAGCGCTTGTTGTCGACGTGATCGACCTGCGTGCCGCTGTCGCGCACCACACCGCTGATGCCGTAAAGAAACTGCCCGGCGTCATCGATCTTGCCGGTGCTGGCGAAGTTGATCTGGCGGTGATTGTCGCTGCCGTATTGCAGCTGGATTTCGTTGCTCGCTTCCGCACTCGGGCGGCGGCTGACCATGTCGAGCAGGCCGCCCGGCGGAGTCTGGCCGTAGACCGAGGAGGCCGGGCCACGCAGCAGCGCGAGGCGGTCGAGGTTCCAGGTTTCCTGTTTCGGGTTGGCGTACACGCCTTTGGGCAGCGGCAGGCCGTCGAGGAACTGGGTCGGTTCGAAACCGCGCACGCGCAGCCAGTCGGCGCGGGTGTCGCTGCCGTAGCTGCTGGCGGTGATCCCCGGCATGTAGCGCACGGCATCGTCGAGGCTATGCACGCTGCGGTCGTCCATTTGCTGACGGGTCGCCACTGAGATCGAGCGCGGCGCTTCGACCAGTGCGGTGTCGGTCTTGGTGCCGGCCGCGGTGCGGGTAGCGGTGTAACCCTCGACCGGGCCCCAGGCAGTTTCCAGATTTTCCACGCCGATGACCGCCGTTTCCGGCAGGGCCAGCGTACCTTCAGGCACTGCGACCAGGGTATAGGTGCCGGCGCTGCTTTGTTCCAGTTGCAGACCGGTGCCACGCAGGGCGGCGCGCAGGGCACCGGCGGCATCGTATTGGCCGTTGACCGGCGCCGAAGACTTGCCCGCCGCCAGTGCCGGATTCAGCGACAACGCCAGGCCGCCCTGACTGGCGATCTGGTTCAACGTGGTCGACAGCGGCGCTGCCGGCAGGTTGTAGGCGCGCACGCTGGACGCTTGCTCGGCGGCGAGCAACGGGCTGCTGATCAGCGGGGCGCTGAGCGCAATGGCGACAGCCAGCAGACTGGGGCGCAACAAGGTGTCTAGCGAACGGGACATACGGCGGCTCCTGAATGGAAATATTTCTCAATTGCCTGTGTGCCGGATGAAAAGCAAAAAGTGATAGGGCTGGGTGGAAATAATTTTTATCAACTGGAAGTGGAGGCTGTAAGGGCCTCATCGCTGGCAAGCCAGCTCCCACAGGTTTCAGTGCAGTTCAGAAAATTGATGCTCACCGCAGATCCCTGTGGGAGCTGGCTTGCCAGCGATAGCGGCCGCTTAGACGCCGTATTACTCAGGCTTGGCATCGGCCTTCGCCACGGTGACCCAATACGGCGTATGCCGCTCGATCTGCACCGGCAGGGTCGGCAGCAGTGCGCTCAAGGCTTTATCGGTATCGTGCAGCGGGAAACTGCCGGTAATGCGCAAGTCCGCCACCTCCGGCGCCACACCGAGGTATCCGCGACGATAGCGCCCGAGTTCGTGCAGCAGATCGCCGAGGCGCGCGTTATCCACCACCAGCATGCCGCGGGTCCAGGCATCGGCGCCGGGATTGAGCGCGGCGATTTGGCCGAGGCCATCGCGGCGCAGCAGCACTTGCTGGCCTTCACGCAGAATCTGTTCCTGCGGATTGGCTTGCCCATGGGCGGCCACTGCCGACTGCAACACGCTCAACCGCGTGCCGTCTTCTTCACGCTTGACCAGAAACCGCGTGCCCAGCGCTCGCATGCTGCCTTCGCGGGTTTCGACAATGAACGGCCGCGCATCGCCATGCCCTGTTTCAACGAGGATTTCGCCTTCCTGCAAGACGATCAACCGGCGCTGGTCATCGAATCGGACATCTACCGCGCTGTGGGTATTGAGATTGAGCACGGTGCCGTCCGCCAGACGCACGGTGCGCTGTTCGCCGGTTGCGGTGCGCTGATCGGCCAGCCAGTAATCGAGCGGCAGAAAGCGTTCACTGGCGAACAGCCCCAGACCGACAATCAACGCCACACTGGCCAGACCGCTGCCGAGTTTGCGCACGCGCCGGCGAATGCCCTCGCGCGATTGCAGCAAGGCACTGCGCGCCGGACCCTTGGCCACGCTGAAACGCTGATCGAGCATGCCCAACTGGCGCCAGGCGCGAGCGTGTTCTTCATTCGCCGCGTGCCATTTGGCGAACTCCTCGCGCTCCAGCGGGCTGCTCGAATCGAGGGTCAATTGCCAGGCAATCGCCGCATCCAGCACATGCGCCGGTACCGGTCGGGAACTGGCCGGGCTCATGTTGGCTCACCGTAGAGGGCGATGTAGCACTGGCGAATACCCTGCGCCAGATACTGTCGCACACGCGGCACCGAGACGCCGAGGCGGGCGGCGATCTCGGCATGGCTGAGGCCATCGAGGCGGTTATACAGAAACGCGGCGCGGGCCTTGGTCGAGAGCTTGCCGAGCAAGCGGTCGATGGCCTTGAGGTCGTCGAGGATCATCTGCTGTTCTTCAACCGACGGTTGTTCGCCTTTGGGGATCAGCATCAATTCGGTGAGGTAGGCCTGTTCCAGCGCCGCGCGGCGGAAGTAGTCGAACAGCAGGCCTTTGGCGATCGCCACCAGAAAGGCGCGCGGCTCACGCGGTGTCAGCAATTCATCGCGACCGAGCAGGCGCACAAAAGTGTCCTGGCTCAGGTCTTCAGCACGCTGCGGGCAAGCCACATTGCGCCGCAGCCACGCCAGCAGCCAACCACGATGGTCGCGATACAGCGCACCGACAAGCTGACTGTGAGGGCTTGGGACTGACGACACCGGACATCACCGATTGGGAAAGATTAACTAACGCGAATTGTTCGCGATTCTGGCAGAGGTGGGAATGGTTAGCAATTGGCCACTGGTCAGGTGAGCGTTTAATGGCAGCCCCCTCACCCTAGCCCTCCCGAAGCGTCGGACCGCCCGGAGGGAGAGGGGACTGATCGGGGGATATTGACGCAATACGACGACGTGAAAGATTTCTGCTGAATCCATAATCGACTCTGTTTCTCAGGTCGATGGAAAACCTCAGACAACTCGGTCGGCCCCCTCTCCCTCCGGGAGAGGGCTGGGCGGGCGGCGTTCCGATGAGGGGCTTTTGATTTAAAACGAAGGCGCCTGCTGCCGCCGCTTCCACTGACTCAAGCGCTGCTGCAAATTCCGCGGACTGTGAATCTGCTGCGCCCGCGCGCGGCTGAACAAGATCAGCGCCAGTTCCGCCGTCGCCAACGCATCGGCACTGGCGTTATGCCGTTCGAATACCTCTAGTTTGAACCACTCGATCCACTCATCCAGCCCGGCCTCGCGGATCTGCGCCTGTGAGCAAACCAGTGGTGCGATATCCGCCACGTCGAGAAACACATGCTGGAGTTTGTGCCCCAGATGCTCCTTCAAGGCGCGCCCGAGCATGTGCTGATCGAACGGCGCATGAAACGCCAGCACCGGGCTGGTGCCGATAAATTCCATCAGTTCCAGCAACGCTTCGGCCGGATCGCTGCCAGCAGCAATCGCACTCGGCGCCAGTCCGTGGATCAACACGCTCGGGCTAATTTTCAGTTCGCGACATTGCAGTGTGCGTTCGAACTGCTGGGCGAAATCGATCGCGCCGTCTTCGATGACCACGGCCCCAATGGATAACACGCGGTCCTTGTTCAGATTGAGCCCGGTGGTTTCCAGATCCAGTACCACCCAGCGCTGTTCGCGTAGCGTGCACTCGCTGAGCTCGGTGATCACCGGCAACTGCGCCAGGCGTTGTTGCACTTGCGCCGACACCGGCGCGCTGGGCGGACGCAGCCACGAGAACAGGCTCATAGCTGATACCGCAAGGTCAGGCTGCTTTGCAGGCGCTGAGCCTGACGCAGGGATTCGCGCAGGATGCGCCGGTCGAGATGGTTGAGGCTGTCCGGGTCGACTCGGTTGGAGTACGGCAGATTCTCGCGCGTCTGTAGTTGATGCTGCTGCATGCGCGTTTGTTGAATGAAGTGATAGGCCTCTTCATACGCCGCGCCATCGAGGGGTTCGATGACTTCTTTCGCGACCAGTTGGCGGAAGCGTTCGAGGGTGTTGTTGGTATCGATGCCGTGGGCCAGCGCCAGCAGGCGTGCACCATCGACAAATGGCGTCAGGCCCTGGATCTTCAGGTCCAGCGTGGCTTTTTCGCCATTTTTGCGCGCCAGCACAAACTCGCGGAAGCGCCCGACCGGTGGCCGATTGCGCAGGGCGTTCTCGGCCATCATGCGCTGGAACAAACGGTTGTCGCCGACCTGCTCGAGAATCCCTCGGCGCAATTGCTCGCAGCTTTTCTCATCGCCCCAGACCACGCGCAGATCGAAATAAATGCTCGAGCCGAGCAGGTTCTCCGGCGTAGCCTCACGAATGAATGCCGCGAAACGCCGCGCCCACTCCGCCCGCGACAGACACAGCTCGGGATTGCCGGCCATGACATTGCCTTTGCACAGGGTGAAACCGCATTGCGCCAGGCTGTGGTTGATCTGCTGGGCGATCGGCAGCAGCTTGCCGCGAATCTCCGCCGCATGTGCAGCATCGCGGGCGTCGAACAGAATGCCGTTGTCCTGATCGGTGTGCAGGGTCTGTTCGCGGCGGCCTTCGCTGCCGAAACACAACCAACTGAACGGCACGCCCGGGTCGCCTTTTTCGGCGAGCGTCAATTCGATCACCCGGCTAACGGTGTGGTCGTTGAGCAGGGTGATGATGTGGGTGATCTGCGTCGAGGACGCGCCGTGAGCGAGCATGCGCTCGACCAGTTGGCCGATCTCGCCGCGCAGGCTGACCAGCTGTTCGATGCGCTGGGCGCTGCGGATGGTCCTCGCCAGATGCACCAGATCCACCCGTTGCAGCGAGAACAGATCGCGTTCTGAGACCACGCCGCACAAGCGCTGATCCTTGACCAGACAAACGTGCGCGATGTGCCGTTCGGTCATGGCAATTGCCGCGTCGAATGCGCTGTGATCCGGCGACAGATAAAACGGCGCGCGGGTCATGTGGCGCTCGATGGCGTCACCGAAATCAGCAGCACCTTCGGCCACCACATGGCGCAGATCGCGCAGGGTGAAAATCCCCAGCGGCGCCTTGTGTTCATCCACCACGACGATGCTGCCGACCTGCTGCTCGTGCATCAGCTTCACCGCTTCGCGCAATGGAGCGTCGGGCGCGCACGTCACCGGATGCCGCATCGCCAGTTCGCCCAGGCGAGTGTTCAGCGAATACTGGGTGCCGAGGGTTTCCACGGCTTTCTGCTGCACTTGCTGATTGACCTGATCGAGCAGGCTGCTGACACCGCGCAAGGCGAAATCGCGAAACGGGTTGGAGAGGGCGAACAATTTGATGAACGCCAGTTTGTTCAATTGCAGGCAGAAGGTGTCTTCGCCGGCGAGGTGCTCGGTGCGCGTGGCCCGTTCGCCCAACAGTGCCGCCAGCGGAAAACATTCGCCGGTGGTGATCTCGAAAGTGGTTTCGGTGCCGCCCTTGGCGGTGTGCGGGCGCTCGCCGACCACCCGGCCCTGTTTGACGATGTGGAAATGTTCGACCGGCCCGTCGGCGGGTTTGATGATGCTTTCGCCCTGGGCATAAAACCGCAGCTGACATTGCTCGACCAGATAGGCGAGGTGGGCGTGTTCCATCTGATTGAAGGGCGGGAAGCGCTGGAGGAATTGCAGGGTGCCCTGAATGTTCTGCAAAACCGCGGTTTTCCCTGCCTGGGTGAAGGCGTCCGCTTTACTCATAACCATTACCGCAGTCTTTTTCGAATTGTTGTGGTCGGATCGTTGCGGCCATGGTCGACCCCTGCGCTCGGGGTGCCCATTGGACGTAAGTCTAGGTTTTGCCATCATCGGCGTGGTTTCGGAGATACCCTACGCAAACCGTCGGAATTTCCGCTGTTCAGCCCCTTGGAAAAAAATCCGACGAAGTGCACATTGAAGCGCTGCCGGGCGATGTCAGACGACTGTGCCAGGTGATTGATACGAATACTTAGAGAGCGCCATGTCCGACCACGATATCTTGAGCGATGCCGAGCGCGAAGCGCTTAGCGCAGTCATGCTCGAACCCGATCTGCCACCGCAGCGCGTCCTGATCGTCGATGACGACAAGGACGCGCGCGAGTTGCTCTCGGAGATTCTTGCGCTCGACGGCATCCGCTGCCTGACCGCGGCCAGTGGCGAAACCGCGCTGAAAATGCTCGAAGAAAAGCCTTCGATCGGACTGGTGATTACCGATTTGCGCATGGGTAATGTCGATGGCCTGGACCTGGTTCGCCAAGTGCGCGAGTCGGTGCGGGCGGCGATGCCGATCATCATCGTTTCCGGCGATGCCGACGTGAAGGATGCGATCGAAGCAATGCATTTGAGCGTGGTGGATTTTCTGCTCAAGCCGATTGATACGGGGAAGTTGCTGGGGTTGGTCAAGCATGAATTGGGGATAGATCCTTAAAAGCCCCTCACCCTGGCCCTCCCGAAACGTCGGACCGCCCAGAGGGAGAGGGGACTGACCGAGTAGGATGTTCGAGATACACCAACGTGAAAGTCCCGAGTCGAACTCAGGAATTGAAGCCTCCCCAATCTGCTCCCTTTCCCCTCTACCCCTTGGGGGAGAGGGCTGGGGTGAGGGGGATGGATCTCAAGCCCACCACAAGAATTCAATCCACCTCACAAACAAAAAGGCCCTGATCTCTCGATCAGGGCCTTTTACATTTCAACCATCAGCGCAAATTACAAACCATTCGCAGCCTTGAACTCACGACGACGACGGTGCAACACCGGCTCGGTATAACCGTTCGGTTGCCTGGTGCCTTCGATCACCAGTTCGACCGCCGCCTGGAAGGCGATGTTGCTGTCGAAGTCCGGTGCCAGCGGGCGATACAGCGGGTCGTTGGCGTTCTGCCGGTCAACCACGGGCGCCATGCGCTTGAGGCTTTCCATCACTTGCGCTTCAGTGACGATACCGTGGCGCAGCCAGTTGGCGATGTGCTGGCTGGAGATACGCAGCGTCGCACGGTCTTCCATCAGGCCGACGTCATTGATGTCCGGCACCTTCGAGCAGCCGACGCCCTGGTCGATCCAGCGCACCACGTAACCGAGAATGCCCTGGGCGTTGTTGTCCAGTTCGTTCTTGATCTGCTCTGGAGTCCAGTTCGGCTTGACCGCCAGCGGGATGGTCAGGATGTCGTCCACCGAGGCGCGAGCACGTTTGGCCAGTTCGGCCTGACGGGCGAACACGTCGACCTTGTGGTAGTGCAACGCGTGCAGCGCAGCGGCGGTCGGCGAGGGCACCCAAGCGGTGTTGGCACCGGCCAGCGGGTGGGCGATTTTCTGCTCAAGCATCGCCGCCATCAGGTCGGGCATGGCCCACATGCCTTTGCCGATCTGAGCACGACCTTGCAGGCCAGTGCTCAGACCGATATCCACGTTCCAGTTCTCGTAGGCGCCGATCCACTTCTCAGCCTTCATGTCGGCCTTGCGCACTACCGGGCCGGCTTCCATGGAGGTATGGATTTCGTCGCCGGTGCGGTCGAGGAAACCGGTGTTGATGAACACCACGCGTTCGCTGGCGGCCTTGATGCAGGCCTTGAGGTTGACCGTGGTGCGGCGCTCCTCGTCCATGATCCCGACTTTCAGCGTGTTGCGTTGCAGGCCCAGCACGTCTTCGATGCGGCCGAACAGCTCGTCGGTGAACGCCGCTTCTTCCGGGCCGTGCATCTTCGGTTTAACGATATACACCGAACCGGTGCGCGTATTGCGCCGCGACGTATTGCCGTTGAGGTTGTGCATTGCCGCCAGGCAAGTGACCAGACCATCGAGAATGCCTTCCGGCACTTCATTGCCATGACTGTCGAGGATCGCATCGATGGTCATCAGGTGACCGACGTTGCGCACGAACAACAGCGAACGGCCGTGCAGCGTCACTTCCCCGCCATTCGGCGCGGTGTAGGTGCGGTCCGGGTTCATTGTGCGGGTGAACGTCTGGCCGCCCTTGGACACCGATTCCGCCAGGTCGCCCTTCATCAGGCCGAGCCAGTTGCGGTAGATCACCACTTTGTCGTCGGTATCGACGGCAGCCACGGAATCTTCGCAGTCCATGATGGTGGTCAGCGCCGCTTCCATCAGGATGTCTTTGACGCCGGCAGCATCGGTCTGGCCGACCGGAGTGCTGGCGTCGATCTGGATTTCGAAGTGCAGGCCGTTGTGTTTCAGCAGAATCGCGATCGGCGCATTGGCGTCGCCCTGGAAACCGATCAACTGAACGTCGTCGCGCAGGCCGCTGGTGCTGCCGCCCTTCAACGTAACGAGCAGTTTGCCGTCAGCGATCTTGTAGCCGGTCGAGTCGACGTGGGAGCCGGCAGCCAAAGGCGCGGCTTCGTCGAGGAATTCACGGGCGAAGGCGATGACTTTGTCGCCACGCACCTTGTTGTAGCCTTTGCCTTTTTCCGCGCCACCTTCTTCGCTGATCGCGTCGGTGCCGTAGAGGGCGTCGTACAGCGAACCCCAGCGGGCGTTCGAGGCATTGAGCGCGAAGCGCGCGTTCATTACCGGCACCACCAGTTGCGGGCCGGCGGTACGGGCGATTTCATCATCGACGTTTTGCGTCGTGGCCTGGAAATCAGCCGCTTCTGGCAGCAGATAACCGATCTCTTGCAGGAAAGCTTTGTAGGCCACGGCGTCGTGCGCCTGGCCTGCGTGCTGCTGATGCCAGGCATCGATGCGTGCCTGGAAGTCATCGCGTTTGGCGAGTAGGGCTTTGTTCTTCGGCGCCAGGTCGTGAATGACCTTGTCGGCACCTTCCCAGAATTGTTCGGCGGTGAGGCCGGTACCGGGAATGGCTTCGTTGTTCACGAAGTCGAACAGGACTTTGGCGACCTGCAGGCCACCGACTTGAACGTGTTCAGTCATTGCTTGCCTCACTCTGCTCAGCTATTTCGCTTTTCAGCTCTTCAATTTAAACAATGAAGCCTCTGGCCATTTAAACCACAAACCTGCCGACCAGTACATGCCATTGCTGGCGGCTGGGCTAGGACCAATCAACGGCTTGAGGGCCTTGCTGACGGGGCTTTCAGGGTTGCGAACAGGCCTGGGCGGACATCGATCCGGCGTTATGTAGTGCGCGCTGCGGCATACTACATGATGAGTTGCGCTTGTGAAAATCAGACTAATTACGTCGTTCTGCGACCTCATGACGCATTGCGGTCACGTCGCGGAACGGGATGTTCTCAAAAAAGCATTGGATTGTTCCAGTTAAATATCGAAAGTTGTACACGATTCCTTTTTTCAGATCTCGCGCCGGTGCGGCGGCTCGCTAAAGCGCCAGTCCATCCAACGCAAGACAAGCCCTTGCCTATACTTGCCCTTCGATCACAAAAGTCATGCACAGAGGGCTGCGCCATGGACCATCTCGTACTCACCGTTTTCGCCCCGGACAAGCCCGGGCAGGTCGAGCGCATCGCCCAATGCATCGCCGAACACGGCGGCAACTGGCTGGAAAGCCGCATGTCACGGATGGCCGGGCAGTTCGCCGGGATCCTGCGGGTTGGCGTGCCGGCAGAGGCTTACGATGAATTAGTCGATGCCTTACAAGCACTGACGGCGCACGGTATCCGTGTACTGGTCGCCGAAAGCGGCATCGAGCAGTCCTGCACCTGGAAGCCGATCGCCATGGAGCTGGTCGGCAATGACCGCCCCGGCATCGTCCGCGACATCACCCGGCTGTTGAGCGAGCAGGGAGTCAATCTCGAGAGGCTCGTCACCGAAGTGCGCCCGGCGCCGATGAGCAGCGAGCCGCTGTTTCACGCCGAAGCGATTCTTGCCGTGCCGCTGACGTTGTCGCTGGACGTATTGCAGGCGCGCCTGGAAACCCTGGCCGATGATTTGATGGTCGAGTTGGTGTTACGCACGGAAGTTTGAGCCGCGCAGGTTATCCAGTTTAAACGTGCACCTGCCTGTGGATAACCTGTAGAGACCGAGCGCTACGCCACGTCCGCCGCGGCTTTGCGGCGATTGATCAAAAAACCGCCAGTATTCAGAGACTTGCACACAAACGGCGGGGATCACGCTATGGATAACCTTGGGAAGGAACGATACAGGCCACGAGAGCCGTGGCCTGTAGAGGTTTGTGCGTTTTTTGATCAGCTGCGTCGACGCAAACTTATCCACGCATCGATGCTGTACACCGCCAGGCCGGCCCAAATGAACATGAACGCGACCAGTGTGCTCGACGACAAGTGCTCGCCAAACAGCAGCACCGCTTGCAACAGCACCAAGGTCGGGGCGATGTATTGCAGGAAGCCGATGGTGGTGTAGGGCAGATGCCGGGTCGCGGCGTTGAAACACACCAGCGGCACCAGCGTCACCGGGCCGGCGGCTACCAGCCACCAGGCTTGCGAGGTGCTCCAGAACTCAGGCTGCACGCTCGTCGCGGTCTGGTTGAACAACAACCACGCAATCGCAATCGGCACCAGCATCCAGGTTTCCACCACCAGCCCCGGCAAGGCCTTGACCGGTGCCTGTTTGCGAATCAGTCCGTAGAAGCCGAAGGTCAACGCCAGCGCCAGCGACACCCACGGCAGACTGCCGACCTGCCAGACCTGCTGCGCCACGCCAACCGCGGCGAGCCCCACCGCCAGCCACTGCATGCGCCGCAGCCGCTCCCCGAGAATCACCATGCCCAATAACACGTTGATCAACGGGTTGATGTAATAACCGAGGCTTGCTTCGAGCATGCGCCCGTTATTCACCGACCACACATAGGTCAGCCAGTTGGCCGCGATCAGCGTACCGCTCAACGCCAGAATCGCCAGACGCTTGGGGTTGTCGAGCAATTCGCGCAGCCAGCCCGGGTGCTTCCACACCATCAGCAACAGCGCGCCGAACAACGCCGACCACAGCACGCGATGAATGATGATCTCGACCGCCGGCACTTCGGCGATGGCTTTGAAATAGATCGGGAACAGGCCCCAGATGATGTAGGCACTCAGGCCCAGAATGTACCCGCGACGCGGGTTGGCGGCTTGCATGCAGAATCCTTGCTTTGGCAGCTGACAAAGGAGGGATTGTAAGGAGATTTGTCCGCAGATGCCTTAGCGGATAGGTCGGGAAATTGTGAACACCGAACAAATGTAGGAGTGAGCCTGCTCGCGATAGCGCTCTGACATTCAACATTTTCGTTGCCTGATAAAACGCTATCGCGAGCAGGCTCACTCCTACAGAGGATGGAGATGAATCAGAAGAGCTTCAGCGGTTCTTCATTCAGCGCCGCCAGTTGCTCGCGCAGCGCCAGCACCTGATCGCCCCAATAACGCTCGGTGCCGAACCAAGGGAAGCTGTGCGGAAACGCCGGGTCATCCCAGCGTCGCGCCAGCCATGCGCTGTAATGCATCAACCGCAGGGCGCGCAGCGGCTCGATCAGCGCCAGTTCACGCGGGTCGAAATCGTGGAATTCGTTGTAGCCATCCATCAGTTCCGACAACTGCCCCAGACAGTCCTGACGATCACCGGCGAGCATCATCCAGATGTCCTGCACCGCCGGGCCCATGCGGCAGTCATCGAGGTCCACGATGTGGAACATCTCGTCGCGGCACATCATGTTGCCGGGGTGGCAATCACCGTGCATGCGGATGTTCTGATGCGGCATCCTGGCGTAGGCATCTTCAACGCGCTTGAGCAGGTCGCGGGCGACGGACTCGTAAGCCGGCAGCAGGCTTTTCGGAATGAAGTTGCCTTCCAGCAGGGTGCTCAGCGAAGCGTGGCCGAAATTCTGCACGGCGAGGGCTTCGCGGTGTTCGAACGGTTTGGTCGCGCCGACTGCGTGGATGCGCCCGAGCAACTGGCCGAGGCGATACAACTGATCGAGGTTGCCCGGCTCCGGCGCGCGGCCGCCGCGACGCGGAAACAGGGTGAAGCGGAAACCGGCATGCTCGTGCAGGGTTTCGCCGTTGTGGATCAGCGGCGCTACCACCGGGATGTCCACATTGGCCAATTCAAAGGTGAACTGGTGCTCTTCAAGGATGGCGTCGTTGGTCCAGCGCTGCGGGCGGTAGAACTTGGCGATCAGCGGCTCGGAGTCTTCGATGCCGACCTGATAGACGCGGTTTTCATAGCTGTTGAGCGCCAGAATGCGCGCATCGCTGAGAAAACCGATGCTTTCGACGGCGTCGAGGACGAGATCGGGTGTGAGGGTTTCAAACGGGTGGGCCATGCTGACTCCTGCGCGCAGCAGGCTGCTGCGTCCGGCCCGGCATGGTAGCGCAGATGGCAGGCAGTTAGGGATTGGTGTCTGGGCTGAAGCTATCGCGAGCAGGCTCACGCCTACAGGGGAATGCATTCCAAATGTAGGCCTTCGCCTGCTCGCGATAAGGGTTTATCAGGCGCCGACGATCCCGCCATCCTCTCGGGTAATCGCCATCACCGACGACCGTGGCTTGCCATTGGGCAGATGCTCGGGGAAGGTCGAACCGCCGTTTTCGCCCGGATGCTGAATCCCGACAAACAGGGTTTTCTGATCCGGCGAGAAGCTGATCCCCGTCACCTCGCAACCCACAGGCCCGACCATGAACCGGCGAATCTCACCGGTTTTCGGATCGGCGCAGAGCATCTGGTTGTTGCCCATCCCGGCGAAGTCGCCGGCATTGCTCGAATCGCCGTCGGTGAGAATCCACAGGCGTCCGGCCTTGTCGAAACCCAGGCCATCCGGGCTGTTGAACATGTTCTGCGGAGTGATGTTGGACGAGCCGCCCTTCGGCGTACCGGCATGCACGCCGGGGTTGCCAGCGACCACGAACAGATCCCAGGCAAAAGTCTTCGAGGCGTGATCGTCGCGGTCGGTGCGCCAGCGCAGAATCTGTCCATAGACGTTCTTCTCGCGCGGGTTCGGGCCGCCCACCGGTTGGCCGTCCTCGCCACGTTTGGCGTTGTTGGTCAGGGTGCAATACACCTGGCCATCCTTGGGGCTGACGACGATCCATTCCGGGCGATCCATGCGCGTCGCGCCGACGACACTGGCGGCGAGACGTGCATGAATCAGTACTTCGGCCTGATCGGCGAAACCGCTGCTGGCGTCGATGCCGTTTTTGCCATGGGTCAGTTCGATCCACTGGCCCTGGCCTTTCGGGTGATCGGGATTGCCGTCACCGGCATCGAATTTCGCCACATACAATGTGCCGTGATCGAGGATATTGCGGTTGGCTTTGGCATTGCGGTGATTGATGCGGTCGCGGCTGACGAATTTGTAGATGAACTCGCCACGTTCGTCGTCGCCCATGTACACCACGGCACGGCCGTCGTCGGTCTCGGCGAGGGCGGCGTTTTCGTGCTTGAAGCGGCCCAGCGCGGTACGTTTGACCGGGGTCGATTGCGGATCGAACGGATCGATCTCGACCACCCAGCCGTGACGGTTCAGCTCATTCGGGTTCTTGGCCATGTCGAAACGCGGATCGTACGGGTGCCAGTTGATCTCGCGGCTGGCGGCCGTTACGCCGTAGCGTTTTTGCGCGGCGTCGAACTGCTGCTGGGCGTTGCTGCTGCCGAAGCAATCGGTGAAGTTTTCTTCGCAGGTCAGGTAGGTGCCCCACGGCGTTTTGCCGTTGGCGCAGTTCTGGAACGTGCCGAGCACTTTTTTGCCGTGCTTGTCGGCAGCGGTTTTCATCAAGTCATGACCGGCCGCCGGGCCGCTGATGCGCAGCGGCGAGTTGCCGTGGATGCGCCGGTTGTAGCGCGAGCCCTGAACGAACTGCCATTGGCCGTTCTTGCGCTGCACCTCGATCACCGACACGCCTTCACAGGCCAGCGCCTTGCGCACGTCTTCGGCCGACCGCGGCATGCCGCCGTGCGGATAAAGGTAGCGGTAGTTGGTGTATTCGTTGTTGATTGCCATCAGCGCGCGGTTGCGGTCATCCGGGAAGGCGAACAGGCTCATGCCGTCGTTGTTGTCGCCAAACTGCACTTCCTGTGCGGCCGCGGTGCCATTGCCGCTCGGGTCGAAGGCCGGGCCGTTCTTGTGCAGCGGCTGGCCCCAGCTGATCAGCACCGAAGACTTGTAGCCCTTGGGCAGGCTGATCGCGTCGCTGGTCGCGGCGGGAATGCTTTCAAAACCGAGCAGACGGCTGTTGCCGGCGCTGACACTCGCCGCCATCACGCTGCGGCTCAGCAGGTTGCCGCCCAGAAACATCGCGGCACCGCACAATGCACCGGCGCTGATGAAACCGCGACGGCTGAGGCCGACCATTTTTTCCAGATCGGTGGATTGGTTTTCTTCTAACAGGCTCATCTCAGGCTCCCTGCATGGTTTTGGCAGCCACCTTAATGAGCAACGATGACGCTTTCGTTGCAGCGCCCGATCAGAGCGGCGTGCCGATCAGCACATTGCTCGGCGAAAACTGCACACGCACCGGCTGACCGACCCCCAAGCCGCGTTGGCGCAACTCCAGCGGTTCGGCCAGCGCGCAGAGAATGTGGCCGTTGGGCAAAGAAACACGCACTTCGCTGGGGCCGTCCTCGGCATCGAGAATCGCCTCGATGTTGCCGTCGAGCAAATTGTGTCCCGGCGTTGCGACTTGCTCACGGCCGAGCAATTCCAGCCAGCCCGCCTTGATCAGTGCGACCACTGGCGTGCCGATCTGCAGCTCGAGGTGCAGGGTGCTGTCGTGAGTGATTTGCGCGTCGAGGCACAGGCCTTCGGCCAGTTCGAGGCGGATCAGGTCGTTGCGGCCCTGACTGCCGATCGCTACCACCTTGCCGTGCAACTGATTGCGCGCGCTGGTCCTGAGCATCAGCCGCCCGAGCAGGTCCAGGTCACTGGCGTCTTCCGCCGCCTCGAGCACTTGCGCCTGCAGGGCTTGCAACTTTTGATAGAGGCGCAGCACACGTTCGCCTTCGCTGGACAGTTTGGCACCGCCACCGCCCTTGCCGCCAATGATCCGCTCGACCAGCGGTTTGTGTGCGAGGTTGTTCAACTCATCGATGGCGTCCCACGCCGCTTTGTAGCTCAAGCCTGCGCTTTTCGCTGCGCGGGTGATCGAGCCCTGCTCGGCAATATGTTGCAGCAGGGCAATGCGCTGCGGACGGCGCACGATGTGCTGGGAGAGGAGGGAGGGTAGGGACATATCGGTCAGATTTGCTGCGGCAGTTGCTACAGAAGCTGGCGGCTTCGAGCGCCGCAGTCAAGTCAGGCCCAAAACCTGGAGTGAGCCTGCTCGCGATGGCGCCATCAAAGGCGACATCTATGCTGGCTGATCTACCGCTATCGCGAGCAGGCTCACTCTACAGGGGATTGTGAGCAGATCAGCTTCCGGGTTTCGGCGTGCGGGCCAGACAATACACATCAACTCGCGCCGCCCCTGCGCTCATCAACAACCGCGCCAGCGCCTGAGCGGTGGCGCCAGTAGTCAGCACGTCATCGATCAGCGCGAAATGCCGGCCGTTTACCGGGGCATTCGGCGCCAGATCGAAGGCGTTGCGCAAATTGTGCTTGCGCGCATTGGCGTCGAGATCCTGCTGCGCATCGGTCTCTTTGACGCGACGCAAGATCCGTTCTTCGCAAGGCAGATTCAGCGACTTGCCCAACCACCGTGCGAGCATCGCGGCCTGGTTGAACCCGCGTTGACGCAAGCGTTTTCGCGCCAGTGGCACCGGCACCAACGCATCGGGCCTCGGCAGATCTTCATCGAAGCAATGTTGCAGGTATTGCCCGAGAACGTCGGCGAGCAGGTGGCCAAACGGCCATTTTGCGTTGTGTTTAAAACGCGTAATCAGACTGTCCACCGGGAAGCCATACAGCCAAGGCGCGGCGACCTGCGCAAAGGCCGGAGGCTCTAGCAGGCACGCTCCGCACGTCAGACCCTCGGCAATCAAGGGCAAAGCGCAGCGCTGGCAATGGCTGCCGAGCCAGGGCAACTCGGTTTCGCAGGCCACGCAGATTGGCATTTCTGCTTCGGCGCGCTCATCGCATAACAAGCAGGTTTGTACATTATTTAAACAGATGTAAACCGGTCCTTTGTATCGTGGTTGACAGCGCATGTCACTTCCTTAAATATGCCGAACATCCGTGTAGCGCCTGTGGGTATTCCATTTCCCTGGCGCCAGCCAAGCATAACCAAGGAATTGCCCATGAGCGCGAGCACCACCGCCACCCTGCGTCACGATTGGTCTCTGGCCGAAGTCAAAGCACTCTTCGTACAGCCATTCAACGACTTGCTGTTCCAGGCGCAAACGGTGCACCGCGCGCACTTCAACGCCAACCGCGTTCAAGTCTCGACGCTGCTGTCGATCAAAACCGGCGCCTGCCCGGAAGACTGCAAGTACTGCCCGCAGTCCGGTCACTACAACACCGGTCTTGAAAAAGAAAAGCTGATGGAAGTGCAGAAAGTCCTCGAAGAGGCGGCGCGCGCCAAAGCCATCGGCTCGACGCGCTTCTGCATGGGCGCCGCGTGGAAGCATCCTTCGGCCAAGGACATGCCCTATGTGCTGAAAATGGTCGAAGGCGTCAAAGCCATGGGCCTGGAAACCTGCATGACTCTGGGGCGACTGGACCAGGAGCAGACCGAAGCGCTGGCCAAGGCTGGCCTCGACTACTACAACCACAACCTCGACACCTCGCCGGAGTTCTACGGCAGCATTATCACCACGCGCACCTACAGCGAGCGGTTGCAGACACTGGCTTACGTGCGTGAGTCGGGTATGAAAATCTGCTCCGGCGGCATTCTCGGCATGGGCGAGTCGCTGGACGACCGCGCCAATTTGCTGATCCAACTGGCCAACCTGCCGGAGCATCCGGAATCGGTGCCGATCAACATGCTGGTCAAGGTTGCCGGCACACCGCTGGAAAATGCTGAAGATATCGATCCGTTCGACTTCATTCGCATGCTCGCGGTGGCGCGCATTCTCATGCCGCAGTCCCACGTGCGTCTGTCCGCCGGCCGCGAAGCGATGAACGAGCAGATGCAGGCGCTGGCGTTTTTCGCCGGCGCCAACTCGATCTTCTACGGCGACAAGTTGCTCACCACCGCCAACCCGCAGGCTGACAAGGACATGCAGTTGTTCGCACGCCTGGGTATCCAGCCGGAAGCGCGCGAAGAGCACGCCGATGAAGTGCATCAGGCGGCGATCGAGCAGGCGTTGGTGGAGCAGAAGAGCAGCGAGCAGTTCTATAACGCTGCCATTTGATTTTTTGAAGCGATGCAAGCACCCGTGGGAGCTGGCTTGCCAGCGATAGCGAACTGACTGTCGACATGGATGTTGAATGTGCTGCCCTCATCGCTGGCAAGCCAGCTCCCACAGGTGCCGTGTCTATCTGGATTCATGTGTTCTGATTTTTTCGAGGCCTGCATGTCTTTCGATCTCGCCGCACGCCTTGCCACCCGTCGTGCCGACAACCTCTACCGGCAGCGCCCGCTGCTTGAATCCCCGCAAGGGCCGCAAGTGGTGGTCGACGGCAAACCGTTGCTGGCCTTCTGCAACAACGATTACCTGGGCCTGGCCAATCATCCGCAAGTGATCGAAGCCTGGCGCGCCGGGGCCGAGCGCTGGGGCGTCGGCGGTGGCGCCTCGCACCTGGTGATCGGCCACAGCGGCCCGCATCACGCACTCGAAGAGGCGCTGGCGGACCTGACCGGTCGGCCGCGTGCGCTGTTGTTTACCACCGGCTACATGGCCAATCTAGGCGCGGTCACGGCGCTGGTCGGGCAGGGCGATACAGTCCTCGAAGATCGCCTCAATCACGCTTCGCTGCTGGATGCCGGTCTGTTGTCGGGCGCGCGCTTCAATCGCTATCTGCATAACGACGCGCAAAGCCTGGCCAATCGTCTCGAGAAAGCCACCGGCAATACCCTGGTGGTCACCGATGGCGTGTTCAGCATGGACGGCGATATCGCCGATCTGCCGGCATTGGCCCGTGAAGCCAAGGCCAAAGGTGCCTGGCTGATGGTCGATGATGCCCATGGTTTCGGCCCGCTCGGGGGGACGGGCGCAGGCGTCGTCGAGCATTTCGGCCTGAGCCAGGAAGACGTGCCCGTTCTGGTTGGCACCCTCGGCAAGGCGTTCGGCACAGCGGGCGCATTCGTGGCCGGCAGCGAAGAGCTGATCGAGAGCCTGATCCAGTTCGCCCGCCCGTACATTTACACCACCAGCCAGCCACCGGCGTTGGCCTGCGCGACGCTGAAAAGCCTCGAACTGCTGCGCAGCGAACACTGGCGTCGCGAACATCTGCAGACGTTGATTCGCCAGTTCCGCCACGGCGCCGAGCAGATCGGCCTGCAATTGATGGACAGCTTCACCCCGATTCAGCCGATCCTGATTGGCGATGCCGGACGTGCGCTGCGCCTGTCGCAGATGCTGCGCGAGCGTGGGTTGATGGTCACGGCGATCCGCCCGCCGACCGTCCCCGCCGGCAGCGCGCGGCTGCGTGTGACCCTTACCGCCGCCCACAGCGAGGCGCAGGTGCAGCTATTGTTAGAGGGGCTGGCCGATTGCTACGCCCGGCTATCGTCGGAGCCAAGCCATGCGTGATCGTCTGATTCTGTTGCCCGGCTGGGGCCTTGGCATTTCGCCAATGGAACCCTTGGCGGCCGCATTGCACGGGCTGGACGAGCATCTGACGGTCAGCATCGAGCCGTTGCCTGAGCTGGATTCCAGCGACCCACAGGACTGGCTCGATGAACTCGATGAACGTATTCCTCAAGACGTCTGGCTTGGCGGCTGGTCGCTGGGCGGCATGCTGGCGACCGGACTGGCGGCGCGCCGTGGCGAGCATTGCTGCGGTGTGCTGACGCTGGCGAGCAATCCGTGTTTTGTTGCTCATGAGCAGTGGCCGAGTGCGATGCCGGCCGAGACGTTCGATGCGTTTCTGGCCGGTTGCCAGGCCGACCCGCGCACGACCCTCAAACGCTTTTCGCTGCTGTGCGCCCAAGGGGCGCAAGATCCGCGCGGCTTGTCCCGACTGCTGCTCGGCGCGGCACCAGGCACCTCGCCTGCCGTATTGATGGCCGGGCTCGAGTTGCTCGCGCAGATGGATATCCGCGAGGCGCTGCAAGCATTTCGCGGTCCGCAGTTGCACCTGTTCGCCGGCCACGATGGTCTGGTGCCCGCGGAAGCCGCCGGGGCGTTGTTTGCGTTATTGCCGGATATCGAAATTGGCCTGATCGAACAGGCCAGCCATGCATTTCTTCTGGAAGACCCCCACGGACTGGCGGGCGCGATCCAGGCTTTTCTACACGAGTGCGCAGATGACTGATTTGTCCCTTGTGCTGCCTGGCGGCTTGCCCGACAAGCGTCAGGTTGCCGCCTCTTTTTCACGTGCAGCGGCCAGTTATGACAGCGTCGCCGAGTTGCAGCGTGATGTCGGTACAGAGTTGCTCGCGCGTCTACCTCTGGATTTCGTCCCCGCACGTTGGCTGGATCTGGGCTGTGGCACCGGCTATTTCACCCGCGCGCTGGGCTCACGTTTTACCGAAGGCCAGGGGCTGGCGCTGGATATTGCCCAGGGCATGCTAAACCACGCGCGGCCGCTGGGCGGCGCCGAGCATTTCATTGCCGGCGATGCGGAGCGCCTGCCGTTGCAGGATTCGACCTGTGATCTGATCTTCTCCAGCCTCGCGGTGCAGTGGTGTGCGGATTTCGAGGCGGTGCTCAGCGAGGCTTTTCGCGTGCTGAAACCGGGCGGGATTTTTGCATTTGCTAGTCTTTGCACAGGGACATTGTTCGAACTGCGCGAGAGCTGGCGGCAGGTCGACGGACTGGTGCACGTCAATCGCTTCCGCGAATTTGCTCGATATGAGCAGGCGTGCGCAGCCAGTGGCCTGCGCACGTTGAGTCTGGCGAGTCTGCCGCACGTGCTGCATTACCCGGATGTGCGCAGTTTGACTCATGAGCTGAAAGCGCTGGGTGCGCACAATCTCAATCCCGGGCGGCCAGGTGGTCTGACCGGGCGCGCGCGGATTCTCGGGCTGGTCGAGGCTTACGAGCGGTTCCGCAAGGCGTCGGGATTGCCGGCGACTTATCAGGTGGTCTACGCCGTGTTGGAGAAACCCTTATGAGCGCAGCCTATTTCATTACAGGTACCGACACCGATGTCGGCAAGACCACCGTCGCCGCCGGTTTGCTGCACGCGGCGCGCTCGGCGGGGTTGAGTACGGCGGCGGGCAAACCGGTGGCGTCGGGGTGCGAAGTCACGCCCAAGGGTTTGCGCAACGCCGATGCGCTGGCGTTGTTGGCCGAGTGCTCGTTGCCGCTGACTTATCAACAGGTCAATCCGTTGGCGTTCGAACCGGCTATCGCTCCGCATCTGGCGGCGCGCGAAGCGGGTGTGGCGTTGACTGTGCAATCGTTGCTGGCGCCGATGCGCGGGATCCTCGCGATGAACGCCGATTTCACCTTGATCGAAGGTGCCGGCGGCTGGCGGGTGCCGTTGGCCGATCAGGATAATCTGTCGGATCTGGCGATCGCGCTGAAGCTGCCGGTGATTCTGGTGGTCGGCGTGCGGTTGGGTTGTATCAGCCATGCCTTGCTCACGGCCGAGGCAATTGCCCGGGATGGTCTGCAGCTGGCCGGGTGGGTGGCAAATATCATCGATCCAAAGACGTCGCGGCTGGAAGAGAACCTGGCGACACTGGCTGAGCGGATTCCCGCACCATGCCTGGGCCGCGTGCCGAAACTCAAGGCGCCGAGCGCCGAAGCCGTGGCCGCGCATCTGCAGCTGGATTTGCTCGACTAAGCTTTTCTCTATGGGCAGGCACTGTGCCATTAGTGTTTTTGACGGGTGTTTTTCTGACGCCTCTGCTTCAATGGCGCCTATTGATCCTTTCAAGGGATGAGAGTCGTTATGGAAATCTCCGGCAGTACCGCTTTTTATGCAGGTCTGAGCTCGATTCAGAGCGGGCAGAACCGCGTCGACCAGGCCGCCAGCCAGATCGCCAACAACACCATTGAACGTTCGGTGACCAGCCAGTCGTCCGAAGTGCAGGTCGATCGCCTGCGTGGGGTGGATCGCGCTCAACAATCGGATCTGGCCAGCAATATGGTCGAAATGTCCCAGGGCAAGATTCAGGCGGAGCTGGGTGTGAAAGTGGCCAAGGCTTCCGACGAAATGCTCGGGACTATCATCGACACCTTCGCCTGATCCGCTTTTCGTTTTGCTATTGAACGCCGCGCCTTGTCGCGGCGTTTTCGTTGTAAGTCCTTCTCTCTCAACTAATCTTTTCCAGGCACCCACGACTCATTCGAGTCTGTGGCTATTTGCCGTGCGCGCCTCTGAAAAAAAACCCGAAGACAAATGGCAAAAGATCGCCGCTTGACAAGATTTCGGCGTAAACGTATGTTTCAAACAACTGTTTGACCGCCACAACAATTCAACGCGGTCGTTCATTCCCGGTTACATCAGCAGAGGTTTATCGCTATGCCTGACTACAAGGCCCCCTTGCGTGATATTCGCTTCGTTCGTGACGAACTGCTCGGCTACGAAGCGCACTATCAGAGCCTTCCGGCTTGCGCAGACGCAACTCCGGACATGGTTGACGCCATTCTCGAAGAAGGCGCCAAGTTTTGTGAGCAGGTACTGGCACCGCTGAACCGCGTGGGCGACCTCGAAGGTTGCACCTGGAGCGAGTCCGGCGTGAAAACCCCGACCGGCTTCAAAGAGGCTTACAAGCAATTTGTCGAAGGTGGCTGGCCAAGCCTGGCCCATGACGTCGCGCATGGCGGTCAAGGCCTGCCGGAGTCGCTGGGTCTGGCGGTGAGCGAAATGGTTGGCGAGGCCAACTGGTCGTGGGGCATGTACCCGGGCCTGTCGCACGGTGCGATGAACACCATTTCCGAGCACGGCACCCCTGAGCAGCAGGACGCTTATCTGACCAAGCTGGTCTCCGGCGAATGGACCGGCACCATGTGCCTGACCGAACCGCATTGCGGCACCGACCTGGGCATGCTGCGCACCAAGGCCGAACCACAGGCCGACGGTTCCTACAAAGTGTCCGGCACCAAGATCTTCATCTCGGCCGGTGAACACGACATGGCCGACAACATCGTCCACATCGTACTGGCCCGCCTGCCGGACGCACCGGCCGGCACCAAAGGCATCTCGTTGTTCATCGTTCCCAAGTTCATGCCGAACGCTGACGGCACCGTCGGTGCACGCAACGCAGTGACCTGCGGTTCGCTGGAACACAAGATGGGCATCCACGGTAACGCCACCTGTGTAATGAACTTCGACGGCGCCACCGGTTTCCTGATCGGCCCGGCGAACAAAGGCCTGAACTGCATGTTCACCTTTATGAACACCGCTCGTCTGGGCACCGCGCTGCAAGGTCTGGCCCACGCCGAGATCGGTTTCCAGGGCGGCCTGAAATACGCTCGCGATCGCCTGCAAATGCGTTCGCTGACTGGCCCGAAAGCGCCGGACAAAGCCGCAGACCCGATCATCGTCCACCCTGACGTACGCCGCATGCTGTTAACCATGAAGGCGTTCGCCGAAGGCAACCGGGCGATGGTGTACTTCACCGCCAAACAGGTCGACATCGTCAAATACGGCGTCGATGAAGAAGAGAAAAAGAAAGCCGACGCTCTGCTCGCGTTCATGACGCCGATCGCCAAAGCCTTTATGACCGAAGTCGGTTTCGAAGCCGCCAACCACGGCGTGCAGATCTACGGCGGTCACGGTTTCATCGCCGAGTGGGGCATGGAGCAGAACGTTCGCGACAGCCGCATTTCGATGCTGTACGAAGGCACCACCGGTATCCAGGCCCTCGACCTGCTGGGCCGTAAAGTGCTGATGACTCAAGGCGAAGCCCTCAAGGGTTTCACCAAGATCGTCCACAAGTTCTGCCAGAACAACGAAGGCAACGAAGCCGTCAAAGAGTTCGTCGCACCGTTGGCTGCACTGAACAAGGAATGGGGCGAGCTGACCATGAAGGTTGGTATGGCCGCCATGAAAGATCGCGAAGAAGTCGGCGCGGCCTCCGTGGATTACCTGATGTACTCCGGTTATGCCTGCCTGGCGTATTTCTGGGCCGACATGGCACGCCTGGCTGCCGAGAAGCTGGCAGAAGGCACTGGCGACGCGGCGTTCTACACCGCCAAGCTGCAAACCGCGCGCTTCTACTTCCAGCGCATCCTGCCGCGTACCCGCACCCACGTGGCCACTATGCTGTCGGGCGCCAACAACCTGATGGATATGAAAGAAGAAGACTTCGCGCTGGGCTACTAAGTCCTGCCGCGGTCCACTGAAACCGCTGCCCTGTGAGGGGCGGCGGTTTTTTTATTGCCGATTCGCTCAGATAGTCAGGGCTTCTGCCGTTACAGAGACAGCATGTGATCTGGATCACATTGTGAGTGCTTAAACGCGCACATTGCAGGCACAATGCTATCTCTTTGCCATGACGGGTCGGAGTTTTACCCTTGCCGCGTTCTTCCGCTGTACGTTTCAGTCATTTCCTACCCTCACTGCTGCTGCTAATGGCGGGGCTGGCGGCTGCGTACGTCAAAGACCTCAGTGTGTTCTTCACTTCGCTGTTCAACGTGCTGCCGACTCTGGTACTGCTGTTGGGCGGTGCGTATTGCGCGGTTTACCGACGTCAGCGTGAGCTGTTTCTGATGCTCACGGTGTACATCGCCTACTTTTTGCTCGACACCCAGACCGATTACTACCGCGACAACGGCAAGGTCCGTGAAGACGCTGCGGTGGTGTTTCATCTGGTATGTCTGCTCTTGCCGCTGTTGTTCGGCCTGTTTGCGGCGTGGCAGGAACGCACGCACCTGTTTCAGGATATGGTCGCGCGCTTTGCCGTGCTGCTGGCCTTCGGCAGCGTGGCGCTGGGGCTCGAACAAAGTTATCCCCAGGCGCTGCTGATCTGGCTGTCGGAAATCCGCTGGCCAGCACTGCACGGGGCGTGGATGAGTCTGATCCAGCTGTCCTATCCGGTGTTCATTTCGTCGTTCCTGCTGCTGGCCTGGCAGTACTGGCGCCACCCGCGCCCGCTGCACGCAGCGCAACTGGTCGGCTTGCTCGGCGTGTTCTGGATGCTGCCGAAAACCTTCATCCTGCCGTTTACCCTGAACATCATGTGCAGTCAGGTGATGTTGATGATTGCCGCCGCCGTTGCGCACGAGGCTTATCAAATGGCCTTTCGCGATGAGCTCACCGGTCTGCCGGGCCGTCGTGCGCTCAACGAACGCATGCAGCGCCTGGGGCGCAATTATGTATTGGCGATGAGCGACGTCGACCATTTCAAGAAATTCAACGACACCCACGGCCACGACGTCGGTGACCAGGTCCTGCGTCTGGTTGCCAGCAAGCTGTCGAAAATCAGCGGTGGCGGTAGGGCATATCGCTATGGCGGTGAGGAATTTGCCCTGGTGTTCGCAGGCAAGACCCTTGAGGAATGCATGCCGCATCTGGAGGTGATTCGCGAGTCGATAGCGTCCTACAGCATCCAGCTGCGCAACCAGGAAAACCGCCCGCAGGACGATCAGCAAGGTCGCCAGCGCCGCGCAGGATCGGGAGCGTCCGCGGTGTCGGTCACGGTGAGTATCGGCGTCGCCGAGCGGCTCGAGCAGCGCACGCCGGAAGAAGTGCTCAAGTCCGCCGACCAGGCGCTGTACAGCGCCAAGGGGGCCGGGCGTAACTGCGTGATGGCGTTCGGGCAGAACCGCCGTGGCGCGGTGCGCATGGGCACCGCTGCGGGTTGAGTGATGACGGCGCATTCAGCGTCTGCACAATGATTGTCGGGTGGGGTGGCCGGCAGTAGGTTGAATCGATCTGCTGACGGAGAAGCCACCATGCCTGAGTACAAAGCTCCCCTGCGCGACATGCGCTTTTTGATTGACCACGTCTTCGACTTCCACGGCAATTACGCTGCCCTCGGCGCCCATGACGCCAGTCCTGACATGATCAACGCGATCCTTGGGGAGGGCGCGAAGTTCTGTGAGAACGTGCTTGCGCCGCTCAATCGCAGCGGTGACGAAGAAGGCTGCCATTTCGACAACGGTGTGGTGACAACGCCTACAGGCTTCAAGCAAGCCTTCGCACAATACGTGGAGGGCGGTTGGCACGGTCTGGCTGCAGATCCGACCTATGGCGGCCAGGGCCTGCCGAGTTCGCTGGGGCTGGTGATCAGTGAGATGGTCGGCTCCAGCAACACATCCTGGGGCATGTACCCGGGCCTGACCCACGGCGCCATGTCGGCGATCCATGCCCACGGCAGTAGCGAACAGAAAAACACCTACCTGAGCAAACTCACCGCCGGGCAATGGACTGGCACCATGTGCCTGACCGAAGCGCATTGCGGCACCGATCTGGGCATCATCAAGACCCGCGCCGTGCCGCAGGTCGACGGCAGCTACGCGATCACCGGCAGCAAGATCTTCATCTCCGCCGGCGAGCACGACATGAGCGACAACATCATTCATCTCGTCCTGGCCAAACTGCCGGACGCGCCGGCCGGGACCAAGGGCATCTCGCTGTTCATCGTGCCGAAGTTTCTGCCCGATGCGGCAGGCGAAGCGGGCGAGCGCAACGGCGTTTCATGCGGCTCGATCGAACACAAGATGGGCATCAAGGCCTCGGCCACCTGCGTGTTGAATTTCGACGGCGCCAAAGGTTTTCTGATCGGCGAGGCGAACAAGGGCCTGAACTGCATGTTCACCATGATGAACCACGCACGCCTCGGCACCGGCATGCAGGGTTTGTGTCTGGGCGAGGCGAGCTTTCAAGGTGCGATCAAGTACGCCAACGACCGCTTGCAGATGCGCTCGCTGACCGGCGCGAAAGCGCCGGAAAAAGCCGCCGATCCGATCATCGTCCACCCGGACGTTCGGCGCATGCTGCTGACCATGAAAGCCTTCAACGAAGGCAATCGGGCACTGACTTATTTCACCGCGCAGCTACTCGATAGCGCACATTTGAGCAGCGACGCCGAGGCGCGTCAGGAGGCCGAAGACCTGTTGGCGTTTCTCACGCCGATCTGCAAGGCGTTCATGACCGACACTGGGCTGGAAGTGACTAATCACGGCATGCAGGTGTTTGGTGGCCATGGGTTCATTCGTGAATGGGGCATGGAGCAACTGGTGCGCGACTGCCGCATCGCCCCGATCTACGAAGGCACCAATGGCATTCAGGCGCTGGACCTGCTCGGGCGCAAGGTGCTCGGCAGCCAGGGCAAGTTGCTGCGCGGCTTTACCAGAATCGTCCACAAGTTCTGCGCCGCCAACGCCGAGCATGCGCAGTTGGGTGCGTTCGTTGCGCAGCTCAATGAGTTGAATCAGCAGTGGGGCGATCTGACTTTGAAGGTCGGCATGGCAGCGATGAAGAACCCCGACGAAGTCGGCGCAGCATCCGTCGATTATCTGATGTACAGCGGCTACATCATTCTCGGCTACCTCTGGTTGCGCATGGCCCTGGTGGCGCAGGCGCAACTGGACGCGGGCGCGGGCGAGGCGGATTTCCTGCGCGGCAAACTGGCGACGGCCGAGTTTTACTTCAAGCGCCTGCTGCCACGTACCGCTGCACACCGCGCGGCGATCGAGGCGGGTAGCGATTGTCTGATGAAAATGCCGGCGGAGCTGTTCGCGCTCTAAGGGTTGGCGGCAAAAAAGAGCCCGCTGATTGCGGGCTTCTTTTTTGGGAATATTGAGATGACTAAAAATAACAAATCAGTCATGGCCTGACCCTATGTGTCGCAAAAGTTGTTGAGGTACACTCCGGCTCACAGAAAACATCATTCCACGAATCACCTATTCCAGATCCTGCGAGGTTTGCCATGGCCGACTACAAAGCGCCGCTGCGCGATATGCGCTTCGTCCTCAATGAAGTGTTCGAAGTCGCCAAACTCTGGGCCGAACTGCCGGCGCTGGCCGAGACCGTCGACGTCGAAACCGTTGAAGCGATTCTCGAAGAAGCCGGCAAGGTCACCAGCAAAAGCATCGCCCCGCTGAGCCGCGCCGCTGACGAAGAAGGCTGTCACTGGGCCGACGGTGCCGTGACCACGCCGGCCGGTTTCCCCGAGGCTTATCAGACCTATGCCGAAGGTGGTTGGGTCGGCGTCGGCGGCGATCCGGCCTACGGCGGCATGGGCATGCCCAAGGCCGTATCGGCTCAGGTCGAAGAAATGGTCAACTCCGCCAGCCTGGCGTTCGGTCTGTATCCGATGCTGACCGCCGGCGCTTGCCTGTCGATCAACGCCCACGCCAGCGAAGAGCTGAAAGCGGCGTACCTGCCGAACATGTACGCGGGGATTTGGGCCGGTTCCATGTGCCTGACCGAGCCGCACGCCGGCACCGACCTGGGGATTATTCGCACCAAGGCCGAGCCACAGGCCGACGGTTCCTACAAGGTCAGCGGCACCAAGATCTTCATCACTGGCGGCGAGCACGACCTCACCGAGAACATCATCCACCTGGTGCTGGCCAAGCTGCCGGACGCCCCGGCGGGTCCGAAGGGCATTTCGCTGTTCCTGGTGCCGAAGTTCATGGTCAATGCCGACGGCAGTCTCGGCGCGCGCAACCCGGCCAACTGCGGCTCGATCGAACACAAGATGGGCATCCAGGCGTCCGCGACCTGCGTGATGAATTTCGACGAAGCCGTGGGCTACCTGGTCGGCGAGCCGAACAAAGGCCTCGCCGCGATGTTCACCATGATGAATTACGAACGTCTGGGCGTCGGTATTCAGGGGCTGGCGACCGGCGAGCGTTCGTATCAGAACGCGGTTGAATACGCCCGCGATCGTCTGCAAAGCCGTTCGCCGACCGGCGCGCAGAACAAGGACAAGGTCGCTGATCCGATCATCGTTCACCCTGACGTGCGACGCATGCTGCTGACCATGAAAGCCTCGAACGAAGGCGGTCGTGCGTTCTCCACGTACGTGGCGATGCAACTCGACACCGCCAAGTTCAGCGAAGACCCGGCGACGCGCAAACGTGCGGAAGATCTGGTCGCACTGCTGACGCCGGTGGCCAAGGCGTTTCTTACCGATCTGGGTCTGGAAACCACCGTGCATGGCCAGCAGATCTTCGGCGGCCACGGCTACATCCGCGAGTGGGGCCAGGAGCAACTGGTGCGTGACGTGCGCATCACGCAGATCTACGAAGGCACCAACGGCATCCAGGCGCTGGACCTGGTCGGGCGCAAGATCGTCGGCAGCGGCGGTGCGTTCTATCAATTGTTCGCCGATGAGATCCGCCATTTCACCGCCACCGCGAGCGCCGATCTGGGCGAATTCACCAAGCCGTTGAACGACGCAGTCGATACCCTGGACGAGCTGACTTCATGGCTGCTCGACCGGGCGAAAAATAATCCGAACGAAATCGGCGCGGCCTCTGTCGAATATTTGCAAGCATTCGGTTACACGGCCTACGCCTACATGTGGGCATTGATGGCCAAAGCCGCTCTGGGCAAAGAAGCGCAGGAAGATTTCTACGCGAGCAAGCTGGGCACCGCACGCTTCTACTTCGCCCGTTTGCTGCCGCGTATCCACTCGTTGAGCGCCTCAGTCAAGGCCGGCAGCGAGTCGCTGTTCCTGCTGGATGCCGCTCAATTCTGATGCGATAGCGTCATGTAAGCATTCGCTTACATGACGTGCTGCTGTTCTCCCATAGTCGCCAATTGGATCCACGGCTAATCTACATTTCATGGACGTCGCGCAGGAAGCGCAAAGCAACAACACGGACACGTAGGATTCTGCCAGGGTGGCGGAGTGAAATGGATGTCAGGGAAACAGTCTGCAAAGCCCCGCTTCGGCGGGGTTTTCTTTTGTCTGAAGAAAAGTTTTCAGGCTCGCGGCTCCAGCGCCGGTTTCACTTCGCGCTCCAGCACTTCTTCGAGTAAATCGCGCAGCAGCGTCAATGACGCCTGTTGGCGTTGCACATCGCGACACACAAGGCCGACCTTCAGCGGCACTCGCGGTTCGCTCAGCGGTTTCCAAAGCAGATCCTGCTCGTCGTACTGCCGCTGTGATTGCCCCGGCAGCACCGTCGCCAGTCGGGTATGCGGCAGGCTGTCGAGAATCCCCACCATATTGTTCAACTCGGCCTGCACCTGCGGGCGCCGACCGAGGCTGGCCAGCTGCGCCTGCCAGATCTGGCGAATCTGAAATTCCTCACCCAGCAGCAACATCGGCAACTCGGCTGCCTGGCGCATTGAGACTTTCTTGAATTCACGCAACGGATGATCCGCCGGAATCACCAGTGTCAGTTCATCCTCATAGAGCATGACGCCGTGCAGACCCGGTTGGCGCGGGGGCAGATAGCTGATGCCGATGTCCAGCGAACCGTTGAGCAGACGCCGTTCGATTTCCAGTCCCGTCAGCTCGTAGATCTGCACCACAAGATGCGGTTGCGCTTTGCGTACCCGTTCAAGCATCTGTGGTACCAGGCTAGTGTGCACCGTTTGCAATACACCGATCGCCAGCGTACGCAGGGCTTGGCCCTTGAAGTTGCCCAGCGCCTCGCGCGCCCGTTGCAAACCGTCGAGCAGCGGCAAGGCGTGGTTATACAAGGTGTGGGCAGCAAGCGTCGGCAGCAGGCGCTTGCTGCTGCGCTCGAACAAGGTCACGTCGAGGTTCTGTTCGAGCTGGCGGATCTGTTGCGACAGCGCCGGTTGCGAGATCGACAGGCGTTCGGCAGCGCGGCCGACATGACCCTCTTCGTAGACCGCGACGAAATAACGCAGTTGTTTGAAATCCATAAGTAATGCTTATCGAAATGGCTGGTAAATCGAAATGGCCCGAAGCCTTCTGGGAGCCTAGTCTAACCGCATTCACAGGGCTTGCAGGGTCAGAAAGCGCGATGATCAGCGTTCGCTTCGACAGGGTTTGCATAGGCAGTTCAATACACCTCGAAGGAGGTGTTTTTCCATGAATCTGTTCAGTCTGCGGCGCCAGGCGCCGAATCTCGATGACCTCGTTATGGACAACAGCACAACCGAGGCTGACGGTGACCTCGGTGCCGAGCGTCTGATGCCCAGCATTCAGCGTCCACAGCAAGTGTTCGTCCGCGGACAGGGTTCGTGGCTGTGGGAGAGCCATGACCGTGCCTACCTGGATTTTTCCCAGGCAGGCGGGGCCAACAGCCTCGGGCATAGCCCGTCGGTGCTGGTCAAAGCCATCGCCAATCAGGCGCAGGCGCTGATTAATCCCGGTTTCAACTTGCACAATCGCGGCATGCTCAGCCTCGCCGAGCGCCTGTGTGCCAGCACCGGCAGCGATCAGGCCTATCTGCTCAACAGCGGCAGCGAAGCCTGTGAAGCGGCGATCAAACTGGCGCGCAAATGGGGTCAACTGCATCGTGGCGGTGCTTCGCGCATCATCGTCGCCCGGCAGGGCTGTCATGGCCGGAGTCTGGCGACGATACCCGCCTCGGACAGCTGCAACCTGGCGAATCGTTTCGCGCCATTGCTGCCAGGTTTTGCACAGGTGCCGTTCAACGACTTGCCGGCGCTGCATGCGGCGGTCGATGCGCAGACCGTGGCGATCATGCTCGAACCGATCCAGAGCGATGCCGGAGTGATTCCGGCCAGCGAGCATTACCTCAAAGGTGTCGAACGCCTGTGCCGTGACTTGGGCATTCTGCTGATCCTCGACGAAGTACAAACCGGCATTGGCCGCTGCGGCAACTTGCTTGCCGAACAGTCCTACGGCGTGCGCGCCGATATCGTCGTGCTCGGCAAAGGCCTCGGCGGCGGTGTTCCTTTGGCGGCGCTGCTGGCCCGGGGCAAGGCTTGTTGTTTTGACGCGGGTGAGTTGGGCGGCACCCATCACGGCAATGCCTTGATGACGGCGGTGGGCCTGGTCGTACTCGACAGCGTGCAGGATCGCAGCTTTCTAGCCCAGGTCAGAGAAAACGGCCAGCACCTGCGCGAAGGCCTGGCCCGATTGGCACACCGCTACGGGCACGGCGACCTGCGCGGCCAAGGCTTGTTCTACGGACTGACCCTGTCAGACGATTGCGCCAATGCCGTGGTCCACGCCGCCCTCCACGAAGGACTGCTGCTCAACGCCCCGCAGGCGGGCTGCCTGCGCTTCACCCCGGCCCTCACCGTAAGCAAAACCAACATCGACGAAATGCTCCTGCGCCTGGGCCGCGCATTCTCCCGAGTGCGCACCGCACAGTTGCAATGCCGCAAAGGGATTGCTGTTTGAGCTGACATTTCCTACCCGATTTCCAGAACCGTCTCGCGGTATAACGCACGCCCCACGCCTGATTGCTTTTGGCGTGGGGCGTTTTTTTGGGGAGGGTGGCGATGAAATGGCAGACGCACTGAACCCTGACGAACGGCGCAGGTCGATTAGCTTGTATGGCTCAAGTGAGCCAACCCCCATTCAGGAGCTGCCCCATGGACTTTATTCGCATCATCATCGCTATTCTGTTGCCGCCACTGGGTGTGTTTCTGCAAGTCGGATTTGGCGGGGCGTTCTGGTTGAACATCCTGCTGACGCTGTGCGGGTACATTCCGGGGATCGTGCATGCGGTATATATCATCGCCAAGCGCTGAGTCCGGCGGCGACAGAGAGAAAGCTATCGCGAGCAGGCTCACTCCTACAGGGTGTTTGCGAACACAACACATCCCTTGTAGGAGTGAGCCTGCTCGATTGAGACGACTCGGTATTTCAGTCAGATAAACCCATCACCCGCCGATAAAACTGCCACTCCTGCTCCAGCGCATGTGCCTGATTAACGGCACGACGGAAACCGTGGCGTTCATCGGCATAGTAGTGGGCTTGGACCGGGACACCGTTGCGTTCAAGCGCTGCGACCATGTCGCGAGTCTGCTGCGGCACGACCACTGCATCCAGTTCACCCTGAAAGAAAATCACCGGCACGCTGATATTGTCTGCGTGAAGCAATGGCGTGCGTGCGGCATAGCGTTCGGCGTCCCGCTCGGGATCGCCGATCAGCCAGTCGAGATAGTCGCCTTCGAACTTGTGCGTCGCCCGGCCCAATGCCACCGGGTCGCTGACCCCGTACAAACTCGCGCCAGCGCGGAAGACTTGCTTGAACGCCAGCGCACACAACGTGGTGTAGCCACCCGCGCTCCCGCCCCGGATGAACGCGCGCTGCCCGTCGATCAAGCCTTGGTCGGCGAGATACGCGACGACGTTGCACGCATCCTCAACATCCACTTCACCCCAGCGCAAATGCAACGCCTGGCGATATTGCCGGCCGTAACCGCTGCTGCCGCGATAGTTGAGATCGGCGACGGCAAAGCCGCGTTGCGTCCAGTATTGAATGCGCGGGTCGAGCATCGGATAGCAGGCCGATGTCGGGCCGCCGTGGATGAACACCACCAGTGGCGGAGCCTTCTCGGCGGTCATGGCCGGGTAAAAGAAACCGTGCGCCTCACCCGAACCGCTTGGATAACGCAGGGTTTGCGGACGGCTGATGCGTTCGGCGGGCAACGGCGCCATACCGCCGGCCAACACGGTAACTTCGTTCGTCATTCGATCAATGGCAATGATCGCCGAGGGGCTGATCGGCGAGGCAGCAATGCAGTAGATGTTTTGCTGATCTGCGGCCAGATGACGGAAGCGGCTGTACTCACCAGTGAAATCTACATCGCCAAGAGTAAGGCGACCGAAACCGCCTTCGCTCCAGCTGGCCAGGAAAGCATCACCAAGCGGCAGCCAGGTGCAGCCACCGAGCTGCCACGGTGCCGGCGCATGGTCGGCCTGGGCGGCAACCAATGATTCCAGACCGTCGACAGTTTTCGCCCACGGTTGCCAGAATCCACCGCGATCAGTCAGGCAATACAGGCGGCCCTCGTCATCGAAGCGCGGTTGCTGAATCGACTCTTCAATGTCATCGCCAGCCATGCAGCGCGGCGAAGCGAATCCGCCATCGGGCAAGCGCTGGGCGGTCATCAACCGGGTTGAGGTCCACGGCTGATGCGGCCGGCTCCACTCGATCCACGCCAGGCGCTGACCGTCCGGGCTCAAGAGGGGCGATGCATAAAAGTCTGCGCCCTCAGCCAATACGTGCCGAACACCGTCAGCCAGATCAACCGCCACCAATCGGTGCTGATTGCGCTGCTCTTCAACCGCCAGAATCTGCCCGCACGCATACTGCAAATCACCAAAGCGGCAATCGCCGGTGGTCAGTGGTACAGGCACACCATTGAGGGGCTGCCGATACAACTGCTGGTCCGCCTCGTTGACGAAAACCACCCCGTCAGGCGTCAGACAAAATGCACCACCGCCATATTCGTACACGCGACTGCGCACGCTGAAGCCATCCGGCGTCAGACATTGCGCCACGCCATCGCGCCAGTGCCAGATCCGGCACGCGGCATCCAGCGGGCGATATTCATTCCAGAACAGGCCGTTGACGCCGAGCTGCAACTCGGCGAAATCCACGCCGGCGGCGACGGCTTGCGAAGCGCTGAAGGGCTCAGCCCTTGGCGATGAGACGTGAGTTTCGTTCATTGCGAAAGGCCAGTTGTTCGATGGTCTGCGTGGCGCTCTCGGCTTCTTCGCGGGCCTTGAGGATCACGCCGTGATGTTCGGATTTGCTGCACACCGGGTCGGCGTTGCTCGCATCGCCGGTGAGCATGAACGCCTGGCAGCGGCAGCCGCCAAAGTCCTTTTCCTTCTCGTCGCACGAGCGGCACGGCTCGGGCATCCAGTCGTAACCGCGGAAGCGGTTGAAGCCGAACGAGTCGTACCAAATGTGCTGCATGCTGTGATCGCGCACATTGGGAAACTGCACCGGCATCTGACGCGCGCCGTGGCAGGGCAGGGCGGTGCCGTCCGGTGTCACCGTCAAAAAGATACTGCCCCAGCCGTTCATGCAGGCTTTCGGGCGCTCTTCGTAGTAATCCGGAGTGACGAAAATCAGCTTGCATGGATGCCCTTCGGCTTCCAGCTTCGCCCGGTATTCGTTGGTGATGCGCTCGGCGCGCACCAGTTGTTCCCTGGTCGGCAACAGGCCGACACGGTTGAGTTGCGCCCAGCCATAGAACTGGCAGGTCGCAAGCTCGACAAAGTCGGCTTCCAGCGCAATGCACAGCTCAATGATGCGGTCGATCTTGTCGATGTTGTGCCGATGGGTGACGAAGTTCAGCACCATCGGGTAACCATGGGCCTTCACCGCGCGGGCCATTTCCAGCTTCTGCGCGAAGGCTTTTTTCGAGCCGGCGAGCAGGTTGTTCACTTGCTCGTCGCTGGCCTGGAAACTGATCTGGATGTGATCGAGCCCGGCCTTCTTGAAGTCGCTGATTTTCTGCTCGGTCAGGCCGATGCCGGAGGTGATCAGGTTGGTGTAGAAACCCAGCTGCCGTGCTTCGTGAATCAGCTCGGCGAGATCCTGACGCACCAGCGGTTCACCACCGGAAAAGCCCAGTTGCGCCGCACCCATCTCCCGCGCTTCGCGGAAGACCTTGATCCACTGTTCGGTCGTCAGCTCTTTGCCCTGCTCGGCGAAATCCAGCGGATTGGAGCAATACGGGCATTGCAGCGGGCAGCGGTAGGTCAGCTCGGCGAGCAGCCACAGCGGCAGGCCGACTTCAGGTTTGGCCGACAGATCAGCCAAGGGTGAGCCAGTGTTGCTCACGGGCAACCTCCATGAATTGCTCGACGTCGTCACCGAGTTCCGGCACGCCGGGGAACTGCTTGTCGAGTTTGGCGATGATTGCTGCGACATCGCGTTCGCCATCAATCAAACCGCCGATCAGGGCGGCCGTTTCGTTGAGCTTGATCATGCCTTCCGGGTACAGCAGCACATGGCCTTTTTGTGCCGGTTCGAACTGGAAGCGGTAGCCGGGACGCCAGCTCGGGACTTTGCTGCGGTCGAAACTCATAAGCTGATTCCTTTATGCCAGACCCGTTGATCAGTGACGCTGTGATACGGCGGACGGTTCAGTTCGTAGGCCATGCTCATGGCATCGAGCATGCTCCAAAGAATGTCCAGTTTGAACTGGAGAATTTCCAGCATGCGCTCTTGACCTTCGCGGGTCTTGTAGTGTTCGAGCGTGATCGCCAGACCATGTTCAACATCCCGCCGCGCCTGACCGAGGCGGGTGCGGAAGTATTCGTAACCGGCCGGGTCGATCCACGGGTAATGCTGCGGCCAGCTGTCGAGACGCGACTGGTGGATCTGCGGCGCGAACAGTTCGGTCAGCGAACTGCTGGCGGCCTCCTGCCAACTGGCGCGGCGGGCGAAGTTGACGTATGCGTCGACGGCGAAACGCACGCCGGGCAATACCAGCTCTTGCGAGCGCAGTTGATCCGGGTCGAGGCCGACCGCCTGGCCGAGACGCAGCCAGGCTTCAATGCCGCCGTCTTCACCGGGAGCGCCGTCGTGGTCGAGCAGGCGCTGGATCCACTCGCGGCGGATTTCCCGATCCGGGCAATTGGCGAGAATCGCCGCGTCCTTCAGGGGAATGTTCACCTGATAATAGAAGCGGTTGGCGACCCAGCCCTGAATCTGCTCGCGCGTGGCGCGGCCTTCATACATCGCCACATGGTAGGGGTGATAGATGTGGTAATAGGCGCCTTTGGCGCGCAGGGCCGCTTCGAATTCGGCGTGGGACAGCGGGGTGTCGGTCATTGCGGTTCTCCGGAAACAACCGTTGGAATTTAGGTGACTGTTCGGGCCTCATCGCCAGCAGGCTGGCTCCCACAGAGATTTGCATGCGCCGCAAATCCAATGTGGGAGCCAGCCTGCTGGCGATAGACCGCGCAGCGGTCTCAACGGCTCACAGCACAATACTCATGCCATCAAACGCCACTTCAACATCGCGCCGCGTGAGTTCTGCGCGCTCGGGCGAATCCTCGTCGAGAACCGGGTTGGTGTTGTTGATGTGAATAAGCACCTTGCGTTGCTCGGGAAGCTGTTCCAGCACTTCGAGCATGCCGCCGGGGCCGTTCTGTGCCAAATGGCCCATCTCGCGACCGGTACGGGTGCCGACGCCACGACGCTGCATTTCATCGTCGTCCCACAGCGTACCGTCGATCAGCAGGCAGTCGCTGCCGGCCATGATCTCCAGCAATGGCGCGTCCACTTTGCCCAGGCCCGGCGCGTAGAACAGCTTGCCGCCAGTGTTCAAATCTTCAACGATCAAACCGATGTTGTCGCCCGGATGCGGATCGAAGCGGTGCGGCGAATACGGTGGTGCTGCACTGCGCAGCGGCAGCGGGGTGAAACGCAGGTTCGGGCACGCGGCGACGGTGAAGCTTTGATCGAGTTCGATACGGTTCCAGTCCAGCCCGCCATTCCAGTGAGTGAGCATCTTGAACAGCGGGAAACCGGTGCTCAGGTCTTCGTGAACCATGTCCGTGCACCAGACCTGATGCGGGCAGCCTTCGCGCAGGCTGAGCAGGCCGGTGGTGTGGTCGATCTGGCTGTCCATCAGAATGATCGCGCTGATGCCGGTGTCACGCAGGGCTCGACCCGGTTGCATCGGGGCAAAGCTTTGCAATTGCGCGCGGATGTCCGGCGAGGCGTTGCACAACACCCAGTTCACACCATCATCGGAAATCGCGATGGACGATTGGGTGCGGGCCTTGGCATTGAGGCTGCCGTCGCGAAAGCCTGCGCAATTGACGCAGTTGCAGTTCCACTGCGGAAAACCGCCGCCAGCGGCCGAACCCAGAATCTGGACGAACATGAACACTCCATCATTTCAACGCGGAAAATAAAACGCCCCGGCGAGCCGAGGCGTTGCACTGCGATTCTGCGTAAGCAGAACTCAGCGGCTGGCGAAGTACATGGTGACTTCGAAGCCGATACGCAGGTCGGTGTAAGCAGGTTTGGTCCAGGCCATGAGATGTCTCCTTCTGTGGGTTGGGATAGCGCTATCCATAGGTATAGTCCACGGCAGCGCAGTGATGTTCCAATTAGTTAGGCGGCTATGTTACTCAAAATTTCAACGCGATGACCCGTGAATCTTTGAGAAAGCTCCTTGCAGCCTCGGTAATGATCATTTCACCGCTTGCCAAGGGGCGGCGGGAGCCGGAGCGCTGGCGAGGCAGAGCCAGCCGCCTTCGGCGTCGAGCAGACGTTGCGCGGCGCCGAGCAGTGCCGAGCGGTCCAGCGCGCCAATGGCGGCGACTAACCGCTCAAGGTAATCCGACGAATGGCCGGCGAGCCGGGCCTGCCAGAGCAGCTCGGCCGCTTCTTTGAAGCCGAGCTCAGCCGCATCGAATTGATCGGCAAGGCTCTGCTGTTGCTGGCTGAGGCTGGCTTCATTCATCTGCTCAATCAGCGCTGGGAGGCTATTGAGGAACTGCTGGATGTGTTCGAGCAGTTCGTCAGGCTGCACGTTGGGCGACTGCACGCCAAACACCAGCGCGACGCGGCCATGGATTTGACGCAATGCGCTGAACACCGCGTAGCCCAGTTGAAGCTCGACGCGCAGGCGCTGATAGAACGGCGTCTGCAGCAATTGAGCGAGCAAGCGCCATGCGGCTTCCTCGGCCACGTTCTGGCTGGCGCTTGGGCAATACAGCAGCACGGCGTGTTCGCTGGATGCCGTGTCGATGTGTTGCCAGAGGTATCGACCCTTGATGGCGCAAGGCGCAGACAACTGATGATCCGGTTGGCCGGGGATGCGGCTCAGGGCCAGGCCCATGGCAGATTGGCTTTGCTGGTTGAACCCCAGCGCGAGGCCGTCCCAGCGTGCCGTTGTCCACAGATGCGAAGCGTCATCCGATGCGCCGACAGGCTCCAGGCAACTCTCCGGCAAGGCCTTGAGCAATTGGCGGATCGGCATTAATGGCGTTTCCGGCTCGCCACGCGGGGAATCGGCTGAGACTGATGTCAGACATTTCAGCGCATGCTCCAGCACGCTGGGCATGGGCTCTTGCAGGCCGGTCAGTTTCAGCAGCCATTGGCTGCCCGTTGCGCTGAACGACACCTCGACCCCGGCCTCGCTGGCATCTTGCCGGATCAGCTGAAAGCTGCGCTGTAGCCGCGCTTGCAGGTCAACGCTGGCGGCGGCGTCGAGCTGCCAGCGCAGATATAGCGCACCTTCATCGCCGTTGCCCGGCATTGCCTGGCTGAACTGCATCGGTGAGCGCTCGCGGCGCCCGCGTGAGCGGTCCTGAGCGAACGTGCGCAGGCCGCGGTGCGCGCTGGTCTGGCCGCGAATCAGTCCGGCGTTGGTCAGCGGCTCATTGGCGCGCAGGAAAAGGTTGGCGGCTGGCAAGTGCCAGTGCGCGGCGAAGTTATCCACAGCGCCAAGTTCGCGCAGAATGTTTTTCAGTGCTTCAGCGGCACAATCAGGCAGGCCGTGTTGCAACGGTTCACTGTCCAGTCGCGCCAGTTGCAGCGCGCCGCCGATTTGCTGCTGCCGTTGCTGCACGGCTGCATATTCCTCCCGTAACACCGCCCAGTCCTGCTGCGCGAAGTAGCTCAACCAGTCCAGCAACTGCTGGTGAATCACCTTCAGCGATTCGGCGCCTGCGTTGAACTGAAGATGCAGCAGCGCCTGCCCGTCGAAGTGATAAAGCGGCAGCGCCTTCAATCCCTCAGCGAAATTGTGCTGCTGCAAATGCGCCAGCAACCCACCGGGCTTGGCGCTATTGAGCCAATGGCAGAGAAACGCCAGCGCTTCAGCAGAGGATTGCGGCAATGCGTCGAAGGCAAACAGCAAATTGAGGTGCAGCCCGTCGACCTGTTGATAACTTTTCACCGCCAACGGCACAGGCGCTGACTGGGCAACTTTATCCCCAGCCGGTAGCGCAGCAGCGAACTGTTCGGCTAGCACACGCAACTGTTCCAGGCTTTGCGGCCCGGTCAGGCTCAATGTCATCTGCCCGGTGCGATAAAAACGCTGATGGAAACCTTTCAACGCTTGTTGAAAGACCGGCAGTTCGACTTTCAGGCTGTCGCGATTGCCCGCATGAAAACCCCGCAGCGGGTGCTCTGCCGGTAAACCTTCGTACAGGGCAAAGTGCTTTTGCGCTGCCGGATCTTGCGACCAGGCGACATATTCCGCCTGTAGCACTTCACGTTCGCGCAATTGATCGTCCAGATTCAGACGCGGGTGCGCGAGCATGTCTGACAGACGCTCCAACCCACCGCTGAAGGCGCGCACAGGCAGCTCGAAGAAAAAATCGGTGGTGCGTTCGCGGGTGCTGGCGTTCACTTGGCCGCCGTGGCCCTGCACGTAGGCCATCAGCCCTTCGGTTGCCGGAAACCGCTCGGTCCCGAGAAACAGCAGGTGTTCGAGAAAATGCGCCAGCCCCGGCCACGCCAACGGCACGTCGTGGCTACCGGCCGCCACGCGCAATGCGGCAGCGCTGCGCTTGAGGCCGGGCACATGACGCAGGGTTACGCGCAAGCCGTTGACCAGAGTTTCAGTGTGGGGGCGGGGGTGAGTCGGCACAGGCATGGGCACTTCCAGAACAGTGAAGTGCCAATGCTAGCGGATTAGCGCTGGTTCAGCGCGGCGTAAAGTTCGGGGCGGCGATCGCTGAGGTAGCGGTTGGCGGCCCTCGAGTCGTTCATCAACAGACGATTCAGCTCGCCGACGATCAGCGCTTCGTCGAGACCGGCCAAGGCAATGCGGCTGCCGTCCGGTGCGGCAATGCTGCTTTGTCCGCAATACTGAATGTCGCCCTCGTGACCGCAGTAATTGGCGTAAGCCACATAGCATTGGTTTTCGAAGGCGCGTGACCGCACGGTGACATCGGCAACGAAATCGAACGGAATCATGTTGGCTGTCGGCGCCACGATCAACTCGGCGCCAGCCAGCGCCAGACGGCGGGCGTTTTCCGGAAACTCGAGGTCGTAACAGATGAGAAAGCCGAGCTTCCAGCCGTTCAGCTCGACCACCGGCAAATCCGCCTCGCCCGGACTGAACATCGACCGGTCGAGGTCGCCGAACAGATGCGACTTGCGGTAATTGGCCAGGCGCTCGCCTGTCGAGTCGATCAACTGCACGGCGTTGTAGATCTGCCCGTCCGCCGTACGCTCGGGATAACCGTAAACGATCGCCAGTCCCGCAGCCTTGGCAATCCGACCGATCTGTTGCGCCCATTCTCCGTTGTAGACCTCAGCCAGGGTGCTGACCGCTTCGGCACCAATGTTGTAGCCGGTCATGAACATTTCCGGCAGCACCAGCAGGTCCGAACCGTTGGCTTCCATCGCCACCCGGTGCAAGCGGTGCAGGTTGGCGGCGGGCTCCAGTGGTAGCGGTGGGCATTGGTAAAGGGCTACACGCATCGAAGAATCCTCTTACTCGGGCAGGGCGATAGGGCCGATGTCTTTGAACACATCACCCGGGCCCGGGTTCGCTTTATGTGTCGAACCGCCGAAATGCTTCATGATCCCCCACACCGCGTTGAGCGAAGTCTGCACCGCGCCTTCGACCCAGGCCGGCGTCCACGACACGTCGTCACCGGCAATGAAGATCCCGCGCTGTTCGGCCGGCATGTCGTCCTGCATGAAGTGCGCGTACATGCGCTGGTTGTAGCGATAGTGGCCGGGCAGGGCGCCTTTAAAGGCGCCAAGAAAATACGGATCGGCTTCCCACGACACGGTGATCGGGTCGCCGATGATACGTGCGGCGATGTCGACTTTCGGGTAGATCTTCTTCAACGCGTTCAACGCCAGCTCAACACGTTTTTCCACCGGGTGCGGGAGCATTTTCAATGCGTCGCTCATCCACGAATACGACAGGCAGATCACCCCAGGCTTGTCGTCGCCGTTATCGAACAGGTAGGTGCCACGGGTCAGGCGATCGGTGAGGGTCATGCTCATCAGGTCGCGACCGGTTTCCGGGTCCTTGTCCTTCCAGAACGGCCGGTCGACCATCACGAAGGTTTTCGACGACTGCATATAGCGCGTGCGGTCCAGCGCCATCCACATCTTCTGCGAAAACAGGGTTTCGTCGCACTCAATCTGGGTGGTCAGCAGCCAGCTCTGGCAAGTGGTCAGCACGGCGGCGTATTCGCGGGTGTCGCCGTTGTTGTCGGTGACCGCGAAACGGCCTTCCGGTGCATGGGCAATTTTCTTCACACCGGAACGCGGCGCGCCACGGTGCAAGGACTTCAGGCTTGTGCCTGCGGGCCAGTGAGCGCAGCGCTCCGGCACATGCCGCCAGATGCCTTGCGGCACTTGTTCGACACCGCCAACCACCAGGTGCTGGTGATCGTCACAATTGGTCATCACTACGCGGAAGATTTCCAGCATCGAGTTGGGGAAATCCGAGTCCCAGCCACCGGTACCGAAACCGACCTGACCGAAGACCTCGCGGTGCTGGAACGACAATTTGGCGAAGGCTTTCGAGGTCGCGACAAAGTCGTAGAAGGTCCGGTCGTCCCACAGCGGCACGAGCTTGTTCCACAGCTCTTTGAGGCGCGGCACATCGCGGTCACGGATGGCTTGCTGGATATCGGAGAACTGCGAACCGGCCTCCAGCGCATCCGCCCAGGCGTCGGCCACTTCCTGAAACAATGGAGGAAGATCCTTCAGGCTTTCTGCGTAATAGGTTTCGCCTTCAAGGTCGATCACGGTGCTGCCGGAGGCGCCGGTCAACGGGTTGGGGAACGGCTTGGTTTCGAGACCGAGCTTGTCGACGTAGTGATAGAACGCCGTGGAAGAGACTGGAAAGCGCATGCCGCCGAGTTCAGCAACAATGGCGTCGGTACCGTTGAAGGCTTGCGAACGCAGACGGCCGCCCAGTTTAGACGCTTCATAAACCACCGGTTTAAGGCCGAGTTTCATCAACTCGTACGCAGCCACCAGACCGGCAATGCCTGCGCCGACAATCGCCACTTCTGCGCCGTGATGGTGTTCAGGAATGGTGCCCAACCCGGCGGGATGTTCGATCCAGTCGTCAAAGGCGAACGGAAAGTCCGGACCGAAAATGGTGACTGGCTTCTTACCGTCTGCAGGATGGCGATTGTTCTTGTTCATGGCTGACCTTGCTGGCGACCCGACGCGGAATGCGCGTCTGAGTATAGGAAAAGATGCCAGCCATTCTAGGGAGCATGGAACACGTTAATAAGACGCAATGTGTCGTCGTTTTGCTAACAAACTGATCAAAATGACGATGATCAGCTACATATAGATGAATGTGGGAGCCAGCCTGATGGCGATGAGGCCGGCAGGCACCGAAATCAAACCGGCTGCCCCCGATCAATCTTGCTGCTCAAAATGATCGAAGTCGTAGTCTTCTCAACCCCGTCGACACTGCCGATCTGGTCCAGCAACTGATCCAGCTGCTCCGGCGAATCGGTCCGCAACCACGCCACATAATCAAACTCCCCACTCACCGCACACAACTGCTGCACCTGCGCCATCGCACTCAAGCGACGCAACACCTCCTTGCCGGACCGCGGCTGCACCTTGATCCCGACATACGCCTGCAACCCGCCATCAACCACACGCTGACCAAGGCGCACGCCATAACCGGTGATGACTTTGGCTTTTTCCAGACGTGCCAATCGTGAAGTCACCGTGGTACGCGCGATGCCCAACTGCCGAGCGAGCATGGCCACGCTTTCGCGGGCGTTGATTTGCAGGGCCGCGATCAGCTGGCGGTCGATTTCGTCGAGGGTGGGGCGGGGGGCGGGCAAGGGGGAAGCTCCAGCGCGGCGGATGGGTGGGTTGCGCATGTTACAAGAGGTGAGACCTCTTGAACGCATTCTGAGAAGGGCAAAATCAGCAGTGCTGATCTACAGAAAGCCCCGATGTGGAAGCATTGGGGCTTTTTGTTTTGTTTGGTTGGGACTAATCGAAACCCCAAAAATCATCTTGATGCCAATGCGCCGGAAATCCCATCGCTCGCTGATCCACCTCTGGGAATTCGCGCATTAGCTCGTGTAATCGGCTGTCCCACCGAGAATGCGGACTTACCCTGCGCGTGAGATGGCTGAGAATGCAAAGCACCGGGTAGATCCTTGGATGATGACTTTCCTGAACCAATGCGAGAGGCCAGGGAAACGAGGGCCTTTTGGGCAATTCAGGACGTATACCGAGCTCCCGATTCCACAGCCGTGCATGATGGGCACATAGATTCCGGATGGTCGTCAGCGTATGCATCCAGGACAGTAGTAAAGGCGCAGGTAGTCCTAAATGCCTGGCGATAGCTTTTTTGTCTGCATCTTTAGCCAGCCCTTTGAAGAGATGGGATAAGTCGCCCAAGGTCAGCTCTTCAAGCATCGCCCATCCCGGCATGAGGGACGGGCTGTCGTAGTTGACTGGATAATGACGTGCGTAGCTTTCTCTGGCGCGTTGGCGCTTCAGTTGATGCTTACGTGGATCACTGGTTTGTAAACGGTCGATCCGCTCACATTCCCTTTCATAATCGCGTTTCGCCTTATCCTGTTTGACGCCAATTGTCTCGAGCAGGCGTTTGTGATCGTAGGAGTGCTGGAAGAGTCGAGCATTTAAATACCAATGCCCACCGTGCAAAGGTCCCATGTGATCGCTGATCCGCGACCGGACGGCGACTTCCACTCGCTCGATTGCATCTATGACAAGCAAGCGCAACCGGCGGTCGAACTCATAAAGTCTGGTTAAATCCTTGAAGCCGACGCCGTTGCGAAACGGATGATCGTGATCCTCCTTTTGCTGGAAAGTGCGCATATAGGGAGTCAGGCGAAAGTAGCTTACGGCCTCCAGAAAGCGATGAGCCCTGGCTTCGTTCTGAATTCGCAGTCCGCGCTGCTTGAGCAGTGCGATTTGAGCGGGAACATCAATGACCGGTTTGTCAAAAAATCTCATGCCCGAAACCTCCGGGCAAAAAAAACCCGCTCAATTTGTGCTTGGCTGCTATTGCAGTCATAGGCATGGCGGGTGTGTTGCGAGCAAGACTAGGTACACGCGCTTTGCTTTGCAAGTTTTTTGCTGCTCCGGCAGTCGGTGGAGACGGTAGGGCATCCATGCGTGATCTCGCTACCTGATTGCCTGAGCTCTCAGACTGTGCAGATTTTCAACGGGCTTCCAAGCCCGACCGCTGCCTGGCAGCGACCTGTCCAGAATATTCCAGCCAAGGAAACCCGAACAGGTTTCAAAGAGCTCAAAATCGCAGCTTCGGAACTTGCCTACAGTCTTGGGGAAGTCTTCTGAGCATGCGTTTGCGAGGTAGCAGCCTGATCACCCGCCCACAAAAAAGCCGCGCATATAGCGCGGCTTTCAATTTGGTGGGCCCACACGGACTTGAACCGTGGACCAAAGGATTATGAGTCCTCTGCTCTAACCAACTGAGCTATAGGCCCTCAGTAGGTCGCGGATTATAGCGACGGTTTCTCGGCTGTGCTATCCGAAAAATCCGATACGGTTACACGCAGAAACGTTGCCGCGAATTCTTCCGGTGGCAGCGGCAGGCTGACGATGTAGCCCTGGATCTGTTCGCAGCCTTCGGCGGTGAGAAATTGCTGTTGTGCCTGGGTTTCGACACCTTCGGCGATGACGGTGAATTGCATGCTTCGGCCCAGTGCGATGATGGCCCGGACAATCGCCGCGTCGTGGGGATCGTCAGGCAGGCCGCGGACGAATGACTGGTCGATCTTGAGGATGTCCAGCGGCAGGCGTTTGAGATAGCTGAGCGAAGAATAACCCGTGCCGAAGTCGTCGATCGCCAGTTGCACGCCGAGGTGTTTGAGCTGGTGCAGCACGGCCAGCGCCTCTTCGGCCTGACTCATGATGAAATTCTCGGTAATTTCAAGTTGCAGTAAATCCGGCTGGAGGCGGTTGTCCTTGAGCAGTTGTTCGATGCGTCCGAGCAGATTTGGCTGGCGCAGTTGCGCGCCGGCGAGGTTGACCGACAGCGGGCCGAGGCTGTCGTAGACCTGGTTCCACTCGAACATCTGCCGGCACGCGGTTTCGAGCACCCAGTCACCGATCTGCAGGATCATGCCGTTTTCTTCGGCCAGTGGAATGAAATGTTCGGGCGGTACGTCGCCGAAAGTCGGGTGACGCCAGCGGATCAGCGCTTCGGCGCCGACCAGGCGATGGTCGTCGAGGCTGATTTTTGGTTGGTAATAGAGGAACAGTTCGTCGCGCTCGATGGCGCGGCGCAGCTCATGTTCAAGCGCAATGCGTTCGCTGGCCTGGGCGGTGAGGTCGCGGGTGTAGCTTTCGACGCGGTTGCGGCCCTTGGCTTTGGAGCGATACATCGCCGCATCGGCGTTTTTCACCAAGGTGGCGACGTCGCTGCCGTCGCGCGGATACAGGCTGGTGCCGATGCTGGCGCTGATAAAGAACTCATGTTCACCCGCCTGGAACGGTGCGCCAAAGCAGTTGAGCAGCTTGCTGGCGATATTGTCGGCATCACTGGCTTGCTGCAGGCCGGGCAGCAGGATGATGAATTCATCGCCACCCAGACGCGCAACGGTATCGATATCGCGCAATTGCTCTTTCAAGCGTATGGCGATGCCCTTGAGCAGCAGGTCGCCGACCGGGTGACCGAGGCTGTCATTGATGTGTTTGAAGCGGTCGAGATCGAGAAACAGCACAGCGCCTTGACTGCCGTTTTCCTGCTGACCGTTCAGCGCCATTTGCAGACGACTTTCGAAAAGCGTGCGGTTCGGCAGACCGGTGAGGGGGTCGTGATGCGCCTGATAATCGAGCTTGGCCTGGGCATGCTTGAGGCTGGAAATATCGGCGAACACCGCGACAAAGTGGGTGATGAACTTGTCGCGATTGCGCACCGCACTGATGGTCAGCCAGCTTGGGTACAGCTCGCCGTTCTTGCGCCGGTTGGAGATCTCGCCTTGCCAGTGACCTTCGGCGGTCAACTGGTGCCACATGGCCGCGTAAAAGGCGCTGTCATGCAGGCCGGAAGCGAGCAGGCGCGGGGTATGGCCGAGAGCTTCGCTTTCGCTGTAACCGGTGATCTCGGTGAAGGCGCGATTGACCGCGCTGATGTGCTGTTGGGTATCGGTGATCAGCACGCCCTCGGCGGTGCTTTCGAACACGGTGGCGGCCTGCTGCAGTTTTTCCTGCATCAGATGGCGCTCGGTGATGTCGCGGGCAATGGTCAACATGCAGTCTTCTTCGCCGATCGGCAACGGCCGACTGGACACTTCGCAGAGCCGAATCTGCCCGTCACTGCGGCGGATATGGCAGGTGAAGTCGCGTACGAAGCCGTCGCGCTGCAGCAGGTCGAGCATCTGTTTGCGCTCATTGAGATTGACCCAGATGCCCAGATCAAGTGTCGAGCGGTCTACCGACATGGCGCTGTTGAAGCCGGTAATGCGGCTGAAGCCCTCGTTGACTTCCAGCAGCAGACCATCGCTTTGGCGCGACAGCAGCAAGCCATCCGGTGAAGCGTGGAAAGCCTTGGCGAATTTTTCTTCAGAGGTTTGCAGCTGCTGCTGGGTTTCCTTGAGCTGGGTGATGTCGCGGACGACGACCACAAGCGCCGCGGTGGCGTCCAGATCGAATGGCTCGGCGGAAATCAGACCGGTGAACACTTGGCCGTTGTTGCGACGAAAAGGCATCTCCAGGTTGCGGATGCTGCCCGCCTGCAAACGCTGGAGCAGTCCCGGGCCGACGCCGGGAATACCCCAGATATTCAGATCGGTCGCGGTTTGCCCGAGGACGTCCCTGGCTTTCAGCCCGATCTGTTCTTCAAACGCTTCGTTGACTTCCAGCAGGCAGCCGTCGGACAGCCGCGCAATCACCAGAATGTCCGGGCACTGTTGAAAGACCGAGGCGAATTTTTGCTCCGAGAGCCGCAGCGCTTCTTCAGTGCGCTTGATCTCGCTGATGTCGATCATCAAACCGCGCATCACCGGTTCGTGACCATGTTCAATCAGGCTGACGATGTCGCGTACCCACAGACAGCGGCCGTCAGCAGTGATGACCCGGTAATCGACAATGTGATCACGACCTTCACGCAGGGCCTCTTTGCAGTAGTTCTGTGTGCGGGTCAGATCCGCCGGGTGAATGATGTTGTGCCAGAAACCGGGTATCAACCAATGGGATTGCGGATAGCCGAGCAAGTCCTCGGCGTGGGGCGAGACATAGCTGTAGGTGAAGTCGCTCATTCGCGCTTCCCAGGCGATGGCCGACAGGCTTTCCACCAGCCCGCGATAGTGATACTCACTGCTGCGCAATTCCTGTTCGAGGTCGATGCGCCGGGCAATCTCCGAGCTCAAACGGCGATTGATGCGGATTACCACGGCAAGAATCGTCACCAACAGCAACAGTCCGGGCAAACCGTAAATCAATAGGTCCGACCAGAATGTCCGGTGATCGAGGACATTGCCGACCCACTGTTCCTGAATGCTGCTGATTTCATCCGGGCTCATGTCGGCCAGCACTTTGTCGAGAATCCCTACCAGTACTTTGTTGTCGCGCGGCACGGCCATCGCCAATTGGTAGCGATAAGGGGTTTCGCCACTGACATACAGGCCGTCGAGCTTGAGCTGGCGCAGGCTCCAGACACTGGACGCAAGATCGCCGACGACCGCGTCGACTTCGTCTGTAGCCAGTGCCTGCAACGCCGAGCTGACGTTGGGCATCGCCACCAGATTCAGATCCGGATGGTGGGTGCGCAGCAATTCGTGTGGAGCGTAATTTTCCACCACAGCGATTTTCAAACCGTACAGATCGCCAATCTTGCGCGGCTGCGCGCCACCGATGTGGGCGAGGATAACGATTGGGAAGTCCAGATAGGGACGGGTGAACGACAGGTAGGTCTGGCGCTCAGGGGTCGACATGATGCCCGGTAGAAGATCGATCTTGCCGCTTTTCACCTGTTCCAGCACCACCGTCCAGCTGACCGGTTCGATCGGCGTCAATTTGATCGCCAGGCGTTGGCGAATCACTTCGATATAGTCGGCCGCCAGGCCCTGATAACGGTTCTGATCGTCACGAAACTCGAAAGGTGGCCACGACGCGTCGACACCCAGGCGCAAATCCGGGTGAGCCGCCAGCCAGCTGCGTTCTTCATCGGTCAGAGTCAGCGCGTCAGCCGTTGCGGTCCAGATCATCAGTGACAGCAAAAAAAGCACGGGCGCCAATCTGTGCATAACGCTCTCGTTATGGCTCGGGGATGATTGGTTCGAGTGTAGACGCGGTAGGCGGGGGAGGGGCGGTGCGGAGAATTTAATCTGCCATATAAACAAAACCCCCGGCCTGGGCCGGGGGTTCTGGTATCACTCGTCGAGGAAGGAGCGCAGATGCTCGCTTCGCGTCGGGTGGCGCAGCTTGCGCAGCGCCTTGGCTTCGATCTGACGGATCCGCTCACGCGTTACGTCAAATTGTTTGCCCACCTCTTCGAGCGTGTGGTCGGTGTTCATGTCGATACCGAAACGCATGCGCAGTACCTTGGCTTCACGGGCAGTGAGGCCGGACAGCACTTCGCGAGTCGCTTCTTTGAGGCTCTCAACGGTGGCGACATCGATTGGCGACTGCATGGTCGAGTCTTCGATGAAGTCGCCCAGATGGGAGTCTTCGTCATCACCGATCGGGGTTTCCATGGAGATCGGCTCTTTGGCGATCTTCAATACCTTGCGGATCTTGTCCTCAGGCATTTCCATGCGTTCGCCCAGCTCTTCCGGGGTCGGTTCGCGACCCATTTCCTGCAACATCTGCCGGGAAATGCGGTTGAGCTTGTTGATCGTCTCGATCATGTGCACCGGAATACGGATGGTGCGGGCCTGGTCGGCGATCGAGCGAGTGATCGCCTGACGGATCCACCAGGTGGCATAAGTCGAGAACTTGTAACCACGACGGTATTCGAACTTGTCCACCGCTTTCATCAGACCGATGTTGCCTTCCTGGATCAGATCGAGGAATTGCAGGCCGCGGTTGGTGTACTTCTTGGCGATCGAGATCACCAGACGCAGGTTGGCTTCAACCATCTCTTTCTTCGCGCGGCGGGCCTTGGCCTCACCGATCGACATGCGACGGTTGATGTCCTTGATTTCTGCGATGGTCAGACCGGTTTCGGTTTCCAGCGCGATCAGCTTCTGCTGGCAACGAATGATGTCCGGCTGTACGCGACCGATGGCTTCGGCGTACTTGCTCTTGCCTTTGGCCAGAGCGTCGGACCAGCTTTCGTCGACTTCGTTGCCCGGGAACTGACGCAGGAAATCGGCGCGCGGCATACGTGCATCACGTACGCACAGTTGCATGATCGCGCGCTCTTGCTGACGCAGACGATCCAGGGCGCTGCGAACACGCTCGACCAGGCCTTCGAATTGCTTCGGCACCAGTTTGATCGGCATGAACAGCTCGGCCAGTGCGAGCAACTCGGCAATCGCTGCCTTGTTGTTGCGACCGTGCTTTTTCAGGGCCTTGCGGGTGACTTCCATCTGGTCGGCGACGGCGCCGAAGCGCTGCGCAGCGATGACCGGATCCGGACCGCTTTCGGCTTCTTCTTCATCATCGGAAGCTTCGGCATCATCGTCGTCGGTATCGTCGTCGGCCTTGGCGGCTTTCGGGTCAACCGGCGGCGGCACTTCCGCCGCTGGCGGCGCAATGCCGTCGTCCGGGTCGATGTAACCGCTCAGGACGTCGGACAGGCGACCACCTTCGGTGGTGACCCGCGTGTACTCGGAGAGAATGTGGTCAACCGTGCCAGGGAAGTGCGCGATGGCGCTCATCACTTCACGAATGCCTTCTTCGATCCGCTTGGCGATTTCGATTTCGCCTTCACGAGTCAGAAGCTCTACCGTACCCATTTCACGCATATACATGCGCACAGGGTCAGTGGTGCGACCGATATCGGTCTCCACCGCTGCCAACGCAGCGGCTGCTTCTTCCGCAGCGGCCTCGTCGGTATCGGCGTCGGCCAACATAAGGGCGTCCGCATCCGGAGCACTCTCGTGTACGGGGATCCCCATGTCGTTGATCATGCGGATGATGTCTTCCACCTGCTCAGGATCTGAAATATCCTCGGGCAGGTGGTCGTTGACCTCGGCGTAAGTCAGATACTTCTGCTCACGACCCAGTTTGATCAACTCAATAATACGAGACTGCTGTTGCGCTTTTCCGGACATAACACCCTATCCACTGAAGGTCTTGGCGGGCAAAAAACAAGCCGAGGATTATACCTGAGCTATGACCTCACGCGCCAGTTGAGGTCGGGTTTGATGCGGAAACATTGCGACTTAAAAGGTCGCGCAGTTGATTTTTCTCTTCGACGCTCAGTTCGCTTTGCCGCGCTTTTCTGAGTAACTGTTCGAGATTTCGCTCGCGTTGGCGGGCTGACAAGCTAGTAATGGTGTCGAAAAACTGTTGTTCAAGGTTTTCTCCGTCAATCAGCCATTCCTTTTCTGCCAGTGCCTTGAGCAAGCGTCCCTGTTCAGTGCCGTGCCATCGCGCGATCAACTGAAATGAGTTTAGCTGGGGATTCTTCTGTACGGCTTCGAGCAGTGCCACAAGTAACTGGGCATTGGTCTGATTTTCGTCGGCAATGTGCCCGGCGTCTTCGACGCGCTTGGCCAATTGCGGGTGGTGAAGCAGCGTGCGCAGGGCGGTCAGGGTCGGCGACTCGACGCCGATCGGGGTGCGCGGACGCTGCTGATCGCGATCGCCGCCACGCTTGCCGTTCTTGTCCCAGGGTTTCTTGTCCCATTTCTTGCCGCCGGCGCCGGGTTTCTTTGGCGTCCACTCCTGCTGCGGCACATACATGTCCTGCGCCTGCGGCTGATGGTAGTCGCTGTAGTCCGGCATGGCGTCGTAATCGATACCGGGGTCGTACGCCGGTGGCGCTTCCTGCGGCGCGCTCTGCGCGAGCTGGCTGACGGTTTCGCTGCTCAGGCCGGTGATTTCGCTCAGGCGCTGACGCATCAAAATGCGCAGATTGGCGCCCGGTACTTTATCGATCAGCGGCGCGGCAAGGGTAGCCATATGCGCCTTGCCTTCGAGCGAGCGCGGGTCGGCTTCTTCGGTGAGTTGCTGGAAGAAGTAATCGGCCAATGGCTGCGCATGCTGATTGATCCGCGCCTTGAAGGCATCGGTGCCCTCGGCGCGAACCAGAGTGTCCGGGTCTTCGCCTTCGGGCAGAAACAGGAACCGCGCACGCCGCCCGTCCTGCAGGCAGGGCAGGGTGGCTTCCAGTGCACGCCATGCGGCGTTGCGGCCAGCCTGATCGCCGTCGAAGCAGAACAGCACGTTCGGCACGACGCGAAAAAGCCGCTTCAGATGTTCTTCGCTGGTGGCGGTGCCCAGCGTGGCGACGGCATTGCGCAAGCCTTGCTGGGCCAGGGCGATGACGTCCATGTAACCTTCCACGACGATAATTTCGTCAAGGTTGCGATTGTTCTTGCGCGCTTCATACAGACCATAGAGTTCCTGGCCTTTATGGAATACCGGGGTTTCCGGGGAGTTCAGGTACTTGGGTTTGTCGTCACCCAGTACGCGGCCGCCGAATGCAATGATCCGGCCGCGGGTGTCGCGAATCGGGAACATCACGCGATCGCGGAAGCGGTCATAGCGTTTGCCGGTTTCGGCATTCTCGATCAGCAGGCCGGCGTCGATCATGGCCTTTTGTTGCAGGGTATCGCTGCTCAAATGCTTGAACAGGTTGTCCCAGCCTGGCGGTGCAAAGCCGAGGCCGAAATCCCGGGCGATCTCGCCGGTCAGTCCGCGTCCCTTGAGGTAATCAACCGCGGCTTTACGCGCGGGATGGCTCTTGAGCGCCTGCCGATAAAAATCGGCGGCAGCGGTCAGCAGTGGATACAGCGGCGAATCGGTCGGTTGCCGGGGCTTGCGCTCGCGGCCACTTTCCTCGCGAGGGATTTCCATGCCGGCGGCTTTGGCCAGATCTTCGACGGCCTGGGGGAAATCCAGGTTGTCGTGATCCATCAGAAAGCCGAGGGCGTTGCCACCGGCGCCGCAGCCGAAGCAGTAATAGAACTGCTTGTCGGGGCTGACGCTGAATGACGGAGTTTTCTCTTTGTGGAACGGGCAACAGGCGGTGTAGTTCTTGCCGGCCTTCTTCAATTGCACGCGCGAGCTGACCACGTCGACGATGTCGGTGCGGTTCAGCAGGTCGTCAATGAAGCTCTGGGGTATCAGCCCGGCCATGGCGTTCTCGTCGTCTGCGCTGCAAAAAGTCCGTTGCGACAGGCTGTCGGACGCGGGTCTTTGTTGGGAGCGCACAAGATGTGCGGCTCGACCGGTGTCGTCTGCATGATCGCTGTCGGGAAGTGTATCTGCCGAAAATCCACTGACGTTAGTACCTATCAGTCTTCGACTATTTGAAAGTGTTGCGCTGAGTCCGCTGACGGCCGGTAAAAGGCCTCGGATAGCTCAATAAAGCGGGCACGCATGAGGTGCCTTGGGCTGATCGTCGTAAGAGGAATCAGTGGGTGTGCTCGTCAGTAGCCTTGAAAGGCTCGTCAGAAAAGACGTGCACCGCTGGCAAAAAAGCCAGGCCTGACGCGGTGAAGCGGATTTGTCTCGGTCGCATCTGCGGCGTCGACGGTGAAGCATCAAGCGTTTTACGCAAATGCCATTAGCCCGGCAGTGAGCCGGGCTTAGGCAAGAAGCTTGCTACGAACGTCTGTGTATTAGTACAGACGAACGGCGCGGCGCTGTTCGCGCTGAACTTTCTTGGCGTGGCGTTTAACAGCAGCTGCTGCCTTGCGCTTACGCTCAGAAGTTGGCTTCTCGTAAAATTCGCGGCTACGAACTTCAGCCAGTACACCGGCTTTTTCGCAGGAGCGCTTGAAACGACGCAGAGCTACGTCGAAGGGTTCGTTCTCTTTTACTTTGACGGCTGGCATCCAGAGCTACCTTCATTCATTACCGGGGTCAACATCCTCGCGGCAAAAGAGCACTTGAAGACGTCGGTTTTTAAGGGTTGCGGATGTTAACCCCTCATCGCTCGGAATGCAAAGCCTCTGATCGAAAACCGCTGGTCGGGGCATCCCGCGGCGACTATTATGCGCGCCTTCGAATTCAGCCTAAACAAGGCGCAAACCCATGCTAGTACTGGGATTAGAAACCTCCTGCGACGAAACCGGCGTCGCATTATATGACAGTGAACGCGGTCTGCTGGCCGACGCGCTGTTCAGCCAGATCGACCTGCACCGCGCTTACGGCGGAGTAGTGCCCGAGCTGGCCTCGCGTGACCACGTCAAACGCATGCTGCCCTTGATCCGTCAGGTGTTGGCCGAGGCCGACTGCGTGCCCACCGAGATCGATGCGATCGCCTATACCGCAGGTCCCGGCCTGGTTGGCGCGCTTCTGGTCGGTGCGTCTTGCGCGCAGGCGCTGGCGTTTGCCTGGGGCATTCCGGCGCTCGGCGTGCATCACATGGAAGGCCACTTGCTGGCGCCGATGCTGGAGCCGAAACCGCCGCAATTCCCGTTCGTCGCTTTGTTGGTGTCGGGCGGGCATACGCAGTTGGTTCAGGTCGATGGCATCGGCCAATACAGCCTGCTCGGCGAGACACTCGACGATGCCGCCGGTGAAGCGTTCGACAAAACCGCGAAGATGATGGGCCTCAATTATCCCGGCGGTCCGGAAATCGCCAAGTTGGCTGAAAAGGGCACTGCAGGACGTTTCACTTTCCCGCGTCCGATGTGTGATCGCCCGGGTCTGGATTTCAGCTTCAGCGGCCTCAAGACCTTCGCCCTTAACACCTGGCAGCAATGCGTCAGCGCCGGGGACGACGGCGAACAAGCCCGCAGCGACATCGCGCTGGCGTTCCAGCAGGCCGTGGTGGAGACTTTGACCATCAAGTGCAAGCGCGCGCTGAAACAGGCGGGCATGAAGCGTCTGGTGATCGCGGGTGGCGTCAGTGCCAACAGGGCTTTGCGGGTTTCCCTGGAAAAGATGCTCGGCGACATGCACGGTGAGGTGTTTTATGCCCGCCCCGAGTTCTGCACCGACAATGGCGCAATGATCGCCTTTGCCGGCTGTCAGCGCCTGCAGGCCGGTCAGCAGGAAACACTGGCGATCAGCGTGCAGGCGCGCTGGCCGATGGAGCAATTGTCGGCGTTGTAAGGAATGGCGCTCGGCGGCGCTATTTAGAAATGCCGTTCGCGCCCGGCAAACAGGTCGCGTAGATTGCCGCGGTGGCGCCAGACGATCAGCAGCGTCAGCGCGCTCATCGGCAGCAGCGCTGCCGGTTCCTGCCAGGCCAGCAACGGCAGGGTCAGCGGCGTGGCAATCAGCGCCGCCAGCGAGCTGGTGCGGGTCAGATAGAACGTCAGCAGCCAGGCGCAAACGGCCAGCAGCGCGGCGGGCGGATACAGGCCCAGCAGCATGCCGGCAGCGGTGGCGACGCCTTTGCCGCCACGGAAGCGGAAATACAGCGGGAACAGGTGACCGATCACGGCGCAAACGCCGATCCACGCCTGATCCTGCAGCGAAAGGCCTACAGCCGCTGCGATCAGTACCGGCAGCAAGCCTTTGCACAGATCACCCAGCAGGGTCAGGATCGCCAGTTTGCGACCGGCCAGGCGCAGCATGTTGGTGGCGCCGGCATTGCCCGAGCCACTCATTCGCGGGTCCGGATTTCCGGTCAGGCGGCTGAGCAAAATGGCAAAGGACAGCGAGCCGAGCAGGTAGGCGAGAATCGCCAGTAACCAAAACATGCTAACTATTCCGGGCGAGGACGCCCTGATTCTAACGGCGCATTGCGCCCTTGTCGTGCAGCGGAGAGAAGTGCTTGGACAGAGTGTTTATCGAGGGCCTGGAAGTCGACACCGTCATTGGTGCCTATGACTGGGAGCGCGGCATCCGCCAGTGCCTGCGACTTGATCTGAGCTTCGCCTGGGACAATCGCCCGGCCGCCGCCGGTGACGACCTGACCCTGGCGCTCGACTATGCCAGCGTTTCCACGCGCATTCAGGCGTTTGCCGAGCAAGCGCAGTTTCAGTTGGTCGAGACCTTCGCCGAGCGTCTGGTCGAAGTGCTGATGAGCGAGTTCAACATCACTTGGGTTCGTCTGAAACTCACCAAGCCGGGCGCGGTGCCGGCGGCCAAGGGCGGCGTGGGCGTGGAGATCGAGCGCGGATGTCGCTGACTCAGGTCTACCTCGGGCTCGGTAGCAACATCGACCGGGAAACTCATTTGCGCGCCGGGCTCGACGCTTTGGCGACGTTTCTGGTGGATATCCGCTGTTCGGCGGTGTTCGAAAGCCTGCCGGTGGGCATCAAGAGCGGTCCGTTTTTCAATTTCGTGGTGTCGGCGCAGACCGATCTACCGCTGATGGAGCTGGACCGACGACTGAAATTCATCGAAGCGGACAATGGCCGCTATGCTCCGGATCGCAAAGGCTTGCCGCTGGATATCGACGTGCTGTTGTACGGCGATCTGGCCGGCAATTTCGATGGTCTGGTGCTGCCGCGGGCGGAAATCCTGAAAAATGCCTTTGTGCTGTGGCCGCTGTCGCTGATTGCTCCGGATCGGGTGCATCCGGGTGTGGGAAAAAGCTTTGCTACGCTGTGGGCTGAGGCGCAGATTGATCAGGTGCTGGCGCCGGTTGCATTCGAATGGCGCGGGCAGCAGCTCACGCCTGCGGATTTGCGTTGATATCAAAGGCGCCTTCGCGAGCAGGCTCACTCCTACAGGGGAACGCGTTCCAAAATGTGGGAGTGAGTCGGCTCCGGGCTGTGGTCCGACGAAGCTTTATGCAGACGCCGCGTCTTTATAGGCTTTCAGCACCTTTAGTCGTTCGCGCTTCAGTGCTTCGCCCAGCGCCGGTCCCTTGAAACCCTGTTCCAGCAATGGCTGCACCGCCACACCGCGCGCTGCGGTTGCCGCTCCACGCAGATAATCCGCCTGTGGATAACTCCGCTGCTCCAGCCCTTTGTGGCCACGAGCATCCATTTCGCAGGCAGCAATAAACTCTTCGAAACGCTGCGGGCGGCGATACACATCGAAGCTTTGCAGCAACTCCAGCAGTGTCGAAGCTTTCAACTCCAGCGCCCGGTGACCATGGGTGTGGTACTGGCCGACCAGCAATGCCAATTCCTGGCAATCCTTTGGTGCCTTGAAGCGCTCGTTGACTGCTTTGATCAGCTTCAATCCAGTGTGCTCATGGGCAATGTGTCGAGGCCATTGCTCTTGCGGCGTCAGTCCTTTGCCGAGATCGTGCAGCAGGCAGGCCCAGCGTACCGTCAGCGGTTGTTTGTGCAGGGCCGCCTGTTGCAGCACGCTGAGGGTGTGCAGCCCGGTGTCGATTTCCGGGTGGTGTGCTTCCGGTTGCGGCACGCCGAACAGCGCGTCGACCTCCGGCATCAACACTTTCAGCGCGCCGCAGTCACGCAGCACTTCAATGAATACCTGTGGCTGATCTTCCAGTAATGCCCGAGAAATTTCCTTCCAGCTACGTTCAGCGGTCAAGGCTTGCAGTTCACCGGATTCGCTGAGCTCGCGCATCAGCTCCAGCGTTTCTGGCGCAACGGTAAATCCAAGGCCTGCATATCGCGCGGCGAAGCGGGCAACGCGCAGCACACGCAAAGGATCTTCGGCGAATGCCGGGGAAACGTGGCGCAGGATTCGCGCTTCCAGATCGCGCTGGCCATGGTACGGATCGGTCAGATTCTGCTGATCGTCTTCGGCCATGGCATTGATGGTCAGGTCGCGGCGTATCAGGTCTTCTTCGAGGGTAACTTCAGGGCTGGCGTAAAACGTGAAGCCGCCATAACCACGGCCACTCTTGCGTTCCGTGCGGGCGAGGGCATATTCCTCGCCGGTTTTCGGGTGCAAAAACACTGGAAAATCCGCGCCCACCGGGCGGAATCCCTGAGCGAGCATTTCTTCGGTCGTTGCGCCGACGACGACCCGGTCGATATCGGTGACCGGCAACCCCAACAGGCGATCACGTACCGCGCCGCCAACCTTGTAAACCTGCATAAAAAACCTCCGTTAGCCCGACAGGATAACCCTTGCGTCAGACTTTCGGAGGCCAGAACCGGCTCAAAGATGTATCACGGCCAGATCAAGTCGACCGTAATCGCCTTCACTATGTTCGCTACGTGGCGGAACGTGATGGGTTTTCATGATCTGGTCGCCCTGCAGGGTTTCCAGATGAATGTCGAAGCCCCAGAGTCGGTGAAGGTGTTTGAGCACCTCGTCAGTGGAATCGCCCAGCGGTTTGCGATCGTGCTGCTGGTGGCGCAGGGTCAGTGAACGGTCGCCGCGTCGATCAATGCTGTAGATCTGCACGTTCGGCTCACGATTGCCGAGGTTGTACTGCGCCGCCAGAGTTTCGCGGATGATCCGATAGCCGCTTTCGTCGTGAATGGCTGGCACCAGCAGGTCGTCTTTCTGGTCATCGTCGAGAATGCTGAACAGTTTCAGGTCGCGAATCACTTTTGGCGACAGGTACTGCAGGATGAAACTCTCATCCTTGAAGCTGCTCATGGCGAACTTGATGGTCGACAGCCAATCGGTACCGGCGATTTCCGGAAACCAGTGGCGATCCTCCTCGGTAGGCTCTTCACACATGCGCCGAATGTCGCGATACATGGCAAAACCCAGTGCGTACGGGTTGATGCCACTGTAATAGGGGCTGTCAAAACCCGGCTGGAACACCACGCTGGTGTGTGAAGTGAGGAATTCCATCATGAAACCGTCGGTGACCAGCCCTTCGTCGTACAGGTCGTTCATCAACGTGTAATGCCAGAACGTTGCCCAGCCTTCGTTCATCACCTGGGTCTGGCGCTGTGGATAAAAGTACTGGGCAATCTTGCGCACGATTCTCACGATCTCGCGCTGCCACGGCTCCAGCAGCGGCGCGTGCTTTTCGATGAAGTAGAGGATGTTTTCCTGCGGCTCGGCCGGGAAGCGTGCGTTGTCCTTGTCGCTGTACTTGTCCGCACCTTTGGGAATGGTGCGCCACAGATCGTTGATCTGCTTCTGCATATGCTCTTCGCGATCCTTCTGCCGGCGCCGCTCTTCTTCGGCAGAGATCGGATAGGGACGCTTGTAACGGTCAACCCCATAGTTCATCAGTGCATGGCAGGAATCGAGCAGGTCTTCCACCGCATCGATGCCGTGGCGCTCCTCGCATTGCATGATGTACTGCTTGGCGAACACCAGATAGTCAATGATCGAACTGGCATCGGTCCAGGTGCGGAACAGGTAGTTGCCCTTGAAGAAACTGTTGTGACCATAGCAAGCGTGCGCCACTACCAATGCCTGCATGCAGATGGTGTTCTCTTCCATCAGGTAGGCAATGCACGGATCGGAGTTGATCACAATCTCGTAGGCCAGGCCCATTTGCCCGCGGCTGTAGGACTTCTCGGTGCTGAGGAAGTGCTTGCCGTAGGACCAGTGGTGGTACCCCAGCGGCATGCCCACCGATGCATAGGCATCCATCATTTGTTCGGCGGTAATCACTTCGATCTGGTTGGGATAGGTGTCCAGCGCATAGCGGGCCGCAATCCGAGCGATCTCGCGGTCGTAGGTCTGGATCAGCTCGAACGTCCATTCCGAGCCGGTGGAAATGGGTTGGCGCTTCTGCTCTTTGGCGGTCATGTCACTAACCTGCGCTGGAAGAGTTCACGGAAGACCGGATAGATATCTCCGGCCGAGACCAGTTGCTGCTGGGCAAACGTGTCAGAAAAGGCTTCGGCGATGCGTTCGTATTCGTACCACAAGGCCTGATGTTCGCGCGGGGTGATCTCCACGTAAGTGTAGTACTGCACAAACGGCATGATCTGGTTGATCAGAATGTCACGGCAGATCGGCGAGTCATCGTTCCAGTTGTCGCCGTCGGAGGCCTGAGCGGCATAGATGTTCCACTCGTTGCTCGGATAACGCTCGGCCATGATTTCCTGCATCAGTTTCAACGCGCTGGAAACGATGGTGCCGCCGGTTTCCCGCGAGTAGAAAAACTCTTCCTCATCGACTTCCCGGGCGCTGGTGTGATGGCGGATGAACACCACGTCGATCTTGTCGTAATTGCGCTTGAGGAACAGGTACAAGAGGATGAAGAAGCGCTTGGCGATGTCCTTGGTCGCCTGGGTCATCGAGCCGGAAACGTCCATCAGGCAGAACATTACGGCTTTCGAGCTGGGGTTCGGCTGTTTGATCAGCAGGTTGTACTTCAAGTCGAAGGTGTCGAGAAACGGCACGCGATGGATGCGCGCGCTGAGTTTTTCGATTTCCGCCTCGAGTTCTTGAATATCGCCGAAGTTGTCCGGCTCTTCGCGTCTCAGTCGTTCCAGTTCTGCCTTGACTTCGCGCAGCTTCGCCCGGCTGCTGCCGGACAGGGCGATACGCCGTGCATGAGCTGAGCGCAGGGTGCGGATGATATTGATGCGTGACGGGTTGCCTTCGTTGCTGATCCCGGCGCGCACGGTTTTGAAGGTGTCGGTGCCACTGAGGTTGCGCTTGACCAGGTTCGGCAGTTCGAGGTCTTCGAACATGAATTCGAGGAACTCTTCCTGGGTGATCTGGAAGACAAACTCGTCCATGCCCTCGCCGGAGTTGCCGGCCTTGCCCGGACCGCGTCCGCCACCGCCGCCCGGTGGACGGGCGATGTGTTCGCCGGCGGTGAATTCCTTGTTGCCGGGATGAACTACGGTCTGTTTGCCGCCGCGGCCGTGGTGAAGCACCGGTTCGTCGATGTCGCGACCGGGAATGCTGATCTGTTCGCCGTGTTCCATGTCAGTGATGGAGCGCCGGCTGACCGCCTCTTCGACGGCCTTCTTGATGTGGTCACGGTAACGCCGCAGGAAACGCTGACGGTTCACCGTGCTCTTGTTCTTGCCATTGAGGCGTCGGTCGATCACATAGCTCATAGGCCCTCCGGGGAGCTTCAAGTTTTGAGCTGCAAGCTGCAAGTAGAAGCGAATGGCCCTGATTCAGGGATTGCGCGCTCTTTCTTGCAGCTTGTGGCTTGTAGCTTGCAGCTGCCTCACTGCGACTTGCGGACCCGCAGGTACCATTCGGACAGCAGTCGTACCTGTTTATCGGTGTAGCCACGTTCAACCATGCGTGTAACGAAGTCGTTGTGTTTTTGCTGGTCCTCTTTGCTGGCCTTGGCGTTGAAGCTGATGACGGGCAGCAGGTCTTCGGTGTTGGAGAACATTTTCTTCTCGATGACGACCCGCAGTTTTTCGTAGCTGAGCCACGTCGGGTTCTTGCCATTGTTGTTAGCCCGGGCGCGCAGGACGAAGTTGACGATCTCGTTGCGGAAATCCTTCGGATTGCTGATGCCGGCCGGTTTTTCGATTTTCTCCAGTTCTTCGTTGAGCGCGACGCGGTTGAGGATTTCGCCGGTTTCCGGGTCGCGGTACTCCTGATCCTGAATCCAGAAGTCCGCGTAGAGCACGTAGCGGTCGAAGATGTTCTGGCCGTACTCGCTGTAAGACTCGAGGTAAGCGGTCTGGATTTCCTTGCCGATGAACTCGATGTAGCGCGGCGCGAGGTATTCCTTCAGATAGCGCAGGTAGCGTTCGCGGGTCTCGGCCTGGAACTGTTCCTGTTCGATCTGCTGTTCCAGCACATAGAGCAGGTGCACCGGGTTGGCGGCGATTTCATGCGGATCGAAGTTGAATACCTTGGACAGGATCTTGAAGGCGAAGCGGGTCGACAGACCGTTCATGCCCTCGTCGACGCCGGCCGAGTCGCGGTATTCCTGAATCGACTTGGCCTTCGGATCGGTGTCCTTGAGGTTTTCGCCGTCATAGACGCGCATCTTCGAATAGATATTGGAGTTTTCCGGCTCCTTGAGACGCGACAGCACGGTGAACTGCGCCAGCATTTTCAGGGTATCCGGCGCGCAGTGCGCCTTGGCCAGTGAACTGTTGAACAGCAGTTTGTCGTAGATCTTCACTTCGTCACTGACGCGCAGGCAGTACGGCACTTTGACGATGTAGATCCGGTCGATGAAGGCTTCGTTGTTCTTGTTGTTGCGGAAGGTATGCCACTCCGATTCGTTGGAGTGAGCGAGCAGAATCCCGGTGAACGGAATCGCGCCGAGGCCTTCGGTACTGTTGTAGTTGCCTTCCTGGGTCGCCGTCAGGAGTGGGTGCAGCACCTTGATCGGTGCCTTGAACATTTCGACGAATTCCATCAGGCCCTGGTTGGCCCGGCACAGCGCACCGGAGTAGCTGTAGGCGTCGGCGTCGTTCTGTGGGTATTCCTCGAGTTTGCGGATGTCGACCTTGCCGACCAGTGCGGAAATGTCCTGGTTGTTCTCGTCGCCCGGTTCGGTCTTGGCCACGGCGATCTGATTGAGGATCGACGGGTACAGCTTGACCACGCGGAACTGGCTGATATCGCCGCCGAATTCGGCCAGGCGTTTGGTCGCCCATGGCGACATGATGGTATTGAGGTAGCGCCGCGGGATACCGAAGTCTTCTTCGAGGATCGCGCCATCTTCGGTGGCGTTGAACAGACCCAGTGGCGATTCGAATACCGGTGAGCCCTTGATTGCGTAGAAGGGCACTTTTTCAATCAGCTGTTTCAGCTTCTCGGCCAGGGACGATTTACCGCCGCCGACGGGGCCGAGCAGATAAAGGATCTGTTTCTTCTCTTCCAGGCCCTGAGCGGCGTGGCGGAAATACGAGACGATCTGATCGATGCATTCTTCCATCCCGTGGAAGTCTTCAAAGGCCGGATAACGGCGGATCACCTTGTTGGAGAAGATGCGCGACAGCCTCGAGTTGGTCGAAGTGTCGAGCAATTCCGGTTCGCCAATCGCCAGCAGCAGACGTTCGGCGGCGGATACGTAAGCGCTGCGATCCTTTTTGCACAGTTCCAGGTATTCCTGCAGAGAGAATTCTTCCTGGCGTGTGGATTCGAAGCGTTGTTGGAAGTGGCTAAAGATACTCATGACGTCACCTCGCTCGATACGTGGAGCCGACGCCGGATCACTCAGTCGATGCTGGCAACAGCCACAGTGGCAGCCGTTGTTTACCCCCCAGAACTCTCCCGCAGTGGACAACCACGGAAGCTACTCCCGATGACCCGTGCGCCGGTGTACCGGCTCTCCCCTGTTTTGGATGGCCTGCGCTTAAGGATAGTTGGGAATTCGAGAGGTAAAGGCGAGATACGTAATTAGTTGTGGCAGACCGTTCGTCTGCCTCGCGCAGGCCCGCGGAAGCCGGGGGCTGCGCGTGACAAAAAAAATTATTCGTCGCTGCCTTGCGCAGTTTCCGAAGGATAAGTCGTACGCCACAGTTCAAAGCCGCCGTCCATGCTGTAGACGTCGGAGAAGCCCTGGCCCACCAGATAGGCGGCTGCGCCCTGGCTGGAATTGCCGTGATAGCAAACCACGACAGTCGGTGCATCGAGGTCGGCGCCCTGAATGAAGGCGTGCAGCGAATGATTGTCCAAGTGCTTCGAGCCCCTGATGTGCGAAGCGGCATAAGTCGCAGGGTCGCGGACATCGACCACGACGGCGCCTTTTTCACGCAGTGCCTGGGCTTGCTCCGGGGGGATTCGTTTGAATTCGGTCATGGCTGTGTTCCTGTTGCTCAACTGATAACGCAGTCTAACGCGGTGCGCCGACTGGTGAAGTTTCGGGAATGGATGGCGCGACTGAAGGTGCGAGTCCGCCATGTTCATCGCATTTGCACGACAGGCGTTCACCGCTGTCGACGTTCATCAGGGTCAGGCTGCCACCCCAGACACAACCGGTGTCCAGCGCCGAGATACCCGGTTCGTGGATGTTGCCCTCCAGCGCCGCCCAATGGCCAAAGATGATGCGCAGGCCGCGGGTCTTGCGCTCCTTGTGCTGGAACCAAGGTTTATAGCCGGGCGGAGCAGCATCCAGACCTTCCTTGCTTTTCAGATCGAGTTTGCCTTCGGCGGTGCAGAAACGCATGCGCGTGAAATAGTTGGTGATGACCCGCAAGCGCTCGACGCCTTTGAGATCGCTGTCCCATTTCGCCGGATCGTTGCCATACATGCCGTCGAGAAAGGCCGGCAACATATTGTCATCGCGCAATGCCGTCTCGACTTCGGCGGCGCATTTCAGGGCGCGACGCAGCGACCATTGCGGTGGGATGCCGGCGTGAACCATGGCGACATCGCGACGCTCGTCGTAGTGCATGAGTTTTTGCTGGCGTACCCATTCGAGCAGTTCTGCGCAGTCCGGCGCTTCGATGATTTCCCGCAGGGTGTCGGATTTCTTCAGGCGCTCGATGTTTCTTGCGGCGGCGAGCAGATGCAGATCGTGATTGCCGAGTACGCAAACCAGCGACTCGCGCATGCCGTACAGAAAACGCAGGGTTTCCAGCGATTGCGGGCCACGGTTGACCAGATCACCCACCAGCCAGAGTCGATCGAGTTGCGGATCGAACGCCACTTGCTTGAGCAGGCATTTGAGCGGTTCGAGGCAGCCTTGCAGGTCGCCGACGGCATACGTCGTCATCAGTGCAGGGCTCCGGGCACGGCAAGGCGGAATGGTTTGATGACTGCGTCGAAATGTTTGCCATCGTCGGCGAGCATTTGATAGGTGCCCTGCATGGTACCGACCTTGGTGGTCATCACGGTGCCGCTGGTGTAGACGTGGTTCTTGCCTGCATCGATCAACGGTTGCTGGCCGACGACGCCTTCACCGTGCACCTCTTCAACATGGCCATCACCGTCAGTAATCACCCAGTGCCGGGACAGAAGCTTGGCTGGAATCTGACCGTTGTTCTGCACAGTGATGGTGTAGGCGAAAGCGAAGCGGTCATTTTCGGGTTGCGATTGTTCTGCCAGATAGCGGGTGACGACGCTGACATCAACCTTATAACGGGAATCGGACATGCAGAAAGGCCTTAACGAAACGGAACGCGGGGCGTAGCTGTGGGGAATCAGTCTAGGCAAGTATCGGGCAGTAAACCAGAGTGGTGTGCTGCCCGATAGCGTTCATCGCCGGTCAGTCGGCGACAGGGGCGGCCGGAACTTGTACGGCGAGCTGGTCTGCCAGGCGTACGAACGCGGCCAGATCCAGTTGCTCGGGGCGCAGGCTGCCATCGACGCCGGCGGCTTCGATTTCGGCATTGCTGAGCAGTTGCTTGAGCGTGTTGCGCAAGGTCTTGCGGCGCTGGTTGAAAGCCTCGCGCACCACGCGTTCGAGCAGGCGATGATCCTTGGCCGGGTGCGGCAGTACTGCATGCGGCACCAGACGAACGATTGCCGAATCGACTTTCGGCGGCGGATTGAACGCGCCCGGGCCGACGTTGAACAGGTGTTCGACGCGGCAGTGGTACTGAACCATGATCGACAGACGACCCCAATCACCACCGCCAGGACCCGCGGCCAGACGCTCGACCACTTCTTTTTGCAGCATGAAGTGCATGTCGCGAATGATGCCGGCGTTATTCAGCAGGTGAAAAATCAGCGGCGTGGAAATGTTGTACGGCAGGTTGCCGACCACGCGCAGGCTGTTTGGCGCGGCGTTGAGCGTGTTGAAGTCGAATTTCAGTGCATCGCCCTGATGCAGGTTGAAGTTGCTCTTTCCGGCAAACTGCTGGTTAAGGATCGGGATCAGGTCCTTGTCCAGTTCCACCACATCGAGTTGCGCGCCGGAGGACAGCAGGCCGGCGGTCAGTGCGCCCTGGCCCGGGCCGATTTCCAGCAGACGGTCTTCGGCTTTGGCATGGATAGAGCGCAGGATACGGTCGATAACGCCGGCATCGTGCAGGAAGTTCTGGCCAAAGCGTTTGCGCGCCTTGTGTTGGTATTGCTCGGTCATAAACGGGTCTCGGCCATCTGGTAGGCGGTTTCCAGGGCGACTTGCAGGCTGCCAGTCTCGATCTTGCCGCTGCCGGCCAGATCAAGCGCGGTGCCGTGATCGACCGACGTGCGGATGATCGGCAGGCCCAGCGTCACGTTGACTGCAGCGCCGAAGCCTTTGTATTTCAGCACGGGCAGGCCCTGGTCGTGGTACATCGCCAGCACTGCGTCGCAGTGCTCCAGATACTTGGGGGTAAACAGAGTGTCGGCAGGCAGCGGGCCACGGAGGTCCATGCCCTCGCCGCGCAGGCGTTCCAATGTCGGTTCGATGATGTCGATTTCTTCACGGCCCAGATGACCACCTTCGCCGGCGTGCGGGTTGAGTCCGCACACCAGAATCCGTGGCTGGGCGATGCCGAATTTGTTTTGCAGGTCGGCATGCAGGATGCGCGTAACCCGCTCCAGCCGCTCCGGTGTGATCGCGTCGGCAATTTCGCGCAGGGGCAGGTGAGTGGTGACCAGTGCCACGCGCAAACCGCGGGTGGCGAGCATCATCACCACTTGCGCGGTGTGAGTCAGGTCAGCGAGAAATTCGGTGTGCCCGGAGAACGCGATACCTGAGTCGTTGATCACGCCCTTGTGCACGGGTGCGGTAATCATCCCGGCGAAGTCGCCGTTCAGGCAGCCGTTGCCGGCGCGGGTCAGGGTGTCGAGAACGAACGCCGCGTTGGCCGTGTCCAGTTGCCCGGCTACCACGGGGGCGCTCAGTGGCGTGTCCCAGACATACAGGCTGTTGGCGGGCGCCGGAGCGTCCGGCCAGTGATCAGGATTGACATCCAGCAGATCGACAGCCAGCCCCAGTTGCGCGGCCCGCTCGAGGAGCAGGTCGCGGCTGGTGATGGCGATCAGGGGGTGTGGCTGGGCTTGCGAGGCGAGCAGCAGGCAAAGGTCGGGACCGATGCCGGCTGGCTCGCCGGGTGTCAGCGCGAAACGCCGGGGTTTCACTGCGCTGCCTGGTCTGCACCAGGAAGTTTGATCTCTACGTACGCTTCGTCACGGATCTGACGCAGCCAGGTTTGCAGCTCTTCGTCGTATTTGCGGTTACGCAGGACGGTCAGGGCTTGCTGCTCGCGAGCCTGTTCGGTGCTGTCGGTGGCGCGACGGCCAAGAACTTCCAGAACATGCCAGCCGTATTGGGTCTGGAATGGCTTGGACAGCTGACCTTGCGGGGTCGTGGCCATCACTTCGCGGAATTCCGGTACCAGTGCGTTCGGATCGATCCAGTTCAGGTCGCCGCCGTTGAGCGCCGAGCCCGGGTCTTCGGAGTAGTTTTTCGCCAGCGTAGCGAAATCTTCCCCGGCAGTGATGCGCTCATACAGCGACTTCACCAGCGCCTCGGTCTTGGCTTCGTCGCGAATCGGGCTCGGTTTGACCAGAATGTGACGAACATGCACTTCGTCGCGCATCTGCGCTTCGCCGCCACGTTTGCCCAGCAGTTTCAGGATGATGAAGCCGCCCGGCGTGCGTGCAGGTTGAGTGATGTCGCCAACGGCCATGCTGCTCAGCTCGCGATCGAACGGCGGTGGCAATTGCGCGGCTTTACGCCAGCCCATGTCGCCGCCTTCCAGTGCGTTGTCGCTGCCCGATTTCGCCACGGCCATCTGGCCGAAGTCGGCGCCTTGCTTGAGCTGCTGGTAAACCTCCATGGCCTGACGCGCGGCGCTCTGAATCGCTTCGGAGTTGGCGCTTTCCGGGGTCGGAATCAGGATGTTGGCCAGGTGCAGTTCTTCAGACAGTTGCATTTTGCCCAGGTCGGAGGCGAGAAAGTTCTTCACTTCCTGCTCGGAGACCTGAATGCGTTCTGCCACACGACGCTGACGCACGCGGCTGATGATCATCTCGCGTTTGATCTGGTCGCGGGCATCGTCGTAGGACAGGCCGTCGCGAGCCAGTGCAGCACGGAACTGATCTATGCTCATGTTGTTGCGCTGGGCAATGGTGCCGACCGCCTGGTTCAGCTCTTCGTCGGTGATGCGGATACCGGAGCGCTCGCCGATCTGCAGCTGCAGGTTTTCGACGATCAGACGTTCGAGCACCTGTTGATCCAGCACGCCCGGAGGCGGCAAGCCGCCGCCACGCTTGGCGATAGTCTGCTGCACTTCGTGGACACGCTGGTCCAGCTGGCTCTGCATGACCACGTCGTTGTCGACGATCGCTACTACTTTGTCGATGGACTGCACGGCGGCGTTGGCCGCCGTACCCAGGAACAGCGCGCCCAGCATCAGCGGGCGCAGACAATCAGAAAGCTTGGTCTTCACGTTCACGATAACCTTGAATGCCTTTGTCGAGGAAGCTCTCTACCTTGGCGCCGGTGAGGCCGCCGAGTCCCTTCAGAACAATTTGGAGGAAGACGCCATGGTCGCCTTTTTCGTTTTGCGGAGCTTCCTGACTGAACTCGTCGTAGGAAACCCAGTAACGGTTGATCAGACGCAATTTCCAGCAGCAGTTGTCGTACTCGAAACCGCCGAAGGCTTCCAGCGTACGGTTGCGGTTGTAGTCGTACTGCCAGCGGCTGATCGCGCTCCACTGCGGAACGATCGGCCAGATGACCGAGAAGTCATGCTGCTGGATCTTGTAGTAGTCCTTCACGTAGCCAGGCTGCCCCGGGGTGCCGTAGTCGCCGCCACCGACCGACCATTTACCGGTGTTTTGGTCATAGCGAACCTGGTCGTTGCGATAGCGATAGCCAAGGTTGACGACCTTGTTCGGGTTGTCTTCAGGCTGATAGTGGAACATCGCACTGCCGGAACGCGGGCTGCGGCTGTCCGGATCCCAGTTGTAGTCGGCCGTGGTGCGCCAGTCACGGTTCCAGCGGTATTCGTACTCCAGAGCGTATGGCGAGACGTCGGATTTGGCGTCGTCACGATCGTTGAATGCGATGCCCGGCAGTTGAACCTTGCGATCCTTGAAGTACAACGCCTGACCGACACTGATGCGCTGGCGCTCGAAACCGTTGTCTTCAATCCAGCGACTGGTCACGCCCAGCGACAACTTGTTCTCGTCGCCGACACGGTCGGAACCGGAGAAGCGATTGTCGCGGAACAGCGAGGCGTAGTTGAAGGTGTATTCACTGGTGTCGAATACCGGAATGTCCTCCTGATCCACCTCGGGTACATAGAGGTAGAACAGACGTGGTTCCAGGGTTTGACGGTAATTCTTGCCGAAGTACGAAGTGTTGCGGTCGAAGTACAGGCCACCATCGATGCTGGCGATTGGTACGCCGCGGTTCTGGTTGCTGTCGAATTCACCGTTGAGCTTCTTCTGCTCGGCGGTCATCACATCGATCTGCGATTTGCCGGTGTTGTCCAGATCAAGCTGGTACTGCGTGTATTGGTACTTGAGCGACGGCTTGAGGAAGCCATACGTCCAGTTCATCGGCAGGCTGACGCCCGGTTTCAGATTCAGACGGTCGCCGTTGGCGCGGGCCAGACCTTGAATATTGTTGTCCAGGCGCGACTCGGTGGTGACGCCGTCTTCCTGAACAAACGTGCCGCTGCGCAAGTCACGATCGAAACGAACCAGCTCGGTTTCGTAATCGAAGTTCAAGCCTTCCGGGTGGTACGGCAGTTGACCGTTGAAGGTGATCTGCGGCAAACGACCGTAAGGCGTGATGTTCGAAACAGTCGCCAGCTGGTACTGCTGGGCATTCAGGCGCGCAGTGTAGTTGTCGCCACGATAGGTGACGGAACCCTGCTGGTTGACGTAATCGTCGCTCTTGACGCCGATCTGATCGGTCTGCAGATCCTGGAAATAATACGGATCGCTGATCTTGGTGTAGTCAACCTGGGTGAGCACACGGGAGTCGAGACCGCCCTTGTGCTGCCAGTTGTACATGTAGCGCGTCTCGTTGTAATCGGACTGGCGCTTGCGATCGTCGTTCTCGTCGTTGAGATACGACGCACCGAACTGACCTTCACTCGACTTGGTCAGGTAACGGAACTCGCCTTCCACCAGCATGCCGCGCTTGCTCATGTAGCGCGGGTACAACGTGGCATCGTAGTTCGGTGCCAGGTTGAAGTAGTACGGCGTGACCAGCATGAAGCCGGTATCGCTGCCGCTGCCGATGGTCGGCGGCAGGAAGCCCGACTGACGACGATCGTCGATCGGGAAGTAGATGTACGGCGTGTACAGGATCGGGATGTCCTTGACGCGCAACGTTACGTTGGTCGCGGTACCGAAACCGGTTGCCGGGTTCAGCGTGATGTTGTTGCCCTTGAGCTGCCATGCGTTGCTGTTCGGTTCGCACGTGGTGTACGTGCCGTCCTTCAAGCGAATGATCGCGTTCTCGGCACGCTTGGCGTACAGCGCGTTGCCGCGGATGCGTGATTTGTGCATCACGTATTCGGCGTTGTCGACCTTGGCTTCACCGGTGTCGAGCTGCACATCGGCGTGGTCGCCGACGATCAGCGCGCCGTTGTCACGAATGCGTACGTCGCCATTGAGTTCGGCGCGGCTCTCGGCCTGATACAGGCTGGCCTCGTCGGACTCGACCTGCATGCTGCCCTGACGCAGGACGACATCACCGGCCAGCGTACCGACTTGATCATCGGTGTTATAGCGCGAGGCTTTTGCGCCGATAAAGGTCGGAGCGTCGCTTTTGTTCGTCTTGTCATTCATGCCAGGACGAGTCGGCTCGATGTAGGCGCCGGAGCAGTAAGGCCCGGTCTCGGCCAGTTGAGCGGCGGTGAGTTTCTCGCGCGGAACCCAGTCGAGGTGACTGTAGTCTTCGCTACGGGATTTCAGACCGCGGCCCTTGGCTTCGGTGACGAGCGCGGTTTTCGGGCCGGTGTCGGCTGTCGAACCGTTCTCGCTCGGCGCATCGCCGGTGGCGCTGACGGCACTGCCGTCATGCACCGGGCGCGGCGGCAACGCAGCGGCCGGTGATTTGGGCGCACAGTCCCAACCACCCGTAGCCGAGACGGAGCAGTCATACTGCTCGGCGGCAACAACGAATTGACTGGCCAGAGGTTGCATAGCCAGCAGACTGCCGGTTACCAACAACGGAAATTTTTTACGAAACGCGGGGGATTTCAATGCCATCTTATTAGTCCGGGCTTCCTGCGTGCCATCTGCCCGCGGTGTGGGCCGCACGCCTCTCGATGGTCTGAAAAAGATGCTGGATAATAAAGCATGACCCGCTTGACGGCTAGCGCCGTCGGAGACCCTTGCAATGCCTGACCAAGATGTACGCTTGCAACACCTGAAAGTTTGGCTCGATGAGCAGTTGGCAAATCTGTTTGCACAGCAAGGCTGGGGCACCGTGCCCCCGGCCACGTTGACCGCGGCCAGCAGCGACGCGAGTTTTCGCCGCTACTTCCGCTGGGAAGGTGGGGATCGCAGCTTCGTCGTGATGGACGCGCCGCCGCCTCAGGAAAACTGCAAACCGTTCGTGGATATCGCCTTTTTGCTGGCGAAATCCGCAATCAACGTGCCGAAAATTTATGCCGAAGACCTCGAGCTCGGCTTTCTTTTGCTCAATGACCTGGGCAACCAGACCTATCTCGACGTGATCAATGGCGAAAATGCCAACGCTTTGTTCGACGATGCGCTGCAAGCCTTGCTGGCCTTTCAGCAATTGCCGATGGTTGCGCCGCTGCCCAGCTACGACGTGGCGTTGCTGCGCCGTGAGCTGGAATTGTTTCCCGAGTGGTATGTGAAGCGCGAACTGGGTGTCGAGTTCGATGCGGCTCAACAACAGCAATGGCAGCACATCAGCGATCTGCTGATCGACAGCGCCCTGGCCCAGCCGAAGGTGCTGGTACACCGCGACTACATGCCGCGCAACCTGATGCTCAGCGAGCCCAACCCCGGTGTGCTGGATTTCCAGGATGCGGTCTACGGCCCGGTGACCTATGACGTTACTTGCCTGTTCAAGGACGCCTTCCTCAGCTGGCCTGAAGAACGCGTGCACGGATGGCTGAAAAAATACTGGCAGCAAGCCCAGGCGCTGAATATCCCGGTGCAGACCGACTTTGAGGATTTCCTGCGTGCCAGCGACCTGATGGGCGTGCAGCGCCATCTGAAAGTCATCGGTATTTTCGCGCGCATCTGCCACCGCGACGGCAAGCCACGCTATCTGGCGGACGTGCCGCGCTTCTTCTCTTATATAGAAGCGGTGATTGCCCGTCGTCCTGAACTGGCGGAGCTGCAAGCGCTGTTCAGCAGCTTGCGTGCTGGAGCGACGGCATGAAGGCAATGATTCTGGCGGCAGGCAAAGGCGAGCGCATGCGTCCGTTGACCCTGACCACGCCAAAACCGCTGGTACGTGCCGGCGGCGTGCCGTTGATCGAATATCACCTTCGCGCCCTCGCCGCGGCTGGCTTCAACCAGATTGTGATCAACCACGCCTGGCTCGGACAGCAGATCGAAGACCACTTGGGGGACGGCTCGCGGTTCGGCCTGAGCATCCAGTACTCGCCGGAAGGCGAGCCACTGGAAACCGGCGGCGGGATTTTCCGTGCTTTGCCGTTGCTGGGTGACGATGCGTTTCTGGTGGTCAATGGCGACATCTGGACCGACTACGACTTCAGCGTCCTGCATCAACCGATCGCCGGACTGGCGCATCTGGTGCTGGCGGACAATCCGGCGCATCACCCCAACGGTGATTTTTCCCTGGTCGACGGCAAGGTGCAGGACGGCCAGCCGGATATGCCGACGCTGACTTACAGCGGCATCGCCGTACTCCATCCGCAACTGTTCGACGGCTGTAGCGACGGCGCCTTCAAGCTGGCGCCGCTACTGCGCAAAGCCATGGCGGCCGGCGAGGTCAGCGGCGAGCGTTTGAAAGGGCACTGGGTGGATGTCGGTACACACGAGCGTCTGGCCGAAGCTGAAACCTTGATAAAAGCGAGTCGCTGATATGTTGTGGCCAGGGACTCTGATTGGAGCCGGAGTGGGTTTTGCAATTGCCAGCATTCCGGGGGCCATGCTTGGGGCGTTGTTGGGGCAAGCGCTGGATCGGCGCCTGAATCTGCAGAGCTGGGGGCATTTGCGGGAAAAGCTCGGCGGCCGGCCGATGTTGCGCAACGACGAGCTGTTGTTCGTGCTGCTCGGGCGGCTGGCCAAGAGCGACGGTCGGGTGACGGACGGGCATATCCAGCAGGCGCGCAAGGAAATGCGCGCGCTGGAAATGAGCGAGCCGGCCACGCGTCGAGCCATTGCTGCGTTCAACCGTGGCAAGTCGGGCAGCGACAATCTGCGCGGTTATCTGCGCCGTCTGAGCGCGCAGCCGCATGCCACCGAAGGTGTGTTGCGCGCCTGCTGGCGGATGGTCTGGGCCGATGGTCGCGCCGGTGTCAGTGAACGTGAGCTGCTGGCACAGTGGGGCAAGTGGCTGGGCTGGACGCCGCAGCAGGTACGGGCGCTGGCCAGTGACTACGAGCCGGGCAAGCGGCCGATCGTCAGTGCAGCGGTGAGTTATCAGGAAGCGATGAAGCTGCTCGGCGTCTCGGCGAGCAGCGAACCGGCGCAGATCAAGCGCGCTTATCGGCGCCTGCTCAGTCGCCATCATCCGGACAAGATCGCCGGCAGCGGGGCGTCAGCGGCGCAGGTGCGCGAGGCGACCGAGCGTACTCGCGAATTGCACAATGCCTACACGTTGATTCGTGAGCGGCGAGATTTTCGCTAGTCGTTGGATGTGTGTTGTCTGAACTGACCCCATCGCGAGCAGGCTCACTCCTACAAATGATTGCGTTCCAACTGATGGACCTCGATCAACTGTAGGAGTGAGCCTGCTCGCGATGGGCGCTACTCGGTCTACCGGTCAGTCCGGGTTTTGCGGGTTCAACCACCCCCGCACCCGACGCAACAGCTGCTCCTCCTCGGCCTTTTTGTCCGGCAATGCCTTGAGCGCGACCTGGCTGAACGCCGACGTCTTCAGACGTTTGCTCGCCTGCATGCGCTCCAGCGCTGCGTTGCGATCCAGCGGCTTGTCCATGTAGAAAATATCCGCCGTCGGCAGCTTCAGCGTCGGCGTCAGCTCGGCCAGTGGCGGCTTGGCCTTGGCCGGCGCCTGCGCATCAACCATGACGAATTTCTCCACCTGCGCCGTTTGTTTCTCGCTCAGATAGCGCGCCGCCCAGTAGGCGCCGGTGCCGTGGCCGAGCACGACGATGCTGCGCGCGCTCTGCTGTTCGGCGTAGGCAATCGCCGCGTCGATGCGTGCGAAGATTCGTTCGGCGTCAGCCCGGGATTGTTCCTCGGTGGTTTCGGCGACGACCTGATCGGCGACTTCGGCTTCGCCACCAGCAGCCTGCTCGATCGGCTGCGCGGTGGTTGAATCCTTGCTGCCGGACTCAGGCGCTTTCGGCGCTGCGGCGGGCTCGATGACCCGCGGTGCGATGGCATCGCTTTGCAGATCGGGCAGGGTGATACTCAGGCTGCTCCACTGGGCGTTCGGCAGTTTGCGCCGCAACGGGCCGATTGCCTGCGGCCAGTCTGCGGTTTCGCCGGCGCCAGGAATGATGATCACCGCGCCTTTGGGTTCGGCCGTGTTGGCCGGTTTCCACAGCGCCAGGAAGGTTTCGCTGCCAGCCTGCAATTGTTGCTGCTCCTGCGCCGGCAGAAGACGTTCCAGTGCAGCAGCTTCTTCCTGACTACGCTCAAGCAAGGGCTGGCGTTCGACCGGTTTCTCTTCGGCGGGTTTTTCTGCCGTGGCGGCAGGCGCCGGATCGGCGGCTTCGACGGAAAACGCACAAGGCAGGATCAGCGACAGGCACAATGCTGGCATTGCCAGGCGATAAACAAAGGGCATCGGTTATTCCAGGCCAGAAAGTATCCCGGCAGCCTAATGGGTTGGTCAGAATTTGTCAGTGTATGAGACTTCAATGAAGCGATTTTGCTGCCTGTGGGTTATCGGCTGTTTGTGGTTTCCCTTGATGGGCTGGGCCGCGCCTGCGCCGCCTGCGCACCTTGCGCAATTGTCGGCGAGCCAGCAGCAATGGCTGGCGCAGCACAATGAGCTGCGCGTCGGACTGGTCTTGCAGGCGCCGTACGCGACGTACGATCGGCGTTTGCAGCGACTGTCGGGCGCGAATGTCGAGCTGATGAAGTTGTTGGCCAAAGCGCTGAATATCGAATTGAGCTGGCGCAACTTTCAGGACCTCGGTCAGTTGGAAAACGCCTTGCGCGACGGCGAAATCGATATCGCCCCGGGTCTCAGCCAGACTCCCGGCGCATTGCGCCTGTGGCAATTTTCCGATCCGTACATGCGCGTGCCGCAACTGGTGGTCAGTGACCAGAAGGGCGCCGGCGTGGTCGATCTGGAAAAACTCGACAGCCAGGCCCGCGTCGCGGTGCGCATGCCGAGCACCACCGCCGATTATCTGCGCAGCAATTATCCGCACCTGAACCTGCAAGGCGTGCCGCTCGAGCGTCAGGCGTTGCAGTTGCTGTTGAGCCAGCAAGCCGCCTACGCCGTGGTCGATGAAGCCCAATTGGGGCGCCTGTCGGTCGAACCGGAGTTTGCCGAGCTGGTGGTGGTTGGCGATATCGGTCTGCCGCAACTGCTGCGAGTGGCGTCGCGCCGTGATTGGCCGGAACTGGCCGGCATCGTCCAGAGTGCGTTGCGCGCGATCCCGGCCAAGGATCTGGAACAGCTGCACAACCAGTGGCTGCAACCGAAATATCCACGGTTGTCGGAATCGCCGGGGTTCTGGCAGAACCTCAGCCTGTTGTTTGCGGTAATGCTGCTCAGTTGTGCCTCGATTGTGTTCTGGCAGCGGCGCCAACAGCACAGCCTGGAACAGCGCCTGCGTGCCGCGCGTGAAGACATCGCCCTGCGTGCCGCCAGTGAAGAGGCCTTGCGTCTGACGCAGTTTTCCATCGATCAAAGCACCGTCGGCATCCTGTGGGTCAACTGGGACAGCCATGTGCGCTACGCCAATCGCGCGGCCGAAAGCATGCTTGGTTATCCCGCTGGTGGTTTGATCGAACGCCCGCTGATCGACTTTGAGCCGGGCCTGCACATGGATCGCTGGCTCAACCTGTGGAAACGCGCGCGGACCAGTGAAGAGGGGCCGCTGAGTTTCGAAACCAGTTGTGTGCGTGCCGACGGCAGTGTTCTGCCGGCGGACGTGTCGCTGAGTTTTCTGCGTTTTCGCGACAGTGAATACCTGGTGGTCTACCTCACCGACGTGACTGAACGGCGTCGCGCCCTGGCGGCGTTGCAGGAAAGTGAAGCGCGCCTGCAGGGCATCGCTGCCAACGTGCCGGGGCTGGTGTTCCGTCTGGAGCGGGCGCCGGTCACCGGGCAGATCGATTTCGCCTACATCAGCGAAGGCAGTGAAAGTCTGGTCGGTTACGCCCCGGCCGCCATCGCCCATCGCGACATGGGCCTGCGCGGTCTGGTCCACCCGGATGACAAGGCCAGTTATCACCGAACCCAGGATCAGGCCCTCGACAGTGACAGCGACTGGTCGTGGCAGGGACGCATCCTCACGCGTCAGGGCCAGCAGCGCTGGGCCGAGATCAAGGCAATCACCCGGCAACTGGAGGACGGCGCGTACGTCTGGGATGGCATTGTCTGGGACATCAGCGAGAGCAAGCGCATCGAGCTGGAACTGGCTGCTTCGCGCGAACAGCTGCGTGAATTGTCGGCGCACCTTGAAAGCGTGCGCGAAGAAGAGAAGGCGCGGATCGCCCGCGAAGTCCATGATGAGCTGGGGCAGATGCTCACGGTGCTGAAACTGGAAACCTCGATGTGCGAACTGGCTTATGCGCAACTCGATCCCGGTCTGCATGAGCGGTTGAACAGCATGAAGCGCCTGATCGCCCAGTTGTTTCAACTGGTGCGGGATGTGGCGACGGCGCTGCGGCCACCGATTCTCGATGCCGGGATTGCTTCGGCGATCGAATGGCAGGCGCGGCGGTTCGAGGCGCGTACGCAGATTCCATGTCTGGTGCAGGTGCCGGACAATCTGCCGGCGCTCAGCGATGCCAAAGCGGTGGGGCTGTTCCGGATTTTGCAGGAGGCCCTGACCAACGTCATGCGCCATGCCCAGGCGCACACGGTGGAACTGACGCTGGCGCTGGAGGGCGATGAATTGTGTCTGACGGTCAGCGATGATGGCGCAGGATTTATCGCCGCTACCGGTCGGCCGACTTCGTTTGGTCTGGTCGGCATGCGCGAGCGTGTGCTGATCATGGGCGGGCAGTTGACGCTTGAGAGTGAGCCGGGGGAGGGCACCAGTCTCGTGGTGCGGGTGCCGGTGGGTGAGGTTTGAAGATTTGTAGTATTTGGGCTGACGTTATCGCGAGCAGGCTCGCTCCCACAGGGATTGGTGTGTACCTGAAATCTGGAGAGAAGAATTGATCCGTGTACTGGTAGCCGAAGACCACACCATCGTCCGCGAGGGCATCAAGCAGTTGATTGGCCTGGCCAAGGACCTGCAAGTGGTCGGCGAGGCGAGCAATGGTGAGCAATTGCTGGAAACCCTGCGCCATGTGCCGTGCGAAGTGGTGCTGCTGGATATCTCCATGCCCGGGGTCAATGGCCTCGAGGCGATTCCGCGTATTCGCGCGTTGAACAATCCGCCGGCGATACTGGTGCTGTCGATGCACGACGAAGCGCAGATGGCCGCCCGTGCATTGAAAGTCGGCGCGGCCGGGTACGCGACCAAGGACAGTGATCCGGCCCTGTTGCTGACGGCGATCCGCAAAGTTGCTGCGGGCGGGCGTTACATCGACCCCGAGCTGGCCGACCGCATGGTGTTCGAAGTCGGCCTGACCGATGCGCGGCCGCTGCATTCGTTGTTGTCCGAGCGCGAATTCTCGGTGTTCGAACGCCTGGCCCAGGGCGCCAACGTCAACGACATCGCCCAGCAACTGGCGCTCAGCAGCAAGACCATCAGCACGCACAAGGCGCGCCTGATGCAAAAGCTCAACATCACCTCGCTGGCCGAACTGGTGAAGTATGCGATGGAGCACAAACTCCTCTGAGCCCACCACAAAATCCTGTGGGAGCTGGCTTGCCAGCGATGAGGCAATGTCAGTCACATCAATGTCGATTGACCCACCGCTATCGCTGGCAAGCCAGCTCCCACAGGATTCTCTGTTTAGCCTGAGAATGTAGGCATATCCATTAGCGACAAGTGCTTTTGCCGTTGCTTGCGGCTTGCAGCTCAACCCTCGCCACTGCTTTATCCATTAGCGCCATCCTTGTAGGGCAATCCCTACCCCGAACCTTCCATCCGGCTTAAGCCATTCTCTCCTGCGCCCCGATTTGCGCGCCTGTCAGCAGCCACTAGGCTTGACTCACAAGCAGTCATCAACAACAAAGGTGCGGGTATGAGCCAGGTCGATTCAAACGCAGGGGCCAGTGATGTGCTGGTCAGCTTTCGTGGAGTGCAGAAGAGCTACGATGGCGAGAACCTGATCGTCAAAGACCTCAACCTGGACATTCGCAAAGGCGAATTTCTCACCCTGCTCGGGCCGTCCGGTTCCGGCAAGACCACCAGCCTGATGATGCTCGCCGGTTTTGAAACGCCAACCGCCGGCGAAATCCTGCTGGCCGGGCGCTCGATCAACAACGTGCCGCCGCACAAGCGCGACATCGGCATGGTATTTCAGAATTACGCGCTGTTCCCGCACATGACCGTCGCGGAAAACCTCGCCTTCCCGCTGACCGTGCGTGGCTTGAACAAAAGCGACGTCGGCGAGCGGGTGAAGAAAGTCCTCAGCATGGTCCAGCTCGACGCGTTCGCTTCGCGCTATCCGGCGCAGTTGTCCGGTGGTCAGCAACAGCGTGTGGCATTGGCCCGCGCGTTGGTGTTCGAACCGCAACTGGTGCTGATGGACGAACCGTTGGGCGCGCTCGACAAGCAATTGCGCGAACACATGCAGATGGAAATCAAGCACCTGCACCAGCGCCTCGGCGTGACTGTGGTCTACGTGACCCACGATCAGGGTGAAGCGCTGACCATGTCTGACCGTGTCGCCGTGTTCCATCAGGGCGAAATCCAGCAGATCGCTCCGCCACGTACGCTTTATGAAGAGCCGAAAAACACCTTCGTCGCCAACTTCATCGGCGAGAACAACCGCCTCAACGGTCGTCTGCTCAGCCAGAGCGGCGAGCGTTGTGTGGTCGAGCTGGGCCGCGGCGAGAAGGTCGAGGCGCTGGCGGTCAACGTCGGCCAGACCGGCGAGCCGGTGACCCTGTCGATCCGTCCGGAGCGGGTCAGCCTCAACGGTTCCAGTGATCAATGCGTCAACCGCTTCTCAGGGAGGGTGGCGGAATTCATCTATCTGGGCGACCACGTCCGGGTGCGCCTGGAAGTCTGCGGCAAGACCGACTTCTTCGTGAAACAACCGATTGCCGAGCTCGATCCAGCGCTCAGCGTCGGCGACGTGGTTCCGCTTGGCTGGCAGGTCGAGCACGTTCGCGCGCTCGATCCTCTTTCAGAGGCGCATTAAGCGCCCCGGCAATACCAACACCAACCCTGCACGTGGAGAGAACAATAAATGTTGAGATCCCTGAAGTTCACCGCCCTGACCCTGGGCCTGATGGGTGCGACCGGCGCAATGGCCGCCGGCCCGGATTTGACCGTGGTGTCGTTTGGCGGGGCGAACAAGGCGGCGCAAGTCAAAGCCTTCTATGCACCATGGGAAGCGGCGGGCAACGGCAAGATCATCGCCGGTGAGTACAACGGCGAAATGGCCAAGGTCAAAGCCATGGTCGACACCAAGAGCGTGTCGTGGGATCTGGTCGAAGTGGAGTCGCCAGAGCTGTCCCGTGGCTGCGACGAAGACATGTTCGAGCAACTCGACCCGGTGCTGTTCGGCAAGACCGAAGACTACGTCAAAGGCGCGATTCAGCCATGCGGCGTGGGCTTCTTCGTTTGGTCGACCGTACTGGCGTACAACGCCGACAAGCTGAAAACCGCACCCACAAGCTGGGCGGATTTCTGGGACACGAAGAAATTCCCCGGCAAGCGTGGCCTGCGCAAAGGCGCCAAGTACACCCTCGAATTCGCCTTGATGGCCGACGGCGTGGCGCCGAAAGACGTCTACAAAGAGCTGGCGAGCAAGGGCGGTCAGGACCGCGCGTTCAAGAAACTCGACGAGCTGAAACCGAGCATTCAATGGTGGGAAGCCGGCGCACAACCGCCGCAGTACCTCGCGTCCGGTGACGTGGTGATGAGCTCGGCCTACAACGGTCGCATCGCTGCGGTGCAGAAAGAATCCAACCTGAAAGTGGTGTGGAACGGCGGCATCTACGACTTCGACGCCTGGGCCATCCCGAAAGGCCTGGACGCCAAGCGTGCCGAAGCGGCGAAGAAATTCATCGCCTACTCGGTGCAGCCGCAGCAGCAGAAGACCTACTCGGAAAACATTGCCTACGGCCCGGCCAACACTCAAGCCGTACCGCTGCTGGCCAAGGACGTCCTGAAAGACATGCCGACCACCCCGGAAAACATCGCCAACCAGGTGCAGATCGACGTCAGCTTCTGGGCTGACAACGGCGAGCAACTGGAACAGCGCTTCAATTCCTGGGCTGCCAAGTAAGCAGGGGCCAGTGGGGTGGGCTTGCCTGCCCCCTGTGGGAGCGGTGTTTCAACACAACAGAGGTGGCTCGCCGCCTCTGTAACGATCAAAGATTTGCGGAGTACGTCATGGCCATCGCCGTTCCCCTGAACGAGGGCGCCAGCCCCACCTTGAAGCAGAAGCTCAAGCGCGCCGAGCGGGTCAACCGCTGGAAAGCCCAGGCGCTGATTGCGCCGCTGGTGCTGTTTCTGTTGCTGGTGTTTCTGGTGCCGATCGTGGCGCTGCTCTACAAAAGCGTCGGCAACCCCGAAGTGGTCGGCGGCATGCCGCGCACTGTCACTGCCATCGCGAGTTGGGACGGCCGCGGCCTGCCTGCCGAACCGGTGTACAAAGCTGCCAGCGAAGACCTCGCCGAGGCGCGCAAAAACCAGACGCTGGGCGACCTGTCCAAGCGCTTGAACATGGAGTTGGCCGGCTATCGCAGCCTGCTGACCAAAACCGCCCGGGCGCTGCCATTCGCCAGCGAACCGGCCTCGTATAAAGAAGCCCTCGAAGGCCTCGATGAGCGTTGGGGCGACCCGGCCTACTGGCAAGCGGTCAAACGCAACACCAGCAGCATCACTCCGTATTACCTGCTGGCGGCAGTCGACCATCGCATCGACGACCTCGGCGAACTGGCCCCGGCGACCCCGGATCAGGCAATCTACCTCGACATCTTTGCTCGCACTTTCTGGATGGGCCTGGTCATTACGGTGATCTGCCTGCTGCTCGCTTATCCATTGGCCTATCTGCTGGCGAATCTGCCTTCGCGGCAAAGCAACCTGCTGATGATTCTGGTGCTGCTGCCGTTCTGGACCTCGATCCTGGTGCGGGTCGCGGCGTGGATCGTGCTCCTGCAATCGGGCGGCTTGATCAACAGTGCGCTGCTGGCAATGGGCATCATCGACAAGCCGCTGGAACTGGTGTTCAACCGCACCGGCGTGTACATCTCGATGGTGCACATTCTGCTGCCGTTCATGATTTTGCCGATCTACAGCGTGATGAAAGGCATCTCGCCGACCTATATGCGCGCGGCGATTTCCCTCGGCTGTCACCCGTTCGCCAGTTTCTGGCGGGTGTACTTCCCGCAGACCTACGCGGGTGTCGGCGCCGGCTGCCTGTTGGTGTTCATTCTCGCCATCGGCTACTACATCACCCCGGCGCTGCTCGGTAGCCCGAACGATCAAATGGTCAGCTACTTCGTCGCGTTCTACACCAACACCAGCATCAACTGGGGCATGGCCACCGCGCTCGGCGGGCTGCTCTTGCTGGCGACCGTGGTGCTTTATCTGATCTACAGCTGGCTGGTCGGCGCCAGTCGCCTGCGCTTGAGCTAAGGGGAATTCGAAATGCTCAGTCCTTACATGTCGCCCATCGAACGGGTGTGGTTCTACAGCCTGCGGATCCTCTGCGGCCTGATCCTGCTGTTCCTGATCCTGCCGGTACTGGTGATCGTGCCGCTGTCGTTCAACTCCGGCAGTTTTCTGGTCTATCCGCTGCAGGGATTTTCATTGCAGTGGTACCACGACTTTTTCGCCTCGGCAGAGTGGATGCGCGCGTTGAAGAACAGCATCATTGTCGCCCCGGCCGCGACGGTGCTGGCGATGATCTTCGGTACGCTGGCAGCGATCGGCCTGACCCGTGGCGACTTCCCCGGCAAGTCGCTGGTGATGGCCTTGGTGATTTCGCCGATGGTGGTGCCAGTGGTGATCATCGGCGTGGCGAGTTACCTGTTTTTCGCGCCGCTGGGGCTGGGCAACAGCTTCTTCTCGCTGATCGTTGTGCACGCGGTGCTCGGCGTGCCGTTCGTGATCATCACGGTGTCGGCGACCTTGCAGGGCTTCAATCACAATCTGGTGCGGGCGGCCGCGAGTCTCGGTGCTTCGCCACTGACCGCATTTCGCCGGGTGACCTTGCCGCTGATTGCGCCGGGGGTGATTTCCGGGGCACTGTTTGCCTTTGCGACGTCGTTTGATGAGGTGGTGGTGACGCTGTTTCTCGCCGGGCCTGAGCAGGCGACGTTGCCACGGCAGATGTTCAGCGGGATACGCGAGAACCTGAGCCCGACGATTGCTGCGGCGGCGACGTTGCTGATTGCCTTCTCCGTAATCCTGCTGCTGACGCTGGAATGGCTACGGGGCCGCGGCGAGAAGCTGCGTACTGCGCAGGTCTGAGATCAAGGTCAAAAGCCACCCCTCACCCCAGCCCTCTCCCCAAGGGGGCGAGGGGGAAGGGAGCAGATCTTCGTGGCTTTCGCGGCCGGAGTTCGACTCGGTAATTCAGGTCGATGTATTTCGAGCGTACAACCCGGTCAGTCCCCTCTCCCTTCGGGAGAGGGTTAGGGTGAGGGGCTCTTGATCTTGCCCTTATCCAGCATTCACCAACTGAATAGCAGACAACCCCAAATCCCCAGCTAATCTTGTGCCCAGCTCCCCTGACTATAAGAGGCTGCGCCCAATGAATCTGTCCCAGTTCAAAATCGCTCACAAACTGATCACCGGTGCCGCAGCCATCGAACAACTGGCCGCCGAACTCACCCGCCTCGATGTTGATAACCCACTGATCGTGACCGACGCCGCGCTGGTCCAGTCCGGCACCGTCGAGCTGGCCCTGGCGCAACTTGGCGGGCGTGACTACGAGATCTTCGACCGTGTATTGCCCGACCCGGAAATCGCCATCGTCGAAGACTGCATGCGCGCCTACCGCGACGGCGGGCATGATGGCTTGATCGGGCTCGGTGGCGGCAGTGCCATCGACATCGCCAAGAGTGTTGCCGCCTATGCCGGTTACCACGGTGCGCTGGAAGATCTGTTCGGCGTCGACCAGGTGCCGCGCAAAGGCCCGCCGCTGATCGCCATCCCGACCACCGCCGGCACCGGTTCCGAGGTGACCAACGTGGCGATTCTTTCCGACAAGGTCGCGCAACTGAAGAAAGGCATCGTCAGCGACTATCTGCTGCCGGACGTGGCGCTGGTCAGCCCGCAGATGACCCTGACCTGCCCGCGCAGCGTCACTGCCGCCAGCGGTGTCGATGCGCTGGTGCATGCCATCGAATCCTATTTGTCGGTGAATGCCTCGCCGATCACCGACTCCCTGGCCATCGGCGCCATCAAACTGATCGCCAGCGCCTTGCCCAAGGCCTACGCCAACGGCGCCAACCTGCAAGCCCGCGAAGACATGGCCACCGCCAGCCTCATGGCCGGCATGGCGTTCGGCAATGCCGGGGTCGGCGCGGTGCATGCGCTGGCGTATCCACTGGGCGGGCGCTTCAACATCGCGCACGGCGTGAGCAACGCCTTGCTGCTGCCGTATGTGATGACCTGGAACAAGATGGCCTGCGTCGAACGGATGCAGGATATCGCCGAAGCCATGGGGCTGAAGACTGCGCATCTGAGTGCGGCCGAAGCGGCGGACAAAGCCGTGCAGGCGATGGCCGACTTGTGCGCGGCGGTGGAAATCCCGGCCGGGTTGCGCAGTTTCGGCGTGCCGGAAGAGGCGATACCGGCGATGGCCGTGGAGGCCGCCGGGATCGAACGGCTGATGCGCAACAACCCGCGCAAGCTCAGCGCCGCGGACATCGAGAAGATCTACCGCGCGGCCTACTGAGTCACTGCCGAACCGGCGGCATGGCACAACCCAATCATCGCGGTCACGGTGCGTGCGCACAAACTTGAGGTATACAATGCGCGCCATCGTGATTTAGCTCAGCACAGGTGCGTCATGCAGCCCTTCGTAATTGCTCCGTCGATCCTCTCCGCCGACTTCGCCCGCCTCGGCGAGGAAGTGGACAACGTTCTCGCCGCCGGCGCCGACTTCGTCCACTTCGACGTCATGGACAACCACTACGTGCCGAACCTGACCATCGGCCCGATGGTCTGCGCGGCGTTGCGCAAGTACGGCGTGACCGCGCCGATCGACGCACACCTGATGGTCAGCCCGGTGGATCGCATCGTCGGTGACTTCATCGAAGCCGGCGCCACCTATATCACCTTCCACCCCGAAGCCACGCTGCACGTCGATCGCTCGCTGCAACTGATCCGCGAAGGCGGCTGCAAATCCGGTCTGGTGTTCAACCCGGCGACCCCGCTGGACGTGCTCAAGTACGTGATCGACAAGGTCGACATGGTTCTGCTGATGAGCGTCAACCCAGGCTTCGGCGGGCAGAAGTTCATTCCCGGCACCCTCGACAAATTGCGCGAAGCGCGGGCGATCATCGATGCCTCCGAGCGTGATATCCGTCTGGAAATCGACGGTGGCGTCAACGTCAACAACATCCGTGAAATCGCCGCCGCTGGCGCCGACACCTTTGTTGCCGGCTCGGCGATCTTCAACGCACCGAACTATCAGGAAGTCATCGACAAGATGCGCTCCGAACTGGCGCTGGCCCGCCCATGAGCGGGTTCGAGCAGCTGTTCCCGGGGAAACTGCCACGGCTGGTGATGTTCGATCTGGATGGCACGCTGATCGATTCGGTTCCCGACCTGGCAGCGGCGGTGGACAACATGCTGCTCACCCTCGGTCGCGAGCCTGCGGGCATCGACGCGGTACGGCAGTGGGTCGGCAACGGCGCGCCGGTGCTGGTGCGTCGCGCGCTGGCCGGCGGTATCGATCATTCGGCGGTGGACAATGCCGAGGCCGAACGCGCGCTGGAAATTTTCATGCAGGCCTACGGCGCCAGCCATGAGCTGACCGTGGTCTATCCCGGTGTGCGCGACACTTTGAAGTGGCTGGACAAGCAAGGCGTGGTTATGGCGCTGATCACCAACAAGCCGGAGCGCTTCGTCGCGCCGCTGCTGGATCAGATGAAGATCGGTCGCTATTTCAAATGGATCATTGGCGGCGATACCTTGCCGCAGCAGAAGCCCGATCCAGCGGCGCTGTTCTTCGTGATGAAAATGGCCAATATTCCGGCCTCGCAATCGTTGTTCGTCGGCGACTCGCGCAGCGATGTGCTGGCGGCGAAAGCGGCGGGGGTCAAGTGTGTCGCGCTGAGTTACGGCTATAACCATGGCCGGCCGATCGCCGAGGAATCGCCGGCACTGGTGATCGACAATCTGCGCGAGCTAATTCCCGGTTGCCTCGGTACGGCCGCTGAGATAACGTTGCCCGACGCTGCTCAATCCCGTTCTGGAAACGCCATCGTGGTGGTCACTCGCAAACTCTGGATGAAAGTCATCAAGGCCCTGGCCCGCTGGCGTTGGCGCGCCTGACTTGTTCCTGGCCGGCCTGCCGGCGCGTTTGCATACCTGACCGATTGCCCCTCACACCACGAGGCACCTCATGATCCGCGAAGAATTCCTGCGCTTGGCCGCTGACGGCTACAACCGCATTCCGCTGGCCTGCGAAACCCTGGCCGACTTCGACACACCGCTGTCGATCTACCTGAAACTGGCCGACCAGCCCAATACCTACCTGCTCGAATCAGTGCAGGGCGGCGAGAAATGGGGCCGCTACTCGATGATCGGCCTGCCGTGCCGCACCGTTCTGCGTGTGCACGACCATCATGTCAGCATCACCGTTGATGGCGTCGAGACCGAAAGCCATGACGTTGAAGATCCATTGGCCTTCGTCGAAACCTTCAAGGCGCGCTACAACGTGCCGACCATTGCCGGCCTGCCGCGTTTCAACGGTGGTCTGGTCGGTTACTTCGGTTACGACTGCGTGCGTTATGTCGAAAAACGTCTGGGCAAATGCCCGAATCCTGATCCTCTGGGCGTGCCGGACATTCTGCTGATGGTTTCCGATGCCGTTGTGGTGTTCGACAACCTCGCCAGCAAAATGCATGCGATCGTGCTGGCCGACCCGACGCAGGCCGATGCCTTCGAACAAGGTCAAGCGCGTCTGCAGGAGTTGCTCGAGCAACTGCGCCAGCCGATCACCCCGCGTCGTGGCCTGGACTTCAGCAAGCAGCAGTCAGCCGATCCGGTATTCCGCTCGAGCTTCACCCAGAACGATTACGAAAAAGCCGTCGACACCATCAAGGAATACATCCTCGCCGGCGACTGCATGCAAGTGGTGCCGTCGCAGCGTATGTCGATCGACTTCAAGGCTGCGCCGATCGATCTGTACCGCGCGCTGCGTTGCTTCAACCCGACGCCGTACATGTACTTCTTCAATTTCGGCGACTTCCATGTCGTCGGCAGTTCGCCGGAAGTGCTGGTGCGCGTTGAAGACAATTTGATCACCGTGCGCCCGATCGCCGGCACCCGCCCTCGCGGCGCCAGCGAAGAAGCCGATGTGGCGCTGGAGCAGGATCTGCTCTCCGACGACAAGGAAATCGCCGAGCACCTGATGCTGATCGATCTGGGCCGCAACGATACCGGGCGAGTCTCGGAGATCGGTTCGGTGAAACTCACCGAGAAAATGGTCATCGAGCGTTATTCCAACGTGATGCACATCGTTTCCAACGTCACCGGCCAGTTGAAAGCCGGGCTCACCGCGATGGACGCGCTGCGGGCGATTCTGCCGGCGGGCACCTTGTCGGGCGCGCCGAAGATCCGCGCAATGGAAATCATCGACGAACTCGAGCCGGTCAAGCGTGGCGTGTACGGCGGTGCGGTCGGTTACTTCGCCTGGAACGGCAACATGGACACCGCGATCGCGATTCGCACCGCAGTGATCAAGAACGGCGAACTGCACGTGCAGGCCGGTGGCGGCATCGTCGCCGACTCGGTGCCGGCGCTGGAATGGGAAGAAACCCTGAACAAACGCCGCGCAATGTTCCGCGCCGTGGCGCTGGCCGAGCAGACCCCGGACTGACATAGCTCCCCTGTAGGCCTTCGCCTGCTCGCGATAGCGAAATAACATTCAACACATCAGTTGACTGAACCACCGCTATCGCGAGCAGGCTCACTCCTACATTTGGATTGTGTTGAGGCATAAAAAAGCGGCGCCTGTGAGGGCGCCGCTTTTTTGCATCTGCAAGTCAGAAGTCGAGCACCACCCCGACATTCAACCCCTGCTGCTTGAAGTCATCATCCTTGCGGAACGTGTACCCGCCGCGCAGCGCCAGATCCGCGGTGAGCTTGTGGCTGACGCCCAGGCTCAGACGGTTCAAGTGGCTGGCCGGTGTGTAGCCTTCCAGGGTGAAGTCATTCGCCGGCAGGGTGTTGAGCGCGATATTGACCTTCTGCACATCGTCTTCGTACTCGCGCTCATGGGCGTATTCGCCGAACACCTGAGTCTGCGCGGTGATGTTGTACTTGCCCTGCAAGCCGAGGCCGAGGCGTTTCGAATCGCGGCTCTGATCGTCGAAGGTCAGCGCCGTGGCGCGGTTGCTTTTCTCTGAGTAGCCGTCGACATCGACGCTGGCGTAGTCGGCGCTGACGAAGGGCGACAAGTGCCACTCGCTGCCCGGCTGGGCAATGTCGTAACCGACGCGGGTGCTGAACGCCCACAGGCTGCCGTCGGTATCGCCTTTTTCGGCACCTTCGCTGACGCCCAGGTCGAACTTGCGCTTGAGGTTGTCGTAGTCGAGTTTGCCGCCGGTCAACGCCGCGTCGGCCCACCAGCGATTCTGCTGGAACTGGGCAAATGCCGTGGCCATGTAGCTGTTGAGTTTGTAGTCCGAGTCGTTATGCCCGGCTTCCAGATTCTGCCGGTACAAACCTGCGGCCACGCCAACACGCCAGGCGTCATTCAAGCGATAGCTGCCACCGACGTTGAGGTTATAACCACTGCCATCGGCGCTGGCGCCGCTGCTTTGGCTGTCGACGTCCAGATGTTGCCCGCCCGCCGAGACAATCGCCCGCCATTGGCCGACCGCTTGCCAGTTTTCCCAATCGGCCTGCCATTGGCTGCGCAGTTCATCCTGGTGCGCGCGCACGGTGGAGTGGGCCATTTCCGGCAGCAGGGTCAGCTCCCAAGGTGCGGCCAACAGCGAGTAGGCGTAGTCGGCGATCAGTTTCTGCCCGGACTCGGTCGGGTGTACACCGTCGTTGTAGATCAGTTTGGTCGGATCTGGCGTAGCGCTGTTGATGCCGTAACGGGCGTTTTCGGGGCAACCGCTGCCGCTGAAACAGGTTGCGGTCAGGTTCTGGTCAGTCGCCAGTCCGAAGCGCCCCGGATCGGCGAACACTTCCGAGAGCAGCACCGGAATGTTCAGCGGAATGACTTCGGCATTGATGCCTTGCAGCCGTGTCACCAACTGGCTGTTGAATTGATTGGCGAGGGTGCTGCTGAACGTCTGCAGCGGCGTACCGTTGAGTGCCGGCGTCAGGCCGACGTCGGGCAGGAGCCAGACCATCACGTATTTGGCGCCGGCGGTTTGCAGGGTTTGCACGCTGTCGGCCAGCCGATCGGCGGCGGCGTTGGCCTGAGGCAGGCTGAGAACGCGGCCCTGCAGAAAGTCGTTACCGCCACCGGAAACGTAATAGAGCGCATTTGGATCGGCGCGAAAGCCGTTCGATGGCAGGTAACCGGAGCGCGTGCGTTCGCCGGTGGCCGACTGGCTGGTGATCGAATCGAGAATCTGGTCAGTGCGATAACCGCCGACCGCCCAGTTGTTGCCGTCCGCCTGACCATTTTCAGCACGTACGGCCGAGCTGGAAGATGCTGTCTGGTCGGCACTGAAGCCCAGGCGTGCGCCGAGCAGTTGGGTGGAATTCAATGAATACACTTCACCGCTGCCGTCCTGATAGACCGGCCCGGTGCGGTTGGTATAACGCTCGGTCGAGCCTGCCGGGCCGCCAGCGTCGGCGAAGGTACCGGCGTCGTTGAGGCTGTCGCCAAATACGATGAAGCTGGAATAAGGGTTTGGCGCTGCATTCGCCTGAGCACAGGCCAGTGCGAGCAGGCATCCGGCCAGCGGTACAAACAACGTCTGTCTGATCATGAGCAAGTCCGTTTATTTATTGTTGTAGGTGAACGAAACGACAGTACCAAAAACTCTCGGCGTTTTGCCATCGGTCGCGAATCGTCTCCTCGTTTTATCTCCCGCAGGCCCCGCCATATTGCACGCTCTGCCCAGCTAAGTTACTGTGCCGGAACGCATGAACGAGACCTTCCCCGTGTTGATCACCAGCAAACTTCTGGATCAAGTCATCAAGGCACACGCCCGCTGGCGTTGGCGCGCCTGAATCTTTTCTGCCGGCCCCGCCGGATCTGTATCGCTTTGCCTTCCTTGCCTGTCTGAAATGCCGCTGTGCCGACGCACCTGACTGCGTCCGACATCGTGCAGCGCCCTGCGGGCAAGTGTTCTGAAGGCTGTTTTCAAATCAGAATTCAAGAGGTTCGACACGCCATGTTGCTGATGATCGACAACTACGACTCCTTTACTTACAACGTTGTGCAATACCTCGGCGAGCTGGGTGCCGAGGTCAAAGTGGTGCGCAACGACGAACTGACCATCGCCGAAATCGAAGCGCTCAACCCCGAGCGCATCGTGGTGTCCCCCGGCCCGTGCACGCCGACCGAAGCCGGCATTTCCATCGATGCGATCAAGCACTTCGCCGGCAAGCTGCCGATTCTCGGTGTCTGCCTTGGCCACCAGTCCATCGGTCAGGCCTTCGGCGGCGACGTCGTGCGGGCGCGGCAAGTGATGCACGGTAAGACTAGCCCGGTATTCCACGAGGACAAGGGCGTATTCAGCGGTCTCAACCATCCGCTGACCGTCACCCGCTACCATTCGCTGATCGTCAAGCACGAGAGCTTGCCTGATTGCCTGGAGCTGACCGCGTGGACACAACACGATGACGGTTCGGTTGACGAAATCATGGGCCTGCGTCACAAGACCCTGAACATCGAAGGTGTACAGTTTCACCCCGAGTCGATCCTCACCGAACAGGGCCATGAACTGTTCGCCAACTTCCTCAAACAAACCGGCGGCATGCGCTAAGGACTTTGCATGAATATCAAGACAGCCCTGAGCCGTATCGTCGATCACCTCGACCTCAGCACAGATGAAATGCGCGATGTGATGCGCGAAATCATGACCGGCCAATGCAGCGACGCGCAAATCGGCGCGTTCATGATGGCCATGCGCATGAAAAGCGAGAGCATCGACGAGATCGTCGGCGCCGTGTCGGTCATGCGTGAACTGGCCGATCAGGTTGAACTCAAGACCCTCGACGGCGTGGTCGATGTGGTCGGCACCGGTGGGGACGGCGCGAACATCTTCAACGTGTCGACCGCTTCTTCCTTCGTTGTCGCGGCAGCCGGTTGCACCGTGGCCAAGCACGGCAACCGCGCCGTCTCGGGCAAGAGCGGCAGTGCGGACTTGCTCGAAGCCGCTGGCATCTATCTGAACCTGACGCCGGTACAAGTGGCGCGTTGCATCGACAATGTCGGCATCGGTTTCATGTTTGCCCAGACCCACCACAAAGCCATGAAATACGCTGCCGGCCCGCGCCGCGATCTCGGCCTGCGCACGCTGTTCAACATGCTCGGCCCGCTTACGAATCCGGCCGGAGTGAAGCATCAGGTGGTGGGCGTGTTCACGCAGGCGCTGTGCCGGCCATTGGCTGAAGTCTTGCAGCGTCTGGGCAGCAAGCATGTGCTGGTGGTGCATTCGAAGGATGGGCTGGATGAATTCAGTCTCGCCGCGCCGACGTTTGTCGCCGAACTGAAGAACAACGAAATCACTGAATATTGGGTAGAGCCGGAAGATCTCGGCATGAAGAGCCAGAGCCTGCACGGCCTGTCGGTCGAAGGCCCGGAAGCGTCGCTGGCGCTGATCCGTGATGCCCTCGGCAAGCGCAAAACCGAAAACGGTCAGAAAGCCGCCGAGATGATCGTGCTCAATGCCGGTGCTGCGTTGTACGCCGCCGATCTGGCCAGCAGTTTGAAACAGGGCGTGGAGCTTGCGCACGACGCTTTGCACACCGGCCTCGCTCGGGAGAAACTCGAGGAGCTGGGTGCCTTTACCGCGGTATTCAAAGTGGAGAATGAAGGATGAGTGTACCGACGGTTCTGGAAAAGATTCTCGCCCGCAAAGTCGAGGAAGTGGCCGAGCGTAGCGCCCGCGTCAGCCTCGCCGAGCTGGAGACTCTGGCCAAGTCGGCCGATGCATCCCGTGGTTTCGCCCAGGCGTTGCTGACGCAAGCGAAGAAGAAACAGCCAGCGGTGATTGCCGAGATCAAAAAGGCCTCGCCGAGCAAAGGCGTGATCCGCGAAGACTTCGTTCCCGCCGATATCGCCAGAAGCTACGAGAAGGGCGGGGCGACCTGTCTGTCGGTGCTGACTGACATCGACTATTTCCAGGGCGCCGATGCGTATCTGCAACAGGCCCGTGCCGCGTGCAAGCTACCAGTGATCCGCAAGGATTTCATGATCGACCCGTATCAGATCGTCGAAGCCCGCGCACTGGGCGCGGACTGCGTGCTGCTGATCGTCTCCGCACTGGATGACGTGAAGATGGCCGAACTGGCTGCGGTGGCAAAAAGCGTCGGCCTCGATGTACTGGTGGAAGTGCACGATGGCGATGAGCTCGAACGCGCCTTGAAGACACTCGATACGCCACTGATCGGGGTCAACAACCGCAATCTGCATACCTTCGACGTCAGCCTGGAGACCACGCTGGATCTGCTGCCACGCATTCCCCGAGATCGCCTGGTGATCACCGAGAGCGGCATTCTCAATCGTGCCGATGTCGAGCTGATGGAAATCAGCGACGTGTACGCGTTTCTGGTTGGCGAGGCGTTCATGCGTGCGGAAAGCCCGGGCACCGAGCTGCAGCGTCTGTTCTTCCCGGAGCGTGGCGGCCCGGTAGTCAGCGGCTCGACCCTCGACTGATTCGACGCCATCGCGAGCAGGCTCACTCCTACATTTGGAACGCGTTCCCCTGTAGGAGTGAGCCCGCTCGCGATGAGGCCTTAAAATCCGCTAAAGATGTCTAATCTGCCGGAGCCCTTCATGTCGCTGCCAATCCTTCTGACCATCGAAGCCGGCCTGCAAGCCGAGCAAGATCTGTTGGCCTCGGTGTGCGCCGGCGACGCGGAATTCGCTCTGCTGTTCTGGCAACCCAGCGACCGCGCGCTGGTCATGCCGCGCCGCCTCAACCGGTTACCCGGTTTCGACCACGCCTGCGAAGTCTCCGCTGCGGCCGGATGGCCGGTGCTGCTGCGCGAAACCGGCGGCGAGCCGGTCCCGCAATCCGCCGCGACGATCAACATCGCGCTGGTTTACGCGCCGCCGCGCAGCGAGGGCGATCTCAATCGTATCGAAACCGGCTACCGACGTTTGTGCGATCCGATCTGTCAGTTGCTCGATGAATTAGGCGGCACGTCTTCGCTGGGCGAAATTGACGGTGCGTTCTGCGACGGACGCTTCAACGTCAATCTGGATGGACGCAAAATGGTCGGCACCGCGCAGCGCTGGCGCCAGAGTCAGGGCGGCCAGCGTCCGGTCGGGCTGGTGCACGGTGCGATGCTGATGGATGACGAGCGTGAATCGATGGTTGCAGCGGTCAATCGCTTCAACGAGGCCTGCGGCCTGGAGCAACGGGTACGAGCGCAAAGCCACATCGCCCTGCATGAGAAATTCAACGCGCCACAGGCTTTGGCGCGTCTCGATGAACTGTTTCGTCTGATGCTGGCGCAGATCTACAGCACCTGATTTTCAGGATTCAGCGCGTACCGAAGACCACCATGGTCTTGCCTTTCACATCGACCAGGTTGCGTTCTTCCAGATCCTTGAGCACGCGACCGACCATCTCCCGCGAACAACCCACGATCCGCCCGATTTCCTGACGCGTCACCTTGATCTGCATGCCGTCCGGGTGGGTCATGGCGTCCGGTTGCTTGCACAGCTCAAGCAGGCAGCGGGCCACGCGACCGGTGACGTCGAAGAAGGCCAGGTCGCCGACCTTGCGCGTGGTATTGCGCAGGCGTTGTGCGATCTGTCCGCTGAGTACGTAAAGAATGTCCGGGTCCTGCTGGGACAATTCGCGGAACTTGGCGTAGCTGATTTCTGCGGTTTCGCATTCGACCTTGGCCCTTACCCAGGCGCTGCGCTCCTGCTCCTGGCCGGCCTGCTCGAACAGGCCCAGCTCACCAAAGAAGTCCCCGGCATTGAGGTACGCGATGATCATTTCGCGGCCGTCATCGTCCTCGATCAGAATCGTCACCGAGCCTTTGATGATGAAATACAGCGTGTCCGAGCGATCGCCGGCACAGATGATGTTGCTCTTGGCTGCATGGCGACGGCGTTGACAATGCATCAACAACTTGTCGAGATTCTTGACTCTGGATGTGGGGGTAATAGCAACCATGGTTGTATCCCGAAAAGACTGCACGGTGATGTTTGGTTTTTTTATGAGGCGCTGAAGAGGGTCGCTGCAACAGCTGACGACACGGGCTGGCACGGGCGCCAGCGAATTGGCGCCAGCTTAACAGACACTTCGTCGCAAATTCGAGAAATTACCTACAGGCCAGAGGCGTGCGTCCTGGGACGCCGCTCCTGTTGGGGCAAATCGCTGTGCTAAGCTGGCGACCCTTTTTTTACAGTGGAGTCTGGGCGATGAAGGCACGCATCCAATGGGCTGGCGAAGCCATGTTCCTCGGTGAATCCGGCAGCGGTCATGTCGTGGTGATGGACGGTCCGCCGGACGCCGGTGGTCGCAATCTGGGTGTTCGGCCGATGGAGATGCTCCTGCTGGGCGTCGGCGGTTGCAGCAACTTCGACGTGGTCAGCATCCTCAAGAAGTCGCGCCAGGCTGTTGAAAGCTGCGAAGCGTTCCTGGAAGCCGAGCGCGCCACCGAAGATCCCAAGGTCTTTACCAAGATCCACATGCATTTCGTCGTCAAGGGTCGTGGTCTGAAAGAAGCCCAGGTCAAGCGTGCGATCGAGCTGTCCGCCGAGAAATACTGCTCGGCCTCGATCATGCTCGGTGCGGCTGGCGTGGCGATTACCCACGATTACGAAATCGTCGAACTCGGTTGAACCGACATTCAACTATCATAAAAGCAGTGCAGACTCTGGCGATCCCCCGCTGACGTCTGCATAATGCGCCACTTTTTTCAGGGCAGTGATCGGTCAGCCGACGGGTCATCCGCCTGAACAGACAACCAAAATCGCCATCGCGAAGAGGTGTTAACCGTCCTACGCAGGTGCGTCGTTCGCACTTGACGGGCATGCTTGATCACGCGGCCGGGCCGCATACATAGAGAGTTTTTAACGGTGAAAAGCAAACTCAAGCTCCACGGGTTCAATAACCTGACAAAGACCTTGAGCTTCAACATCTATGACATCTGCTATGCGGAAACCCCGCAAGACCAGCAGGCTTACGTCGAGTACATCAATCAAGAGTACAACGCGAAACGCCTGACGCAGATTCTCACGGAAGTTGTCGAGATCATTGGTGCCAACATCCTGAACATTGCCAGTCAGGACTACGAACCTCAGGGCGCCAGCGTCACGATTCTGATTTCTGAAGAGCCGGTGACCCCGACTGACAGTCAGATCGAAGAATCGCCGGGCCCGTTGCCCGAAATTATCCTGGCCCACCTCGACAAGAGTCACATCACGGTGCACACCTACCCGGAGATTCATCCGGACGACGGTATTGCAACTTTCCGTGTGGACATCGACGTGTCGACCTGTGGGGTCATTTCACCGCTTAAAGCGCTCAATTTCCTCATTCACCAGTTCGATTCGGACATCGTGACTGTGGATTATCGTGTGCGCGGCTTCACCCGTGACGTTGAAGGCAACAAGCACTTCATCGACCACGAGATCAACTCGATCCAGAACTACTTGTCCGAAGACACTCGCGACGCGTACCAGATGACCGACGTGAACGTGTATCAGGAAAATCTGTTCCACACCAAAATGCTGTTGAAGAACTTCGAACTGGACAACTACCTGTTCGGCGACGCCACCAGCAATCTGTCCCCTGAGCAGCGTGCTCAAGTGACCGACCGGGTGAAACACGAAATGCTCGAGATCTTCTACGCACGCAACATGCCTGCGTAAGTCCCAGGCACAAAAAAGGCGACTCCCTCACGGCAGTCGCCTTTTTCATGTCCGAAGCACAGCCCCCTGTAGGAGCGAGCCTGCTCGCGAAGGGGCCATCAGCCGCAATACCTGTCTCAAATTCGATAAGTACTCTTGGTCATCACCTTGGCCAGGATACTCATCCCGAATTTCACCGGCGCCGGAAAGCGAAAACCACCTGCATCCAGCGCACTCTCCGCATGATGTTCTTCGTCGATGCGCATCTGCTCCAGAATCGCCCGGGACTTCTCGTCCTCGGCTGGCAGTTGCTCAAGGTGCTCGTTCAGATGCTTGCACACCTGATGCTCGGTCGCCGCGACAAAACCGAGGCTGACCTTGTCGCTGATCAGCCCGGCAACCGCACCGATCCCGAACGACATGCCATAAAACAACGGATTCAGCACGCTGGTATGGCTGCCTAACTGATGAATACGCTGTTCGCACCAGACCAGGTGATCGATCTCTTCTTCGGCCGCATGCTCCATGGCCTCGCGTACCTGCGGCAGTTTGGCGGTCAGCGCCTGCCCTTGGTACAGCGCTTGGGCGCAGACCTCGCCGGTGTGGTTGATGCGCATCAGGCCGGCGACGTGGCGGGTGTCTTCGTCGCTCATTGGCGTGTCCGGCTGCAGGAGGGCCGGTGACGGGCGGTACGGCTGACCACTGAAGGGCAGCAAAGTTCGCATTGCGGCATCGGCTTGCAGCAGAAGACGGTCAATCGGCGAGTAGTGACGTTGGGTAGTCATGCTGACCTCCGGGAAAAATCTCGACGGCCAGTTTAACCGAATCAGCCGGCGAAGGTTTGCGTTGGGTCATTGGTCGCGCGGGCAGGCTTTATGTGGGAGCGAGCCTGCTCGCGAAAGCGGACTGTCTGGTATTCAAATGTCGAATGTACCCAAGCCTTCGCGAGCAGGCTCCCACAGGTTTTGCCGTCAATCAGCCCGGCGGCCAGTTCATCTGGCGCTGACCCAGTACATGCATATGAATGTGATAGACAGTCTGCCCACCGAGTTCATTGCAATTCATCACCACGCGGAAACCTTCCTCGCAGCCCAGCTCCAGCGCCAGGCGTTGCGCGGTGAACAGGATGTGCCCGGCCAGTGCCTTGTCGTCTTCGGTCAGGTCGTTGAGGGTGCGCACCGGTTTCTTCGGGATCACCAGGAAATGCACCGGTGCCTGTGGAGCGATGTCGTGGAACGCCAGAACCTGGTCGTCCTCGTAAATGATCTTCGCCGGAATCTCCCGGTTGATGATCTTGGTGAACAGAGTATCCACTGCTGTTTCTCCGTTGTAGGGGCTGAGTCGAGTGTACCGCGTTGAATTCGGAATTTTCAGCGCGGGCAATAAGCTTTGTTGACCATGCCAACGATGGTCCGGTTGAGCCAGCGCGAGCCGAACCGCGGCAAAAAGGCCAGCCAGCGGTTACGTCGTCCCGGAATGATGATCGCGCGGTTCTTTTCGAGGGCGCGCACGGTGTACAGCGCGACTTCTTCGGGGCTCATCAGCTTTGCGCTGTCTTCGAGTTTTTCACCGTTGAGCTGTGCCGTCCGGAAAAATGCCGTGCGTGTCGGGCCAGGGCAGAGCACCGAAACCTTTACCGCGCTTTGTTTGAGTTCAACTCGCAAGGCTTCGGAGAAGTTCAGGACATAAGCCTTGCTTGCGTAGTAAGTGCTCATCCACGGACCGGGGCTGAAAGCCGCCACCGAGGCGACATTGAGGATCTGCCCGCCACCCTGCAGCGCCATGCTGTTGCCGATGGCGTGGCAGAGGCGGGTGAGGGCGAGGATGTTCACCTCGATCAGATCCTGCTCGGTCATCCAGTCTTGCGCAAGGAACGGACCGCAAGTACCGATGCCGGCGCAATTGACCAGCAAATCGATCTGGCGGTCGCCTTCCTCTAGCTCCAGCAGGAAGCCGGACAGGCGCAACGGTTCGCCGAGATCGCAGGCGCGAAACAGCACTTCGACGCCAAAGCGTTGAGTCAACTCCAGAGCAATACTTTCCAGCTGATCACGCTGTCGAGCCACCAGAATCAGGCTGCGGCCGCGGCGGGCCAGCGCTTCGGCCATGGCCAGGCCGATGCCGCTGGAAGCGCCAGTGATCAGAGCGTAACGGGTCATGCAATTCTCCATCGCAACAGCTCCGCGCCGGCGACGCGGGTGTCACGGCGGGGAGCGCTGTTCATTCTTGCGCAGAGTCTACAGGGGGCTGCGCCGCTTCGGCTGCATCGTCACTGGAAATCACGGGCGGTTCGACCTCCACATCGATCTCATCGGTGGTTACCGAGCCGCTTTCGTAGCTGCTTTCCAGATTGCTTTCATATTCCTGCTGGATAGCCGAAATACCACCGAGCATTCCACCGACGAAGAGCAGCGCGAAGAACACGATCCACAGCGAACACAGGACTTTGACGGCGGTGCTGTTGGGCGGCGGCGGTGGCCCGTAACGGTTGGCACCGGTGTTGCCCGGCACGACCATGATCACCAGCGGAAAGAAGCTGCCCACGAACGGCACCAGGTTCAGCAGCCAGAGCCAGCCAGACCAGCCAATGTCATGCAGACGCTGGACGCTGAACAGGATACTGACAATCAAGAATGCGACGAACAAGAAGAAAGCGAGAATCCCGCCAATGATCAGGCCGGTGGTGGAGTCGCCCGCGACCAGCCCCAGAGCCATCAGGGCAAACACGCCGACAATCGGCAGCGTCACCAGGCTCAGGACCATTGTCCACGCGAGAAAACGCAGGCGGCCAATCCGCCCTTCGAAGCTGAACGGTTTGAGTGTGGCGAACGCCGGCAGATTTTCAGCGACGCTGGCGCGCGGTGGTGCGTAAGGTGAGTCGGGTTCCGCCAAGGCCGCGGATTGCTCGTGGACGTCGGACAGGTTCAGGTCGATGACGGTTTCGGTTTCGATCCGCGCATCGATGCCGGTCTTGTTCAGCGCCTGCAGATAGGTCTGCGCATCACTGTGCGACAAGTCACGCTTGAGGGCGACGGTGCGGCCAGTGAACAGACGCTCGATGCCGGCAACATCGCTTTTGAACAGATCCGCCAGATTGAGTTTGGCAGTGGTGAGATCGACACCGGGCTGCAGAGCGCCATCGAAGACGATCTTGTAACGGGGTTCGCTCATGGTCGAGGCATCCTTGTCGCGAGTTGTTTGAAAGGTCAGCAGTGTAAGGCCAGCCAACGGCGCTGGCCCGGTTTTTTCTCAGCGTGGCCAGCGGCTCGGTAGCTGTGCTGCGCGACTCTGCGCCTGGCGGTATTCGGCGTCCAGTCGTGCAATCAATTGATCGACTGTCGGCAAGTCGTCGATCTGCCCCACGCCCTGGCCGGCCGACCACACGGTTTTCCAGGCTTTGGCTTCGTCGCTGATCGGCTTGAGCTTGTCGCCGAAATTCACTTCGCCTTTACCTTGCAGGGCGGCCATATCGAAACCGGCCGCTTCCAGGCTCTGGCGCATGAAACTGGCCGGTACTCCCGACACCTCTGGAGTATGGATGATGTCCGCGGCCTTGGCTGTCAGCAGCATCTGCTTGTAAGCGTCAGGCGCATGACTTTCGCTGGTGCCGATAAATCGCGTACCGAAGTAGGCTAAATCCGCACCGAGCAGTTGGGCAGCGAGAATCTCATGGCCGTGGTTCAAACATCCTGCAAGCAGCAGCGTCTTGTCGAAGAACTGGCGGATTTCGGCGACCAGTGCAAAAGGGCTCCAGGTCCCGGCATGCCCGCCGGCGCCGGCTGCGACAGCGATCAAACCATCGACCCCGGCTTCGGCGGCTTTCTCGGCATGCCGGCGTGTCGTCACATCGTGGAACACCAGGCCGCCATAGCTGTGCACTGCGTCGACCAGTTCCTTCACCGCACCGAGGCTGGTGATTACGATCGGCACCTTGTGCTCGACGCAGATATTCAGGTCAGCCTGCAACCGTGGATTGCTGTTATGGACGATCAGGTTCACCGCATACGGCGCCGGGTTTTCCAGTGCGGCCAGTCCCGCCTCGATCTCTTCCAGCCAGGCCTTGAAACCACTGCTTTCGCGCTGGTTCAACGCGGGAAAGCTACCCACAACGCCATTGCGGCAGCAGGCGAGCACCAGTTGCGGATTGGATATCAGGAACATCGGCGCAGCCACCACAGGCAGACGCAGACGTTGTTCGAGCAAAGCGGGCAGCGACATTGGAGTACCCCGAAATGGTTTAGTTATCGAAACTAGAACGGCCGGACCACGACCAGAATGACGATAGCCAGCAATAGCAGAACCGGCACTTCATTGAACCAGCGATAAAAGACATGGCTGCGGGTGTTTTCGCCACGGGCGAAGCGTTTGATTTGCGCGCCACACATGTGGTGGTAACCGATCAGCAGCACGACCAGGGTCAGTTTGGCGTGGATCCAGCCGCCTTGACTGAAGATCGTCGGGTTGAGGTAAATCAGCCAGCCGCCAAAGATCAGGGTGGCGATCATCGCCGGGCCCATGATGCCCCGATACAACTTGCGCTCCATGACGCTGAAGCGCTCCTTGCTGATCGTGTCTTCGCTTTGCGCGTGATAGACGAACAATCGCGGCAGGTAGAACAGCCCGGCGAACCAGCAGACGACACTGACGATATGCAACGCTTTGATCCACAGATAGAGCATTTTGGTTATTCCCTCATTCACGGTAAGCCAGATAGTAGAGGCTTGAGCGTCCGCACGTCACCTTGACGGTTGTCGCAGGGGCGCGCGGCCCCTATCATCGACGGCTTTCCAGTGGTTTCGTTGAGGGCAGGTTTATGGTCAAGGTCGGTATCGTCGGCGGCACGGGTTACACCGGTGTCGAACTGCTGCGTCTGTTGGCACAGCATCCGCAGGCAGAAGTGGTCGTCATCACTTCCCGATCCGAGGCCGGTCTGGCCGTGGCTGACATGTACCCGAACCTGCGCGGCCACTACGACGGCCTGGCGTTCAGCGTGCCGGACGTGAAAACCCTCGGTGCTTGCGACGTGGTGTTCTTCGCCACCCCGCACGGTGTTGCGCACGCATTGGCAGGTGAGTTGCTGGCGGCGGGCACCAAGGTCATCGACCTGTCGGCAGACTTCCGACTGCAGGACGCCGAAGAATGGGCCAAGTGGTACGGCCAGCCTCACGGCGCACCGGAATTGCTGGATGAAGCGGTCTACGGTCTGCCGGAAGTCAATCGCGAGCAGATCAAAAAAGCACGTCTGATTGCGGTGCCGGGTTGCTATCCAACCGCGACGCAACTGGGTTTCCTGCCATTGCTGGAAGCCGGGCTGGCTGACGCTTCGCGCCTGATCGCCGACTGCAAATCCGGTGTCAGCGGTGCCGGCCGTGGTGCGGCTGTAGGCTCGCTGTACTCCGAAACGTCGGAAAGCATGAAGGCGTATGCGGTGAAAGGTCACCGTCACCTGCCGGAAATTCGCCAGGGCCTGCGTCGTGCGGCGGGCAAGGAGGTCGGTCTGACATTCGTCCCGCATCTGACTCCGATGATCCGTGGCATCCACTCCACGCTTTACGCGACCGTGGTTGATCGTTCGGTGGATCTGCAAGCGCTGTTCGAAAAACGCTATGCCAACGAACCGTTCGTCGATGTGATGCCGGCCGGCAGCCATCCCGAAACCCGTAGCGTGCGTGGCGCCAATGTCTGCCGCATCGCGGTGCACCGTCCTCAGGATGGTGACCTGGTGGTAGTGCTGTCGGTCATCGACAATCTGGTTAAAGGCGCGTCGGGGCAGGCAGTGCAGAACATGAACATCCTGTTTGGCCTGGACGAACGCTTTGGTTTGTCCCACGCCGGCATGCTGCCCTGAAAGCAGCTGCGAGCTATAAGCCGCAAGCTTGAAGCTCAGCGCTTGAAGCTTGCCGCCGCTCCTCTAATAGTTGACCAATTTTCTAGGACAAGCGGATAATGCGCGTCATCACGCATTATGGCGGCGTAACGCCGGGAGAAAGTCAGCATGAGCGTCGAATCCTTCACCCCCACGGCTTTGCAATTCACTCAAGGTGCTGCGCACAAGGTGAAGAGCCTGGTCGATGAAGAGGGGAATGATCGCTTGAAGCTGCGCGTATTCGTTACGGGCGGCGGTTGTTCAGGGTTTCAATACGGTTTCACCTTCGATGAAGATGTGGCCGATGACGACACCATCGTCGAGCGCGAAGGCGTGAGTCTGGTGGTCGATCCGATGAGCTTCCAGTACCTGGCCGGTGCGGAAGTGGATTACCAGGAAGGTCTGGAAGGTTCGCGGTTCGTGATCAAGAACCCGAACGCCACCACCACGTGTGGTTGCGGGTCGTCGTTCTCGATCTGATAGCAGCGTCTTTACAGCGTTTTCGCTTCGCATACTGAAACGCCGCAGAGCCTCACGGTTCTGCGGCGTTTTTTGTTGTCTCGCGATTCACTCAGGCCGGATAGATCGCGCCAAGCACTCGGAGGCCGCGGGCACCGGTGACGCTCGGACGGTTGGCGGCGATACCTTCGAGGCAGCAATGAGCCAGCCAGGCGAACGCCATCGCTTCGACCCAGTCAGGATCAACGCCGTGGCTGGCGGTACTGGCGACGGTGGTGTCGGGTAGCAGCGCTGCCAATCGTGTCATTAAAGCCGAGTTATGTGCACCGCCGCCGCAGACCAGCAACTCCTGTGTATTGGCTTGAGCGCTTTGCAGCGAGGTGACGATGGTTACGGCGCTCAGTTCAAGCAGTGTGGCCTGCACGTTCTCCGCAGCAAACGCGGGAAAACGTGAAAGGTGTTGTTCAAGCCAGGGCAGGTTGAATACCTCGCGCCCGGTGCTTTTCGGTCCTTGGGTGATGAAGAACGGATCGCTGAGCAGGGCTTCCAGCAATTGAGGTTCAATAGTGCCTGTCTTCGCCCAATCGCCATTGCGGTCGTAGTTTTCGCCGCGTTGCTGCTGAATCCAGGCGTCCATCAGGACATTCCCCGGGCCACAGTCGAAACCGGCTACAGGCCTGGTCGGCTCGATCAGACTCAAATTGCTGAAACCGCCGACATTCAAGACTGCCTGATTGCCAGTACGCTCTTCGAACAAAGCCTCATGAAAGGCCGGCACCAGCGGTGCACCCTGGCCGCCGGCCGCGACGTCGCGGCTACGGAAGTCACTGACGACCGTGATGCCGGTCAGTTCGGTGAGCAGGGCCGGGTTGCCGATCTGCACCGTAAAACCGCGCGCCGGTTCATGGCGAATGGTCTGGCCGTGACTGCCGATCGCACGAATGGCTTCAGGTTTGAGGTGCTGGTTGCTCAGTAGCGCGTGTACACCCTGCGCGGCGAGCTTCACCCAGTGTTGCTGGGCGATGGCCGAGCGGGCAATTTCGTCAGGGCCGCTGGCGCACAAGCCAAGCAGCTCGGCGCGCAGGGAGTCGGGCATGGGGATGTAGTGGGTGGCGACCAATCTGATCGCCGAGGTCTGCTCGATCAGGGCAATGTCCAGCCCGTCGAGACTGGTTCCGGACATTACCCCGATATACAAGGCCATGATTTAACGCTTGCTCGAGGCCAGCATGGTGGCCTTTTCTTGGTCCATGCGTGCCATCAATGGCTGACTCTGAGCCAGGAACCGCGCTCGTTCCGACTTGGCAATCGGGTCCGCCATTGGCAGTTTCTGGCCCAGTGGATCGACGTGCACACCGTTGACCTGGAACTCGTAGTGCAAGTGCGGACCGGTCGACAGGCCCGTGGTGCCGATGTAGCCAATCACCTGACCTTGCTTGACGGTACCGCCGGTTTTCACGCCCTTGGCAAAACCTTGCATGTGACCGTACAGCGTACGGTAGGTGTTGCCGTGCTGAATGATCACTGTGTTGCCGTAACCGCCGCGGCGGCCGGCGAGCAGCACTTTACCGTCACCGGCAGCCTTGATTGGCGTACCGCGTGGCGCTGCGTAGTCAACGCCTTTGTGGGCGCGGATCTTGTTGAGGATCGGGTGCTTGCGGCCCATCGAGAACTTGGAGCTGATACGAGCGAAGTCCACCGGAGTGCGAATGAACGCCTTGCGCATGCTGTTGCCATCGGCGGTGTAATAGCTGCTGTTGCCTTGCTTGTTGGTGTAGCGCACGGCGGTGTAGGTCTTGCCGCGGTTGGTAAAGCGAGCCGAGAGGATCGGACCGTTGCCGACTGCTTTGCCGTTGACCACTTTCTGCTCGTAGATCACATCGAATTCGTCGCCCTGACGGATGTCTTGGGCGAAGTCGACGTCATAGCCGAAAACACTGGCCATATCCATGGTCAGGCTGTGCGACAGGCCCGCACGAGCTGCGGATTGCGACAGCGAGCTGTTGATCACGCCGTGAACATACGCGGTACGAACGGTCGGCTTTGCGGTGACGCGACTGAACGCGTAGCCCTTGTCATTTCGGGTAAGGGTGATGGTTTCGACGTCGCTGACCTTGCTGTGCAGGCCGGTCAACTGGCCGTCCGGACTCAATTCGAATTCAAGCTTCTGGCCACGCTTGAGCTGGCTGAATTGTTTGGCTTGTTTGTCGCTGGCCAATACTTCATGCACAGAAGCGCCTGGCAAACCGACCTTTTCGAACAGCGTGGACAGCGTATCGCCCTTGGCTACAACGACTTCGCGATGGCCTGGGGCTTTTACTTTTTCTTCAACTGTAGGTGCAGGGGCAGGGGCGGCATCCGCGGTTTGTGCGGTGCTGTCGTCAGTGTTTTCGATTTGCGCAAACGGCGATGCGACGGGTTCATTTGTGGCTTGAGCCGCGTCAGCAGCGTCTTGATCTTGTGTCAGTTGTTCAGCAGGACTTTCCAGTTCAAGGCTCAGGGTCGTCTTTTTGGCTTCTACATCACTGGAAGGGAATACCAGGAGCGCCAGGCTGAGAAGGGCGGCGATTCCACTTGCGGCAAGCAGGTGGGTCTTCGGGTAAAGCGGGGGCGCTTTAGACGGTTCTGTGGTCATAGGTAATTTTGACTTTGAAAAATGATGAATTGGAAAAGATGAATGACATGATGAAGATGAAATAACTGTATAAAATATAACCAAATCATCTCTGAAGCAAGTCTACAGACAGTGAGTCTGTGGATTGGTGGTCGTGCGCCGGGCAAAACTTGTAATTGGTGCGCGATATTGTATGGTTGGTTCCCTTTGAATCTGAGCCTTGCGGGTCTGTTATGAAGTCGGTTGAAGAGCAGCTAGCGCTGATAAAACGTGGTGCGGAAGAACTACTGGTCGAGTCCGAGCTGATCGAGAAGCTCAAGCGCGGCCAGCCGCTGCGTATCAAGGCTGGTTTCGATCCGACCGCGCCGGATCTGCATCTGGGCCACACCGTGCTTATTAATAAGCTGCGTCAGTTCCAGGAACTGGGGCATCAGGTGATCTTCCTTATCGGCGATTTCACCGGGATGATCGGTGATCCGAGTGGCAAGAGCGCTACACGCCCGCCGTTGACTCGCGAGCAGGTTCTGGAAAACGCCGAGACGTACAAGACTCAGGTGTTCAAGATTCTCGATCCGGCGAAAACCGAAGTCGCGTTCAACTCTACCTGGATGGATCAGATGGGGCCGGCGGATTTCATTCGTCTGACTTCGCAATACACGGTCGCACGCATGCTCGAGCGCGATGACTTCGACAAGCGCTACACCACCAACCAGCCTATCGCTATTCATGAGTTCCTCTATCCGCTGGTGCAGGGTTACGACTCGGTGGCTCTGCGTGCGGATGTCGAGCTGGGCGGTACCGATCAGAAATTCAATTTGCTGATGGGGCGCGAGCTGCAACGTGGTTATGGTCAGGAGGCTCAATGCATTCTGACCATGCCATTGCTCGAGGGGCTGGATGGCGTGAAGAAGATGTCCAAATCGTTGGGCAATTACGTCGGTATCCAGGAAGCGCCGGGTGTCATGTACAGCAAGCTGGTTTCGATTCCGGATGCGCTGATGTGGCGCTACTTCGAGCTGCTCAGCTTCCGCTCCATGGATGAAATCAATGCATTGCGAGCTGATGTCGAGGCGGGTGCCAATCCGCGTGACGTCAAAATCAAGCTGGCTGAAGAAATCGTCGCGCGTTTCCATGGTGAAGAGGCTGCGGCCAATGCTCACCGTGCTGCAGGTAACCGCATGAAGGATGGCGAGTTGCCGGATGACTTGCCGGAGATCGAAATGGCTTCCGCTGAGGATATGCCGATTGCCGCTGTCCTTAATAAGGCAGGGCTGGTGAAGAACTCGGCGGCTGCGCGTGACCTCCTGGCGTCTGGCGGTGTTCGCGTTGATGGTGAAGTGGTTGATCGCTCCTTTATATATGCACTGGGTGCGACCCACGTTTGCCAGGCCGGAAAAAAGGCATTTGCCCGGATCACGCTGAAATCCGAGTAATGTTTCAAATAAGTGTTGACGGCGGATTTCAGATGTCTATAATTCGCCCCACTTCCGGCGCAGTCGAAACGGAAAACTCCTTGAGATTCAGCGAGTTAAGTAGGTTTCGTCGGTAAGCGGCTTCAGTTCATCGAAGCCCAAAAGGAAGTTGAAAAAGAGGTGTTGACAGCAGCGTGTAACGCTGTAGAATTCGCCTCCCGCTGACGAGAGATCGGAAGCGCAAGTGGTTGAAGTTGTTG